>CAZFOT010000001.1:0-61885 GCA_964520365.1 uncultured Hydrogenophaga sp.
TGGTGGTGCCGATGAACGCGCTGCTGCAGCACCGCGGCCACAACCTGATGGGCGCGGGCCGCTCGATCGCGGTGCAGAACTTCAACGAACAGGCCTGCATCCTGGGCCTGGGCGCGCTCTACAGCATCTCCACCGCGGTGGGCTGGTCGGCCTTCATGGCCCTCACCGCCTTCGGCACGCTGGTGGCCGGGGTCATGGGCCTGATCGCGCTCTGGCACCGCCACAACCAGCGCGTGCATCCGCACGAACTCGAGCGCCTGCTGGAGATCGCCCGGCGGGATGATCTCCATGGGTAACCCCCCGCGCCGCCTTCGGCGTCACCCCCCAGGGGGCGATGCGAGTGGCCCGGCAAAGCCGGTTCCACCGCATCCTGGAACAGGCATCTCACGCCGGAGAGGGAGTTGATTCCAGAACAGCGCGGAACCGGCTTTGCCGGGCCGCTGCTGTTGCCCCCCTTCCAGGGGGGTGACGCCGCAGGCGGCGCGGGGGGTCATCCAATATTCGTCGGGGCGAAGCCGTTCAGGCTCACCAGCCGATGCTGGGCCAGCGCGCGGTACAGGTCGGCCTCGCCCACCGAGCGCGACAGATAGGCGTCGCTGCCCGCCAGCCCCGCCTTCATGCGGTCCATGCTGCCGGCCGTGGGCGCGAACATGAACACCACCGGAGCGCCTTTCGGACCTTTCTTCTGCTTGGCCGAGCGGCAGACCTGCAGCGCGTCGGGCTCACCGGCGAGGCGGTCGATGACAACCAGCCGATAGGCGTGGTTCTGCATCATCGCCAGCGCCTGCCTGGCTTCGCGCGACCAGTCGATGGTCAGGCCGTATCTCTTGAACCGCTTGTGCAGGATGCGGCCCTCGACCAGGCTTTCGGCCACCAGCAGCATGTCGCCACGCGGCAACTCCGGCAAGCCGGCCTGGTCGGCGCCGGGCGCCGGGCGGCTTGCCCGGCCGGATCGCTCGATGGGCCGCGGTGGCGGCGAGGGCAATTCGTCCAGCCCGCCAAAATCGGTCAGCCGCACCACGCCCGGACCCGCAGGCGGCGGCGCGGCGCGCGGCTCACGCCGCATGGGCCGCGTGACGGGAAAGCCCGAGTCGGCCGCTCTCCGCGCCGTCCTGAGCGCGGGCGCCGCGGCATGCTCGCCTGCCGCGCCCGAAGCACGCCCCGAACCCCCTGCCCTGCGCATGCTCTCGTCCAGCCCCTGCAGCAGCGAATCGCTGCGCGCCGCCGCCCCGGGCGAATCCTGGGAAACCGTCGCCGCCGGCCGGGCGCGGGCGGCACCGCGCACCAAGGCATCCAGGCCCGCCAGCACCGCCACCAGCCGCACCGGCTTGCGCTGCAGCGGCCAGCCCGTGCCGGCGTCGGAGTGACCCAGCAGCAGCACCCGGCCCGGCAGCCCGGCGTGGCGCACGAGGTTGACCGCCTGCGCGTTGTCGGCGTTGACGATCAGGAGCTGGGCGTCCGAAACCTCGTCCTGCACCAGATAAGCCGGAGGGCGGCGGGCGGCGAGACGGAAAAAAGACTCGAAGGTCGCAGATTCGCTTTGCGCAAACCCCACCAAGGCGACCGAGTAGGCAGCAGCCATGCGTTTGTCTCAATGCCTGTAAACAAATTATTACGAATCAGTATGCCCGGGAATGCCCTCGTCTCAGCGTTGCGGCAAGACGCATGGGTGACACATTGCCCGCGGTTGGTGGTGTAGAGCCACAATGGTCCTTTTTTCTTTTTTGCAATCCATCCAGGAACCCGGCATGTCCAGCATCTACGATTTCGAAGCCCAGTCCATCGACGGCCAGCCGGTTGCGCTCGGCCAGTTCCGCGGCAAGCCCCTGCTGATCGTCAACACCGCCAGCGCCTGCGGCTTCACACCGCAGTTCGGCGGGCTGGAGCAGTTGCATCGGACCTACGGCGAGCGCGGCCTGGTCGTGCTGGGCTTTCCCTGCAACCAGTTCGGCGGCCAGGACCCCGGCAGCGACGAGGAGATCGGCGCGTTCTGCCAGAAGAACTTCGGGGTGACGTTCCCGATGATGAGCAAGATCGACGTCAACGGCGCCCAGGCGCACCCGCTTTACCGGTGGCTCACGGCCGAGGCCCCCGGCCTGCTCGGCAGCAAGGCCATCAAATGGAACTTCACCAAGTTCCTCGTCGGCAAGGACGGGCGCGTGATCAAGCGCTACGCGCCGCAGGACGCGCCGGAGAAGCTGGCGGCGGACATCGAGGCGGCGTTGGCGGGGTGAAGGGGGATGGAGGCCTCACGCCACGGAACCAGCCCCGCCGCCGGCCGCTTGCCCTACAACGCCCGCTCGGCGTAGCGGTTGAAGCGCCATGCATCCCCTTCGAGCGTGATGCGGCGCCAGGTGGCGCGCTTCTCGGCCGGACTCATCTCGGTCCAGCGCTGCACTTCCTCGAAATACCGCCCGCAGCCCTTGCACACCGCATCGCCCTGGCTGGTCGAGCAGATGGCGATGCATGGCGTGTCGGGCGTGCTCTCGAACCAGGCCATCCACGCCGCGCGGGCCTCGGCGGGCAGCGTCGCCTCATCGGCCTCGGTCTCGTGAAAGTACACCAGCAGCGCGTACACCTCGGCCAGCGCACGCAGCTCCCTGGCCAACGACACCCCATCCGGCGAGGGTGAGCGCTCACGCCAGAAATTGATCGCGGCCTCGATGTCGGTGATATGGATGCCGGCCATGGGGTGTGGATCATAGCCAGTCCGGCCCTTCGATGAGCACCTCGGCTGGCAGAACCCGCCCCGCCTTGTGGTAACTGCGTACCCGCCGCCACGGCTGCAGGCCGCGGCAGACCGGTACAATCGCAAGTCTCGAAGGGGAGTAGCTCTCCGATCCAGCGCAGAAGGGCCGCAACGCCCGTCATCGATGGACACTCGGGTTGTCGTCAATACGAAGCCTCCGGCTTCCGGCGACCCGGGCCCGGCGATTCCATCGCCAGGCTGAGCCAGACCTTTGGTGGACCTCCACGGGCCGATCAAGGCTTGTCCATCCCCTTCGCCAGCGCGGTTGCGCCATCGCGGGCAGATGAACAGCGCCTTCCGATCACCATGGGGGGTCGAGACACGAGAAGGCCGGGTGGACGGCAATGGCGAGAGTGCCTCGCGTCCTGCCCTTTTGCACAAACGACAACGAGGAATTTATGGATTTCCTGACATCGCCTGCGTTCTGGGTCGCGCTGGGACAAATCATCATCATCGACATCCTGCTGGGCGGCGACAACGCGGTCGTGATCGCGCTGGCCTGCCGCAAGCTGCCGCCCGCCCAGCGCACCAAGGGCATCATCTGGGGCACCGCGGGCGCCATCGTCCTGCGCGTCATCCTGATCGCCTTCGCGATGACGCTGCTCAACATCCCCTTCCTCAAGCTCGTCGGCGCCATCCTGCTGGTGTGGATCGGCGTCAAGCTGCTGGCTCCCGATGAAGACGGGCACGGTGACGTGCAAGGCAGCGACAAGCTGCTGGCCGCCATCAAGACCATCATCGTGGCCGACCTGGTGATGAGCGTGGACAACGTCATCGCCATCGCCGGGGCCGCGCAGAACGCGGGCGAGCACTCGATGCTGCTGGTGGTGCTGGGCCTGCTGATCTCCATCCCCATCATCGTCTGGGGCAGCACGATGGTCATCAAGCTGATGGCGCGCTTCCCCATCATCATCACCCTGGGCGGCATGCTGCTGGGCTGGATTGCCGGCGGCATGCTGGTCACCGACCCCGCCTTCGTCAACCCCGACAAGTGGCTGTGGATGCCCAAGCTGGGCACGGTGGATGCGCAGGGCCTGGCGGTCATCTCCACCACGCTGTACTGGGCCGCGCACGTCGCGGGCGCGCTGCTGGTGCTGGCGCTGGGCAAGTGGATCGCTGCCCGCCGTCCGCCGGTCACGCACGAAGCCTGATCGAAATAGCCCCGTCTCCCCGAAAGGGCGGTGTCCGCAAGGGCATCGCCCTTTCGCTTTTCGAGCGAGCACAACCGCCGGCTGGTATGCTGCCAGCATGAAACTGATCGCCAAATGGCTGCTCGCCGCCTGCGCCCTGCTGCTGGTCGCCTACATCTATCCCGGGGTGCAATTGCAGGGCTATGGCGTGGCCCTGGTGGCCGCGGCCATCATCGGCCTGTTCAACGTGCTGCTGCGCCCGGTGCTGGTCATCCTCACGCTGCCGGTCACCATCGTCACGCTCGGCCTGTTCCTGTTCGTGATCAACGCGCTGCTGTTCTGGGCCGCTTCCGGCCTGCTGAGCGGCTTCGGCGTCAACGGCTTCTGGGCCGCGATGCTGGGCTCGGTGATCTACTCGCTGCTGATGCTGGTGGTGGACGCCGCGGTGCGCGCCATCTTTCCGGGCTGAATCGGGCCGCGAAGCGGCGCAAGGGGCGCTTCAGCTCCCCGGTTCTTCCATCTCGAACTCGCGCAGCATGCGCTCGACGTCGCGGCGGCGGCTGTCGACGATGGCCATGGTCATGGGGTCGGCGTTGCGCACCGCGACCGGCTGCGCCTGCGCGCCCCGATAGCGCTCCAGCGCGCCGGCAAAGTCCAGGTGCGCGACCCGCGATTCGGCCTCGGCCCGGATCGCGCGCAGGGTCTGGCCCTGGGCCTGGTGCACGCGCGCCAGCGTTTCCCAGGCCAGCGCGTCGCGCGGATGGATCACCACCCAGCTTTGCAGGCGCGACTCCGCCAGCCGGGGCTCGCGGGTGGCAATGGCCGCCTGCGCGCCCAGCATCAACAAAGCCCGGTTGCCGCTGCCCAGGGCCTGGTCACGCAAGGTCTTGAGCAGCTCGGCGGATGCCACGGCGGGAGCGGTGGCGGCCGAACCCCGGCCAGGTGCCAGCAACAGTTCGATCAACAGGGCGTCCACCACCCAGCGCACCTCCGGCCCCACCTGCTCGCGCAGCGCCTGTGCCAGTTCGAGCGCCAGCGCCGGCTGGCCCAGGCGCTGCGCCGACCAGGCGGCCGCGTACCGGTCTGCCGGCGACGCCCGAGGCCCGCGGCCGTTCTGCAGCCACGCGCCCATGCGATCCGTGCCCTTCTCGGCCAGCACGCGGGCGCGGGCCGCCATCAGCGGATGCAGGGCGGGCGGCAGTTGCCCCGATGCGCCCGATGCCCTGGGCAGATCGAGCACCAGTGCGCCCGATGGCGAGGTGGCGGCCGGCTCGCGCAGCGGTCCCGCGCCGACGACCCCTGAGGCGGCAGGCGCTGCCGCCAGCGGCAGGCGGGCGCGCATGTCGGCAATGCGCTCGCTGTTGAGCGGGTGGCTGCGCAGGTAGGGAAAGCCGCCGTCGTCATTCAGGCGCGAAGCCTGCTGCAGCTTGTCGAACATGGTCACGAAAGCCTGGCCGTCGAAACCCGCGCCCGTCATCACGCCGAAGCCGACACGGTCGGCCTCGCGCTCCATGTCGCGCGAGAAGTTCAATTGCGTCTGCGCCGCCACCGCCTGGCTGCCCATGATGGCGGCGTTGGCCACGTCGGTGTTGGCGCGCGCGGCGAGCGCGCCCAGGATCAGGGCACCCAGCATCCACGGCGCCATCTTGTCCTGGCGCGTGAGCATGCGCGCGATGTGGCGCTGAGACACGTGGCTGAGTTCGTGGGCCATCACCGAGGCCAGTTCGCCGGTGGTGTCGGTCACCGCGATCAGCCCCAGGTTCACGCCCAGATAGCCGCCAGGCAGCGCGAACGCATTCACGCGCCGGTCGCGCGAAATCATCAGTTCCCAGGCCATGCGTTCGGCCAGCTCGGGCGGCACTTCGCCGCGCGAGCGCGCCGCGCCGAGCAGCGGCTGCCAGATCAACTGCAGATAGTCGCCCAGCACCGGGTCGTCCAGGTAATCCGGGTCGCGGTAGATGTCGCGCGCGATGCGGTCGCCCAGGCGCCGCTCGGCCGCGATCGACATGCCCTGCACGTCGCCCAGGCTGGGCAGGTTGGCGGTGGTCTGCGCGCCAGCCCACGTCCCGGGCAGCAGCGCCAGCGAGGCGGCCAGCAGGGTCGATATCCAGCGGCGGGACGCGGAGGTGGAAAGCAGGGGTGTGGGAACGCTCATCGCCGTATGATGCCGCCAACCCGGCGAGGTTTCCGTAAAGCACGCGCAAAGTCAATCCATGACACCACCCAAGACCGCTTCCAGCACCGCGACCGCAAGCCCGCTAACCCACTTCGACGCCCAGGGCCAGGCCCACATGGTGGACGTGGCGGCCAAGGCCCACACCCACCGCGTCGCGGTGGCCGAAGGCCTGATCACCATGGCGCCCGCCACGCTGGCGCTGATCCGCAGCGGCAGCGCCAAAAAGGGCGACGTGCTCGGCATCGCCCGCATCGCGGGCATCCAAGGCGCCAAGCGCACCAGCGAGCTCATCCCCCTGTGCCACCCGATCGCGCTGACCCGGGTGGCGGTGGATTTCGAACTCCTGCCCGAGACGCATGCCGTTCGCTGCCGGGCCACGGCCGAATGCACGGGCCAGACCGGCGTGGAAATGGAAGCCCTGACGGCCACCAGCGTGGCCCTGCTCACGATCTACGACATGTGCAAGGCGGCCGACCGCGGCATGACCATCACCGGCGTGAGATTGCGGGAGAAGCGCGGGGGCAAGAGCGGGGATTTCGTCGCGAGGTGACGGTGACGCTCCCGCCTACTCGCACAACCCTCAGCTCTGCCGCTGCTTGAGGAGGGGGCGAATTGCTCGCAACAGCAATGGGGCGTACAACAATGAAACTATCACCCCCAAAATCAGCAATTGGGCAGCAGGGTGCTGCGCCGCAAACCATGGCACGCCATTCGCCAGCAGCAATCCGGCACCAGATACCAATGACAACAGGACGAGCATGGCCAACTCCATGCGAAGGTTGCGCAAGCCCATCCTCCGACCCAGGATCTGGCTTGTCATGGTTCTGGCCACTTCGCTCATTACCACTACGACAGCCGCGACCATCACACCCCACTCGAACATCGCCAACGGCACGATCAACACAGCAAAAGCCACTACCTTGACGGTGCTGGCCATGGCGGCCCAATCGGATCGCCCGGCCGCAAGGAATGCGGCGCCATACATGGCCTCCAGGCAACTGAACCATGCCCCAACCGCCAGTATCGGCAAGAACCATTTCGCTTGGGCATAGCGCTCATCGTAAGCCCATTCAAAAAGACTTCCCGCGCCCACAATCAACAATGTGACCAGATAAGTGGACAGTACCAATATGGAGAACTTGGTCTTCTGGAAAGCATCGGGCAATGCCATACCGTCGTCGAGCATCCGGGAATACCAGGGAAAGACGACGGCGCCCTGCAAATGGCCGACCAGCGTGGGCACCACCATGGCCAGACTGACGGCAATCGAGTACACGCCCACCTCCGCCAGAGAATACATGGCTGCAAACGTCAAGCGATCGATCTGCATGGCCAGAAACGAAAGCAGGGTGCTCAAGAAGATCCATTTCCCAAAGGAAACGATCGATCGCACCGCAACCGGCTCCAGCACGAAACGGGCGCGCGGTCCTGGCAGCAGCCAGTAGCTCAGAACAGCATGCAATGCCGCAGACAACACCCCCGCGATCGCCAGCCCATAGACGGAGCGGGAATACCAGACCAGTCCCAGCATGAGAATGGCGTTGGCAATCAACACAACGACTTCGATGCGCGTCAGCTCAGCGACCTGCATGTGCCGGGCCGCCGTGAGCATGCGCGGGGACTTCAGGCCGTCAAACAATGCAGTCAACGCCACCAGCGGAATCAGCCACCGCAGTTCGTGGGCCATGGGATCGTTGGCACCATAAAAGGCCGCGAACGGCCACGCCAGCGCCGTGGCCGCCAGGGTCAGGATCACACCCCGGATGACCTGCATGGTCCAGGCCGTGTTCAGAAAACCGGGCTCATCCCCCCTAGGACTCCGGGTCACGTTCGGCTGCAGCCCGATGTCGGAGAACATCGCCAAGCCGATCATGACGGCCGAGACCAAGGCCATGAGGGCAAATGCCTCCTCGAACAGCAGCGCCGCCAGCACGATGTTCATGCCCAGGCGCAGCACCTGGCTCCCGCCAAAGGCACCGACAATCCAGACCGTTCCGGAACGGGCCTTGGCATTCAGGGAAGATCGATCCTGCCCAGGAGCCGTGGGAATGGAGGTGTTCACGATCCCGAGACCTTGTTCGGCTTGTGGCCCATTTCTTTCATTGCCAGGGCATAGGCCACGCAAAGACCCAACATGGACCAGTACACCACGGGAATAACCGAGATGCTGCTGACCGTATAGATGATCAGCATGATGGACGCCAGCGTGGCCAGCAGAGCGCGGCCCAGCACCGCAGCACCGGGATCGCACCGCCGCGCGATGCGCGCACCTCGCCGAAGTTGTAGCAGGGCCAACAAGAACGCCCCGGCAAAAAACACCAGGCCTGCCAGACCAGCGTGGAGCGCAACGCCCACATAGCTGTTCACAACGTCAATGATGCCGTCGCCCTGGATCATCACTTGCAGTTCAGGGGCATCCAAGAAATCCCCCGAACCGAACAGCAAGCTGCGCCCGATGACCGGCAGCGCTGTCGTCAGGAGATCGGCGCGGTACTCCACATTTTCCTGCTCGATACTGCCAATCACGGGCAGCATGTCGATCAGACGCTGGCCACTTGGCAGCTGATCGAGTGCCAGCAACACCACCGCACCGGCCAGCACCAGCCGAACCAGTTGCCTGACAGGTCTCGGCCCCATGATGATGAAGGCGATCACCAGGAAAAACCCACCAACCCAAGGGCCACGCGAGAGTGAGGCCACAATGCCCGCAATCAGCAGGCCCATGCCCAGCCAACGGTTAAGAGGCTTGATCACAAAATCCTTGAGATAGAGGAAGAAACCCAGCCCCACCACCAACACGTACCCAAGCACGATCGAGTCGCCCACTGTCGCGTTGGGGCGAAGAAGACCCGAGCGCATCAAGTAACTGCGGAACGGATCTTCGCTCAGCCCCAGGGCAACCAATGCGCTGGGGTAAATTTTCCACGTCCGAAGCACCTCGAAAATACCCACCAAGGCCAAGATCATGGCAGCAAGAACATAGCCCGTCAGCGCATGGCGCAGGCCCTCCATGCTGCGTATGCTCCTGCTGGCCACGTAATAGGGCAGGAAAATGTCTATCCAGACCGAGAAGGCTGCCCGCATGGCGCTGGTGACATTGCCGTCTCGAAACGCAAGCATTGACAAGAGGCACGCATAGCCTAGCACCATCCAGTCCACCGGCGAGCTTCCCAGGCGCGGGGTGGAAGACCGTTGAAACAGCGAAATGGCAGTGGGAAGGAGCAGAGTCAATCCCAGCAGCCGATAGTGGTCCAGAACCCAGAAGTGATCCAGAATGCCAAAACCAGGAATCACCACCGGTGCGGGCGGCGCCACGAACAGCACGACAAAGTACAGGCCCATCACGTGCGCCTCCCGGCGTCGATAGGCCAGAAGGAGGCCCACCAGCAGCGCGATGCAGACCCAGATGTTGTGCGAAAGGAACAGCACCAGCGTCGACAAGAGCCAGAGGTTTCGCCAGCGCCCGAAGGTGTCTCCGGACACCAATGGCAAGACGGCAGCTCGGGTGGCATGGAACAGGCCGAAACCCAGTGTGAAAACCACCACCAGCGCGCGCAGATGTTCAGGCATGTCCTATAAGCCTCATGCCGCAGCCTTCGCGTCGAATGGTGAAACGGGCACGGGGTGTCAAGGGCAGGCAGCGTGACTGCGAGAGGGAAGGAGATACAGAGACATGAAATGGATTCCGATGGTCAGCACGCCATCTTCAACCCAACATTTCAGTAGTGATAGTAGGCATTTTGAACGGGTGCCTCGTCCTTGTTCAACGCCACGCCCAGCAGGTTCGCTTTCGAGAGCCGGTTCATGGCTTCTTCGATCTCCACCTTGGTGGAAGCCCCACTTCCGACGACCATCAGCACGCAGTCGATGCGCGGCAGCACGGCCATCACATCGTCCGCCACCAGCACCGGAGGCAGGTCGAAGATCACGATGCGGTCACCATAGCGCTCCCGCAAATCGGTGATGAGGTTGGCGACCTTGGACGAGGACAGCACTTCCGAGGCATGGGGCACATGGTGGTTGGTCGGCAAGACAACGAAGCGCTCCATGTCCGGATTGACCAACGCCTCACCAATCTCGGCTTGACCGGCAAGCACATCGTTCAACGACACCGGCCGATCCAGGCCGAGCGAGCGGGCGACGCTGGGACGGCGCAAGTCAAAATCGACGAGCAACGCCGTGCGGTGGGTCTGCTGGGCGATGCTCATGGCGAGATTGATGGCGATCACCGTCTTGCCCGACTCGACGCTGGGGGACGTGATGGCCAGGGTTCGCCAGCCGTTTTCGTCCATCTTCTGCAGCACCTGGGTGCGCAACACGTCGAACGCCCAGCTTGTCGTGTGCGTCTTCTGATGAGCGATCACGCGGTGGCGCTCAAGGTGCACGGGATCCAGTTCTACCACGGCCGTTCGCTCGTATTGCACGGACACGGGGTCGATCAAAGGCGCGGGCCCAGCTACGGCTGCCGACGCCCGGCCGGTTTCATGCAGCGAGTGGACCACGGCCATGCCGCCATCGCCGGCCTTGGCCTTCTCAATCGCGATCTTGATGCGTTCCATATGGACAGTTACTCTCAGCCCAAGCGGGCGAACAATGAGATCAACAGGGTGTGCAGAGGTGCGATGAAGACATGGGTCGCCACGAGACAAATCAACCCCAGCCCCACCATCAGCCCGATGAAGCGCTTGCGCAACGTCTGGGCCGAATTGAATTCGGCAGCAGTGGAGATGTACGGAATCACCACCATGGGCCGCTGCCCGGTGAGCGCAGTCACGGCGTTGGCCCCTCTCACGCGGGCAAACACCATTTCGAGCAGCACCGCCATCCCCGCGGCGGCGGCCAGGGCGAGGAAAAACCCGAGCGCAACAAGTTTTTTTCGGCTGGGTTTGATGGGGTATTCGGGCATCAGGGGTGGCTCAAGCAAGCTGAAACGTTCACCTTGCTGCTCACCTTCCAAGTTCTGGACGATCTGCGCAGACATCTGCTTGGATCGCAGATCCTCGTACTGGGTTCGGGCGGAATCATGGTCACGCTGAAGTGCCGCGAGATCCCGTTCAACCTGCGGAGCTCGAGTCACTTGTGCCCGGAGCTGGCCAATGGTGCCACGAAGCGTGCGCTGCTGATCGGCCAGCAGATCGGCCCGCGCACGGGTAGTGGAAATCCGTGCCTCGAGCCGCGAAACCGCCAACCGGGCCTGGGCGACGGCGGCATCGCGCACTGGGTTGCTGGAAGTGGCCTCTGTCCGCAAAGCCCGTTCAAGCATTTCAATCTGTCGCTGCTGGGCACGCACATCCGGATGATCCTCGGTATAGATACCGCGAATGCGCGCCAATTCCGAGCGCGCACGGTCCAACGCCTGCTCGGCAGCGCTCGGACCGACCGGGGCCACCACACCGGGAGGCAACACGCCGGCCCGAGCCCCCATCAACTCCACCTCCAGCGTCTGCAATTCGTCGAGCGCCAGACGGCGCTCTCGCTCGGCGGCGCGAAGATCGCTCTCGAGACTCTGGATGTTTGCCATCGTCACCACATGGTCTCCTCCTGCCGCACCACCCTGCCTGCGTTTGTATGCCGCAATGCGCTGCTCCAGTTCTTCAAGCTGGGATTTCACCCGCTCTGCCTCCTGATTCAGGAATTCGTTGGTTCGTGAGGCCTGTTCAACCTGCTGCCTTGCACTGCTCTCCAGAAACAATTGAACAAGTGCATTCGCGACCTCCAGCGCTTTTTCCGGTTTGCCATGCTGAAAGGACACATTAAAAGCAAAGTTATTGTTAGGGCGCTCCCAACTCGGCATGTTTCCAATGAGCACCTGCACTCCGATGCTCTTGCGCATTCCCTCCACCACATCCGTGTCCTTCAGCGTCCGTCCATCGACCGGATCAAACACCTGGTGCTTGGCCGCGATGCGCAGGAGGTTCTCGCGCGTCATGATGCGCTGGCCTACGGCGTGAACACGCTGCTCGGCATTGCCCGGCGATGTGGGACGCACAATATCGCCCGAGATCTGCGGTGCCTCCGCCAGCAAGGTGCCAGTGGATTCATACACCCGCGGCAACAGCATCGCGACGACCACGGACACAGCCAACACCACGCCAAAGGTCAGGATGATGGCTAGCGCCCAGCGCCGCGCGATGGACAGATAGTCTTGGAGACTGAGTTGATAGTCGGCCGACATGGAAAAGGAACTACTAAAAATCAGGGTGCGAGTACACCAACCCCAGGGCCACCGAATGGCCTCGAGCGCTCGGCCCACCATAAGTCCTGACGCGCCGGTGCTCCAGGCCTATCGTCAATGCCCAGAACGGCGTCAGTTCAGAGCGGACCCGAGCAAACACGGTGGTGCCTGCCTCGCGATCCATTTCCAACGACCGAGCGTGCCCAGCACCGACGGAGAGCGATGTGTTGACAGTGAACGGATACGTCAGCGAGGTTTCGACAGTCTCGACAAGCAAGTAACCTCCAAAAGCACCGCTTACGCTGACTTCGCGGAGCCAAGCCAATGTGTAGTCAATCGTTTCACCATCGTACGAAAGCCGCAATCCGCCCACAGGATGCGTTGTCCCGCGCAGTGCCCTGGTGCGAACAGCGCCCACAGAGCCCACCAATGCGAGGTCTTCGCTAAGGCGGGCCTCATAGGCCAGGCCGATGCCCGCCCGGGATGCGCGGCCAGCGCCCTCGTCGTCTGGCGAAGGAATGGTGCGACCCTCTTGACGCAAGCGCGCCGCAGCGGCCGTCAAGGAGTAGCGTGTGTCGGCACTGTATTGCCAGTGATGGGCTGCACCCATGCTGGTCTCGTTGTAGTCCCGTATGAGCGGCGTGTCGTACTTCACGCGTGCGTGGGCCGCCTCGAGCTCCAAGGTAGTGTTTGAAGTCAGGCCCTTGGACCAATTCGCCCCGAGGGTTCCGATTCGCTGGGTGGTGTCCAGCGCGACACGCCCGAAGTCGGCAAACTCGGTCTCTCGGGTGGACTCCTCCATCAAGGACGCACGCAACCCGAACACACCCGTGGGGCTGCGGCCCTCCCACAAGACGCTCACGCTCGGAAGGCTCCGGTGCGCGCTCAGGTCGGTGTTGCTGGAGCGCTCGATCAGGCCGCCGAGCGTCAACTCCGTGCGCGAACCATCACGTGCGGAATGCAGGGTGTATTCAGGGTGAATTCGAAACAGCGTCACGCTGCCGCGCCGTGCCGCGCTTCCTCCATCTGCGCCATCATCTTCCCCGCCGCCTTCCGCAACAAGGTTCGGGTTGTTGACGCGCACGACCTCCATCGGTACCGTCAACGAGTTCTGGGCCATCGCCGCCGACCCCGCCAGTGACAAGGCAGACACTAGCAAAAATAAGATGCAGTCGGGTTTCATGATTACGGCACCAGGATGGTGTCACCCGACATCAGAATCACGTTGGACTCAAGCTGACTCCCCTTGACCAGATCGTTGTAGCGCACGGACAGGATCTGCGGCCCCTGGGGCGTATTGCGCAGCACCCGGATGGCGTTGCCATCGGCGAAGCGGTCAAGCCCACCCACCTGGCTGAGCATCTGGAGCGCGGTCGTTTCAGGCGAGGTCAACACCACCGCCCCTGGATTGACCACCTTGCCAAGCACATAGACCCGATTGCCGTCGGTGCCCGTGATGGCCACGGTCACCACCGCTTCCGGAATGTATTTCTTGAGCTTCTCTGCTACACGGGCCTCGGCTTCCGTCGTGCTCAGGCCAACCACCTCGACCCGGCCAGCCAGAGGGAACGTGATGCTGCCGTCCGGCAACACGCGCACCTCCATCCGAAGCGTCTCATCCCTCCATACCGACACCATGAGGGCATCCCCATGCCGGAGTTTGTAGGCACCTTGCACCTGAGCTGCAGCGGACCAACTGACCGGCACCAACATGGCCAATATCATGAAGCGCGTGAAAATAGACATGATCAGTCTCCAGGAATTTCAGAAAATTCAGGGTTTTTCAGAAAGCAAGTACTCACATTGATAAAGCAATGCCGCCCATATCTTGGCGGCACCGACTGCCAACGCACTGTTTCGCATCGACACTGCCAAAGCACCTCAGGCTTCAAATGCTTACAACCTTCATCTTACGCTATCAGCGCCCACGCGCGATCGGCGTCCCCATAAATTTGAGGTTGCAGGACGCACGTGCATGGACAATTCGTGGAAAATTTTTCACCTTGCGCGCGCTTGCCGCTTGGTCTTGCCATGGGAACCTGCATCATTGCCGGGGCTGCGATACTCAGGTTCGGCCGCATCGACCGCAAGTCCACTCAGGAACAACAGGAACACCGAGACATCATGGAGCCACGTTGCCTTGAAGCGTCACCGAAAACCATGGCGGCAAGCGGGCCTGGGTGCCGTGCCAGAGGCTTCGCGCTCTATTCTGCCTGGCTGACTGCCTCGTCTTCGGCACCACCGGAGAAGCCGGTACGCTGGACAAGGCCGCCTTGGATGTGCCGCCCGCAGCGACACGGTCTCGCCCGCCCCCCCATAGCGCCGACTGCGGCATCCAGGGACACCCCGCGACCGTGCCCGCGCTTCGTCTCGGGGCACAGCCTCACACGCCCCCTATGCGGCAAACACCGCCGATATCGCGCGCAGCCTTGGCGGCCCTTTGGCTGCCAGCTACATCATGATCACCGAAAACCACAACCTGCTCGACGCAATCGTTTCTGGTTTCCTGCAAGGCCTTGATTCTCGGCCCATCTCACGACGCCCGTGCATGATCGACAGCAAGAAAGCCAACCGGACACGCGAGTCCCTGCTTCCAGGCGAGTGGAGCCCTGGCAAGCGCCTGCTGTCCAGCAAACAGGACTACCAGCGATGCCAACAAAAACGCACGACATTGCGGGTCCTGCGAATCGCCTCGGCCGTATTGCGCCATCGCTTTTGGAGCGCCCTCAGTGGCGCGGACATCCCGCTGAACTGCCTGTCGGGTGGCGGCTTGCTCTTGCCACATCCCAATGGGGTGGCCATCTATCCGGACGCCCAGATCGACCCCAACTGTCTGATCGTCCAACAAGTGACGGTCGGAACATTGGCATCCGGAGGAACCTCCTGTATCGGAGGGCATGTGGACATCGGAGCCGGAGCCAAGCCGCTGGGGAAGATCGTGATGGGCGATCATGCCCGGATCGGCGCCAACGCCGTCGTTCTGGCCGATGTGCCGCCAGGGGCAGTGGCAGTCGGCGCCCCGGCACGCTGCTTGCCACCGGATCGGGGAGCCGTGCCGTATGCCTGAAAGCAAACTTGGCGTGGTGGCCATCGGACGCAACGAGGGTGAGCGGCTGCGACGCTGCCTCGGTTCCGTGATCCCGCTCGTGCCAGCCGTGGTCTACGTCGATTCCGGCTCCACCGACGGATCGAACCGGATGGCCAGCGAGATGGGCGCCCAGGTGGTCGATCTCGACATGTCCCGCCCCTTCACCGCCGCCAGGGCCAGAAACGAAGGCCTGCGCCGCTTGTTGCAATGTCACCCCGACATCGACTTCGTGCAATTCGTCGACGGCGATTGCGAAGTGGTATCCGACTGGCTCGAGGCCGCGCAGCACTTCCTGCGAAACCATCCGGAGCATGCGGTGGTCTGCGGCCGACGGCGGGAGCGATACCCTGATCGCTCCGTCTACAACCGCTTGTGCGATCAAGAGTGGGACACGCCGGTGGGCGAGGCGCTGGGCTGCGGTGGCGACGCCATGATGCGGGTCGCTGCCCTGCAAGCGGTCGGAGGCTACCGGGACAGTCTCATCGCCGGCGAAGAACCCGAGTTGTGCGTGCGGCTTCGCCAGGCGGGCTGGCGCGTGTACCGCATCGATCGGGAAATGACGCTGCACGATGCGGCCATGACGCGATTTGGCCAGTGGTGGCGTCGGACGGTGCGGGCCGGCCACGCATTCGCCGAGGGTGCCTGGCTGCACGGCGGGCCGCCCGAGCGCCATTGGGTCCAGGAGACTCGCCGGGCTTTCTTCTGGGGCATGTTTCTGCCCGCATTGATCGTGGTCATCGCGATAGGTCTGGGCCCATCTGGATGGCTGCTAAGTCTGATCTACCCATTGCAGTTGCTGCGCTTGTTCTTGCGGAACGGCTCGGCAAGCGCAAGCACTTTTCTTTTGATCGGCAAGTTCGCCGAAGCCTGGGGTGCTCTCAGGTTTCACGTCGACCGCATGCGTGGCGTCGCGGGCCATATCATCGAGTACAAGTGATGCGGCCCACTGGAGGTTATCTCAATTGAATCCAGGTCTGATCGGCAATTGGTCTCCCGGCATCGGCGACCCAAGCCCAGGTGGCTGGCTGACCGTGCTGTTGTACCTCGTGGCCGCCTGGGCCGCCTGGCGGGTGTTGCGCACCTGGAACGGGTCGGACACCCGCACCAGACGCAATGAGCGCTGGTTCTGGAAGGTGCTGGTCGTCGGCCTGATCGTGCTGGGCATCAACAAGCAACTCGACCTGCAGAGCGCGCTCACCGAACTCGGCCGCATCCTGGCCGATCGGCAGGGTTGGTACGCCGATCGACGCCAGGTCCAGATGGCTTTCATTGCGGGCGTTGGCGTCATGGGCCTGACCATGTTTGCCGCCATCCTGCATCTCACCTGGGGCGCGCCCACGGCAACCATCTGGGCCCTGCTCGGAAGCATCGGCCTGGTTGCCTTCGTGATCATCCGGGCCGCGTCATTCCACCACGTCGATGCTGTGCTGGGCACCCGCCTTTCCGGATGGCGGATCAACTGGCTGCTGGAGATGGGGGGTCTGCTGGTGATCATCGGCAGCGCATGGCGAAGACGAGGAAACGCCTGATGCGCGTTACCTACTTCACCAACCAGTATCCGAAAGTCAGCCACAGCTTCATTTGCCGGAAGATTCTGGCGCTGGAGCGCCAGGGCGTGGAAGTGGTGCGCGCCTGCTCGGAGGGCGGGGCTTTTCGTTCACGGTGCATGGCCCGGACGAGTTCGACCAGCCCGCTGGGGTTGCACTTGCGCGAGAAAATCGAGGCGACCGTACGGGTTGTCGCCATCAGCTCCTACGGTCGAAGCCAGTCGTATCGCTGGGTGGACCACGATCACTGGCCAAAGATCGAGGTGGTCCATTGTGGTCTGGAGGCGTCGTTCCTGGATACCCCTGCACTCGAGGCGCTTCCCTACGATCAGCGACTGGTCTGCGTAGGGCGTCCATGCGAGCAAAAAGACCAATTGCTCCTCCTCGATGCGATCCGCCTGCTCAGGGATCAGGGCGAAAGGGTTCACCTGGTACTGGCTGGCGATGGCGAGATGAGAACCGAGCTCGAGCGATTCGTTCAACACCATGGTTTGCAGGTCATGGTCAGCATCACTGGCTGGATCAGCAACGACCGCATGCGGCAGGAGCTTCTGTCCGCCAAGGCCATGGTGCTTGCCACGCCCACAGAGCGGTTGCGGGGAATGGGAATGACTGCCCGGGCCCGGGTTGTTGAACGGCACGCCATCGACACGGAGGCTGCCAAATTGCGACACCTGTTCCAATCCTTGCAATGATCACCTTCATCAGTTGGACGATGCTGGCAACCGGCGCCGTGCTGCTGGCACTGGTTGCGCTGCTGGCCGTCCAGACGCTGGCCAGCATCTTGCCGACCCACGCGCGCCCGTCCAAAACGCAGCCGGACGATCCAGCGCCCTCGTTTGCCGTCCTGATGCCAGCGCACGACGAAGCCGAGATCATTGGGTCCATGGTGGCAAGCGTTCTGGACGGGCTGCCCGCCGAGGCACGCCTTCTGGTGGTGGCCGACAACTGCACCGACGACACAGCGGCCCGGGCAAAAGATTCCGGCGCCGACGTGCTGGAACGCTTCGATGCCCAACGGCGCGGCAAGGGCTACGCGCTGGCCCATGGAGCAGCCCACCTGCGCGCCGCGCCACCCGACGTGGTGATCGTGCTCGATGCCGACTGCGTTGCCGGGCCAGGCAGCCTGGCGCTGATTGCGGCGACCGCCCATCGCCTGCAGCGACCCGTGCAAGCGATGTACGACATGGTGGCGCCGCAGGGCGCCAGTCTGATGCAGCGAATGGCCGCTTTCGCATGGGACTTCCGCACCCGCCTGCGCGCCGAGGGTTACAGACGCCTGGGGTTGCCTTGCCAGTTGATGGGCAGTGGCATGGCGTTTCCCTGGCCGGTTCTGCAGCAAGTCAACCTGGCCACGGGCCACATCGTCGAGGACCTCAAACTGGGGCTCGACTGCGCCCTGATGCGAAAGCCACCGCTGTTCCTGCCCGCGGCGCTGGTGACCAGCAGTTTCCCCACCAACGAGCAAGGCTCCCGGTCGCAGCGCAAGCGCTGGGAACACGGCCACCTGAGCATGGTCGCCACGCAGGCTCCTGGCCTGTTGTGGAAATCCTTGAGCGGCGGCAACGCCGGCTTGCTGGCCCTGACTCTGGACATGTGCGTGCCGCCCCTGGCGCTGCTCGCCCTGCTGCTGGTTGTTCAAGCAGCGGCTGCAGGCCTGCTGGTCTGGCTCGGCTTGGCCTGGCCTGTGGTTCTCACCATTTCCCTGGGCAGTTTGGTCTTGCTGGTCCTGACGGTGCTGGTGGGCTGGTGGCGCGCCGGCAGGCGCTGGATCGGCCTGGGCGAACTGCTGTCCGTTCCCTGGTACATCATGCGCAAGCTCCCACTCTACCTGGGCTTCCTCACCCGTCGCCAGATGAGCTGGATCAGGACACGCCGGGACTGAGGCGGCACACTCCCATCACGCACGCCGCAAAAAGGAACTGTTCATGATGTCTTCAGCTTCAGCGACCTAGGATGAAACTAGGAATGGTGCTGCATGCTGGTTTCGCGCTCCTTAAAGTGCGTGCGGCAGGGACGAGGTGCCTGGGTGCTCATGCCCAATACCGAAATGCTCTTTCGGCTCAACAGGGAGACCGGCTACCGTGACCTCGTTACCAGAGCCTACATCCTCTCAACAGGCGACATGAGCAGGCTGCTGGATACCTACCTGGTCGTCCCTGATGAATCCCTGATACCCGCATAGACGCTGGACTTTCGGGTGATTGCGGATGAGAGAAATTCCCAGTTTGATTTCCAATAGAGGCTGTTTTCTGGGAGTTCTGTCGTGCTGTTTGCCTGCCCCGCCACCGACGATTTCTTTCGCTCGCGCATCGACCACATGATCGATCTGCGTCACCCGCTGGTGGTGCTGGCCTCACGCATGCCCTGGCAAGAGATCGAAGCATGGGTGGCTCAGGTGTTCTCACGCAAAGGCCGCGCTGGCGTAAGCATGCCCGATCTGGACCTCTTCGGTAAGCAGGTGCAGCGCGTTGCAGTGTGCCCACAACAGTGCCTACGGCATATTGATGCAACGACGCAAGCGCATCGAGAGGGCTTCGGATGGGCCAAGACCATCGGTCAGATCCGGCAAGTGATGGGGCGCGGGCTCAAGAATGTCGATCAGATATTCGTGCTGAACATGGCCGCCTACAACCTCGTGCGCATGCGCTCGCTGGGACACGTCGGCCTGCAAGGTACCCGATGAAACCAAAAGGCACGCTCAGCATCACCTGCGCGGCTCGAATCGAGTTTCAATGCACCTTGGACTCATCAAAACTGACCAGGTCACTGAAATCTCGCTATCACCAAGGTTAGACATGAGATTCGACGCGTAGTATTTCAGCAGCCTGCTCTAAGCTCCAGCCGTTCAACAAGATTTGCACCAAGGCAGCAGCAAATGTCATCATTCATCCACAACGTCTATGAGCTATCACCCGCATCGGAATATTTTGTGGCTTTGGACAGATATCCAAAAGATATTTGGAAAAATTATAGCGCATTACCAGCCAATGCTTTGGAGAATTATATCCAAAAACCCAAAATCTCAAGATACCGGGCTGCGCTTCAAGCAACGGCATCTGCTCGAAGAGGTGAGAACGCTCTGATAATATCCCATCTGCCCGCGATGTCTGTTGCTACAAGCTGGGCCATGAAACTAACAGGCTTTAAATGCCCTCATTTTGCATTTTCTTTCAATTTTACAAATTTACCCACAAAGCAAAGAAAAATATACATGCAAAGGGCTTTTTCAAGGATAGATAGGTTTTTTGTTTTTTCTCAATTCGAAAAAGAATTATACAGTGAGTATTTTTCAATTCCAATCGATAAATTAATATCTCTACCTTGGACGCAGCCCCCTCCAGCAGTAAGACCATGGGGCCCCGATCCATTTAATGGAGATTATTTATGTGCCGTTGGCGGCGAGGGAAGGGACTACGAACTGCTGGTCCAAGCAGCCATCAAAACAAATATTCCAATTATTATTATTGGCAGATCAAAAAAATCTCTTGCACTCAAGAATCACTCAAGAATCATTTTTTTGGAAAATCAACCTTCAGACTTAACTTGGTGGTATGCGAAAAATTCGAAGGGCATGATTTTGCCTCTTAAAACCGAATCAACATGCTGCGGCCAGATCACATTAGTATCTGCGCTGATGCTGGGAATTCCAATAGTCACAGCCCAATCACGTGCCTTAGACGAGTATCAAGATGATCATTTGAAATCACTTCAATACACCCCAGGAAATCTAGAAGATCTTTGTCTACAAATGAGAATTTTGTATGAAGATTGGGAGAGCTTGAAAAGCACTTCTGCAAATCTCGCAGAACATTACAGGTTGAAATTTAATAGAAATATCTGGTCTATAAAGCTAGAGCAACAAATAGAAGATATCAAGAAAGAGGGGTTTTCCATTGGTCACGTCTGATGAATCCACGAAATCCGCGTAGAGGCGTGGAAGAAATAAACTATGTCCTCACTCAGATGCACTCAGAAGAGAGAATCCATGGCCAAGACAGCACGCCCGTTGGTCATTGGCCCTTCGCAATACGAAGCCCTGCGCAAAGCGGTGCAGGCGCATCAACAAGCGACCTTGTCCGAGTTGACGCTGGCCTGGACCGAGTTCACTAGGGAAGGTTTTCAAAACCTCTGCGCTCATCGCCCGATGTGAGACAGTGATGCCATGAAGCAAATGAGGCTAGGTGAGAGCGGATACGAGCGCAAGACCAAGAGGACACACAAGCGCGCGTTCCTCGATGAGATGAACCTGGTAGCGCCGTGGGCCGAGCTGGCTTCGTTGATTGCCCCGCACGCGCCGGCACCCGGCGCCAAAGGCGGGCGCCCACCCTTTGCGGTGGAGACCCTGCTGCGCGTCCACTTCCTGCAGCAATGGTTCAACCTGTCGGACCCGGCGATGGAAGAGGCGCTGTACGACACGCCGATGTTTCGCGAGTTCGCCGGACTGGACATGGGCGAGGAGAACCTGCCCGAAGAGAGCACCATTCTGCGCTTTCGTCATCTGCTGGAGCGCAACAACCTGAGCCGGCAGTTGTTGGCCACGGTCAACGCCACGCTTACGGCCCAGGGGTCTGCTGCTCAAGAGCAGCACGGTGGTCGATCCCACGCTGATTGCAGTTCCCACCTTGACCAAGAACCGCAGCGGTGAGCGCGACCCCGAGATACATCAGAATGTGCTCGCTGACGCGGGCTACCAGAGTGTGGCCAAGCGCGAAGAGACGCAAGGCATCGAGGTGAACTGGCACGTGGCGATGCGCCCGGGCAAACGTAAAGCACTAGAGCACGCCCATGGGCGTGGTCATGGACCAGCTCGAACACGTCAAGGCCAGCATCCGCGCCAAGGTCGAACACCCGTTCCGGGTGATCAAGCGCCAGTTCGGGCATGTATTGGTGTGCTATCGCGGTCTGGCCAAGAATACGGCGCAACTGCACACGCTGTTCGCGCTCTCCAATTTGTGAATGGTGCGGTGCATGTTGCTGCAGGAAACGCGGGCATGAGTGCGTCTGCATGCGGCCACAGGACCTTGAAACGGGGCGAAATCGGCCTTGAAACGGACCTCGAGAATTTGAGATTGCCATCATCTGACATTGCACCGATCAACTCACGCCTTGGCGGGTGTTGTGCAGACCTTCCCTAGAATGAGCGACCGCGATGCCATCATCGACAACCCAAATTCCAGACCTAGCGCACCCATGGCTTCGACACACCGAAAACCGTCTTCTCTCGTTTGCTCGTAATCGTACAGCGACCATCAACCTCAATTCATGATAGATTTATGGCAATTCATAAATTTGACATTTTTGCGCCAAAATCGACAAGTTTCACCACTCAAATGCGATTTATCGCGCTGGCTATATTCGCATTTTTTTCCGTCATCCAGTATCTGTATGGATCATATTTCTGGGCAGCGGATAGCTTTACCCTTGGCAATGACGACGCATTCATAACGTATCGCTACGCAGTCAATTTGATCGAATACGGCGTTGTTAGCTTCAATGCCGAGGACAGCCCTCCGGTGGAGGGTTACTCAAATCCACTTTTCATGCTGATGAGCGCCATTGCTTATCTCTTATTTGGAAGCGACGGCGTCTATCTCACCATGGCAGTGGTTGGGGTGTTGGCAACGGCCCTAGCGCTTGTATCCATTGGTTGGCATGCTGAAAAATTCTACGGCAATGAAGTCGCAGGCTTCACGATTCTAAGCCTTGGATTTTTCCCAGGCCTTTGGATTAATGCAACATCAGGGTTGGAAACTCCACTGGTTTTTCTAGCCCAAGTTTATATATGGATTCTCCTGATCGAATACCTGGAACACAGCGATCGCAAGCAGGCAGCGGGTCTGCTGGCTGCAACAGCGATTTTGGTTTTGCTGCGAACCGATGGCTTCACTTTTCCCTTTTTCGCAGCCGTGATTCTTGTATTGCGTGGCAGATTTCAAATGGCGATGCTGGTCGTAGCAGTTGCAATGGGAGTCTTTTTCGTTCTCATGGGCATACGTGAACTATATTACGGCCTGGCCATGCCTCTTCCGTACTATGTCAAAATTTCCGGTGATCGTCTGTCCATGGCAACGCGGGCCATAAATGAATTGGCAGGAATGTCCTTGAAAAGCGGATTCTTTTTGCCTGCACTTGGATTGTTGCTTTCTGCCATCTTATTCTCTTGGAAATCCGGACGCAAAGGCCTGAAAGAGTTTTCTGCTTGGCCACCAGATCTTTTATTGTCAGCCTCCGTTTTGGCATACTATCTCATGATCGGTGGCGATATTTATCGCGAACGCTTTTTGCTGATTGTCATTGCAATTGGCACTCTTAATTTCTGGATCTTCATGAAAAAGCTGCAACCGAAGCGGCTTTGGATTGTTATGCTGATAGCAGCGACCTATTTAGCCTCGTCTTTCTGGGTTGACCCGCGCCTAACGTATCGTATAGCGCACCCCAAATACGATCGTGCGGTAACGCTTGGCCGTTTTCTAAAACAAGAGCATCCTGACATTCTTCTCGCGACTGCAACGGCAGGGAAGCCGCCATACTATAGTGGTTTATCCACCATCGATATCCTGGGGTTGAACGATCGCCATATCGCCATGATCGACTCCAAATCAAATATACCGGGTCATAGCAAATGGGACGAGGACTATGTCTTCGGGCGACGTCCCGGGCTAATTTGTGACCATATATATGGAGACGGTAGCCTGCCGTATGGTTTTACGCGCACAACCTACGAGGCGCGAGACTATCGAGTGCTCTATTTGGTGCGTAGCAGCAATGCAGTTGGTGAGGACATTTTGGTAGTTGATAAGCTGACCCAGCAAGAGTTGTCCGCTTTAATCAAAAGTGGGTACAACTACGGCTGTATCGCTGCGAGGGATGTGGTGTCGAGCCATTCGAAGCCACATGACTACCTACCTACGGAATGAATGAGAGTTGTACCTACTGAGACTTGATGGAGGGTGGTCGCCAGTCGTGTGGGGCCGATGCCCTCACCGGGCAGGCCGTAGCTGAAAACCGCCGCTTGGACGAATCAGGGGCGACACTCTGGCATTATCCGACCATAAATCCCAAATATCTATGAGGAACACCACTCAACATCTTTCCTCGAGCCCCTGGCAACACAGCGATCAGACCGCTGATGTCGCAGGGTGGGTCAAAGTCTGCGTCGGCATCCTGATCTTGATCGGCCTGTGCGCGCGCCTGTCGCCGCTGCTCGACATCGAAGGCCGGCTGTTCTGGCAGTACATGACCGAGGACGGCTACCTGATGCAGACGGTGGCGCGCAACATGGCGATCGGCCTGGGCATGTCCACCGCCGAAGGCACCATCCCGACCAATGGGGTCCAACCCCTGGCCACCTACCTGTTCGCCGGGCTGCACTGGCTCGCCGGTGGCGACAAGACGATGGGCATCGTGCTGGTCACGTTGTTGTCCACGCTCATCGCGGCGCTCTCGGCCTGGTTGCTTGCGCTCGTGGCCCGGCAGGTGTTCAGCGGCCTGCCCCATGGTCGTTCGTTGGCGAATCTGACCGCCGCGCTCTGGTTCGCTGCGCCACTGATCACGCGCCACAGCATGAACGGCCTGGAAACCGGTCTCTATCAGGCGGCGATCCTGCTGGCGACCGGGTACTACCTGGCGCGCTTCAGCGGCCATGAACTGCCCACCTGGGGCAGTCGGCTGCTGTTGGGGGTGCTGCTGGGCTTGGCCTTCCTGGCACGCAACGACGCCGTCTTCTTCATCGCGGCACTGCTGTTTGCCCATCTGGTGCTGTCGCCCGCAGGGCGCATGGATACCATGGGGCGCCGGCTGATCGATGCCCTGGTGGCCGGGATGATCAGCATCGTGGTGGCCTCGCCCTGGCTGATTCACAACTACCTCGGTTTCGGCTCCATCGTGCCGATCAGCGGCACCGCACAGTCGCACGCGGCCGAAGTCGGCCGGAATCTGCCCTGGGTGGGAGCGACGCTTTTTGAAAACACCTGGTTGTGGCTGCCGCTGCCCAGTTCGATCGAAACCTTGCTGCCTGTGCAACTGGTGAGCTTGCTGGCCATCGTGGCGGTTTTGCTGGTCTACGGCTGGCTGGTGGGGCGGCAGATGGCCGTGGCACGGCGCCATTTCGTGTCGGGCGCCTTGTTCACTTTCGGGCTGGTTGCCTACTACGGCCTGTTCTTCGGTGCGAACTGGTTCCTGCCTCGCTACTTCTCGGCCGCTTCCCCCTTCCTGTGGTTGTGCACGGTGGGCGCGGTCTATGCCTTGGTCCGAGAGGTGAGGCTGCTGGCCCCGTTTCGGCCCGCGGCGGCCCCGCTCCTGGTCGGTCTGCTCACCGTGCTGGCCGTGGCCTTCGCCGCCAACGACTACCGCAAGGGCACGACGCACATGCACAAACAGGTGGTCGACTGGGCCCAAGAGCACCTGCAAGCCGACGTCTGGGCCGGCGCGCCCCAGACCGGGACGCTGGGGTATTTCCATGACCGCACCATCAACCTGGACGGCAAGGTCAACCCGCAGGCCCTGCGCCGACTGGTGGAGGACGGCCATATCCTGGACTACGTGCTCACGACACCGGTGGATTACATCATTGACTGGGTCGACATGGCGCAATGGGTGAACCATGACCAGCACAGCACCCGTTTCGGCCAGGAATTCGAGGTCGTCGTCGAGGACCCTGTCCGGAACCTGGCGGTGCTCAGGCGTCGGTCCGCCGCGCGATAGGTGTCCGAATTGACACCTGCCGCCCCCACCCGACCGACCATTCTCACGGCGTCGCGCCGATGGACTCTGGTCGCCGTGGCGGCCATCTACATGGCGGTGGCGGCCGTGCTGCTCTCGCGGCTCGATGCCCAGACGCTGAACCTCGCGGCCTCCCTGCCCTGGTGGCTGATCCTGTGCCTGCTGGGGTTGTCGCTGGTCAACTACGCTTTGCGCGCGGGGCGCTGGACAATGCTCTCACGGGCCCTCGACTTGCGGGTACCCATTGGCGCGAACGTCCTGTACTACTTCAGCGGCTATTCGCTCACGGCCACGCCCGGCAAGGCCGGCGAGGCCATCCGGCTGTGGCTTCTGAAGTCCGGCCACGGGATCGCCTACAGCCGCTCCATGCCGCTCATGCTCGCAGACCGCGCCCTGGACATCTGGGCGGTGATGCTGCTCACGCTGGTGTCCTTCTCCGGTTTCCAGGCCTACCGCTGGCACGGCGCCGCGCTCCTGGTGCTCGTCGTGGCAGTCTCCCTGCCCATCGTGCGGCCGCGCCTGCTGGAGCCGTTGCTGCTGGCAACGGCAAGCAAGATGAAGCGCCACACCCGGCTGCTCGTGCGCCTGCGGCGCGTGCTGCGCGCGATGGACCGCCTGAGCAATTGGCGCACCTATGGCGCCACGCTGGTGCCCAGCGTGATCGGCTGGTGGGCCGAGGCTGCGGCGCTGTACCTGATCCTCCAGCACTTCGGTGCCGAGGTGAGCCTGGCCCACGCGGTGTTCGTGTTCTCGTTCAGCATGATCGTGGGCGCGATCAGCATGCTGCCCGGCGGCCTGGGCAGCACCGAGGCCACCATGGTGCTGCTGCTCACGGCGCTGGGCGTCGATCTCGAAGTGGCGCTGCTGGCGACCGCGATCGTCAGGGCCACGACCTTCTGGTTCGCGGTGGTGATCGGGCTCGCGCTGACCCCGTCGGCGTTGGCGGCATCGCGGCGGGCGGCAAATGCCGGCATTTCGCTCAACATGAAGGAAGCCGCCTGATGCCGACCTGGGCACGACAAGAACTGACCGGCTGGGGGCGCGTGCTCCGGTCCACCGCGCAGGTCGCGCGGCCCGAGCGGCTGCGGGAACTGACCGGACATGTGAACGATGGGCATGGCTCCCTGCTGGCGCGGGGCAATGGCCGCAGCTACGGGGACGCCGCGCTCAACGGCGATGGCCGGGTCATCCTGACGTCGCGCCTGGACCGGCTGCTGGCGCTGGACGAAGCCGGCAGCTCCGTCACCGTGGAGGCCGGCGCGAGTTTTGGCGATCTGGTGCGCACCCTGCTCCCCCTCGGCTATCTGCCGGCCGTGGTCCCTGGCACCGGCTTCGCCACCGTGGGCGGCGGCCTGGCGAATGACATCCATGGGAAGAACCACCACCGCAGCGGCAGCATCGGCCAGCAACTGGCATGGCTGGAGCTGCGCACGCCGGATGGGCGCCTGCACCGCATCCAGGGCGACGAAGACCACGAACTGCTGCGAGCCACGCTGGGTGGCGTGGGCCTGACCGGCGTGATCGAGCGGGCCAGCATCCGGGTCGAACGCGTGCCGTCGAATGCGGTGGCCCTGCGGCGCGAGCGCATCGCCGATCTGGACGAGTTCCTGCAGCGTTTGCGTGAAGAGCAGGACCGCACGCCCTATGTGGTGGGCTGGATCGATGCCCTGGCGCGCGGCGCCCGGCTCGGAAGGGGCATCCTGGAGCTGGCCGGACCCAGCCCCGAAGGCGTCGCCCCGGCCAAGGCGCGCGCGCGCCGCGTGCCGGTCGACTTTCCCGCACTGGCGCTGAACCGCTGGAGCGTGCGCCTGTTCAACGAACTCTACTTCCGGCGCATTCCGACCCGGGGGCGCTCGGAGCTGCTGCCCTATGAGAACTTCCTGTTTCCCCTGGACGCGCTGCACGACTGGAACCGGATCTACGGCCGCCGCGGCTTCCACCAGTTCCAGTGCGTGGTGCCTTACGAAACCGGCGCGTCGGCGCTGCGGCAGATGCTGGGCCTGATCGCCGAGGCCGGCCTCGGCTCCTTCCTCGCGGTGCTCAAGGCCATGGGGCCGGCCGGCCGGGGATACCTGTCCTTCCCGCAGCCGGGCTACACCCTGGCGCTGGACTTCCCGAACGGGCCCGCGGTCGCCGGTCTGATCGGCCGTCTCGAGGCGATCACCTGCGAACACGGCGGGCGGACCTATCTCGCCAAGGACGCCACGCTCACGCCGGAGCGCCTGCAGCAGATGTACCCGCAGCTCGACCGTTTCCGCGACGTGCTCGCGCAGATCGATCCGCACGGCCGCATGGCCTCCGACCTCTCCCGGCGGCTGCACCTGCGGGGGGAGCCCGTCGCATGAAGGACCACTGGCTGATCATCGGGGCGACTTCCGCGGTGGCCCGGGCCTGCGCGCGCGAACTGGCGCAGCAGGGCGCGGACCTCACCCTGGTCGGCCGCGACCAGGACGACCTGGAAGCCACCGCCGGCGACGCGCGCCTGCGCGGCGCCGGCACCGTGCGCGCGCTGCACTGCGATGTCGGCGATCCCCAGGCCCGACAAACCCTGCTCGACCAGGCAGGGCTCGATCACGCGCGGCTGAACGTGCTGGTGGCCGTCGGCCTGATGCCCGAGCAGGACGCGATGGACGCCGACCCCACGCTGCTGGCGCGCATGGTGGACGCCACCTACACCGGGCCGATGGCCCTGCTGCAGGGCATGGCGCCGCATTTCGAGCGCCAGGCCGGCGGACAGGTGGTCGTGATCGGCTCCGTGGCGGGCGATCGAGGGCGCCGCAAGAACTACCTCTACGGCTCGGCCAAGGCCGGCCTGGCCACCTATGCGGAAGGACTCCGGGCCCGGCTGTTCCCCTGTGGCGCCACCGTCACCGTGGTCAAGCCGGGCTTCATCGACACGGCCATGACCTGGGGCCTGCCCGGCTTGTTCCTCGTGGCTTCCCCGCAGTCGTGCGCACAAGCCATCCTGAAGGCTGCCCGCAAGGGACGCCCCGTGCTCTACCACCCGGGCTTCTGGCGCTTCATCATGTTGATCATCCGCCACATCCCGCCGACGATCATGAAGCGTCTCAAGTTCTGAGCCAGGCCTCAGCATGCAAACCACGCTAAGCGCTGCGCAAGTCGAGGAAGTCCGCCAGGTGCTGCTCGGGCCCGGCTCCGATGAATTGATCGATTTCGTCGTGCGATTGAACCTCTCGCTGCCGGTAGGCGAAGTCTCCAGCACGGTCATGGAGACCGCATCGAGGCTGGGATGGGCCAGCCTTGCGGACCCGCCTCGACTCAGTCTCCTGGGTTGTCTGGTCGCCGACCCGCTCAGGGAATACCGCTTCTGGCTGGACCGGGACCGGCGCATCCACGGCGAAAGGGAAAGCGCCCTGCTCGCTCCGGAAAGCTACGCGGGCCGATCGGTGCTCGAGGTCGGGTCGGGCTTCGGGTGCAACCTGCTGGCCCTGCACCGCAAGACGCATGGGCAGTTCGTGGGCGTCGAGCCGATGGCGATCTACCGCCAGTTCACGCCCCTGCTGGCCGAGCGCGAGGGCATGGCAGCGCCGAAGGTGGTCGATGGAACAGGAGAAGCGCTGCCCTTCGCGGACCGCCAGTTCGACATCGTCCTGTGCTATTCGGCCCACCAGTACATGGATATCCGCAAGGCCCTGCGGGAAATGGCAAGGGTGCTCAAGCCGGGCGGCCAGCTGCAGATCATCGGCGGCACGCTGGATTCCTACGCCGCGGGACTGGGCAGGCACCTGATCAAGCACCCATCGCCAGGCCATCTGCTGAGCGGCGCACGCACGCTGGCCAATACCCTGAGCTATCAGTGGCTGGGCCGGCGCATGCTGGTATCGGCGTCGGCCTTTGCCACCGCGACGCCCATCTATCCCTCGCGCGCGGCCATGTACCGCTGGATCGCCTCGACGGGCCTGGCCATGCGCCACGACCTCGTGCAGCGCGTGGGCGAGGAAACCTGCTTCGTGGCAGACAAGCCCTGAGCCCCGGCACTGCCTCGGACCAACGAAGACACTCAGCCCATGGAAAATAGACACCCCGCCCGACCAGATCCCTTGCCGTTCTGCGTGGATCTCGACGGCACCCTCATCCACACCGACCTGACCTTCGAGAGCCTGCTTTCGGTGTTGAAGCAAGCGCCGTGGACCCTGTTCCTGCTCCCCCTCTGGCTGCTCAAGGGAAAGAGCCATCTGAAAGATCAGTTGGCGAAGCGGGCGCACCTGGACACCTCGGTGCTTCCCTACAACCCGGCCGTCGTGGAACTGACCCGGGCCGCCAGGGACGCAGGCCGCCCGACCATCCTGGTCACGGGCAGCCACGAACAACTGGCCCGGCGGATCGCCGACGACCTCGCGCTGTTCGACAGGGTGCTGGCCACGCAGGCCGGCAGCAACCTCATCGGCGCCAACAAGGCGCGCCGGCTGGACGAGGTGTTCGGGCAGGGCCGCTACGAATACGTGGCCAACGCCCGCGTGGATCTTGCCGTCTGGCGCGGCGCCTCGGCCGCCATCACCGTGAACGCCCCCCGGCGCGTCGTGCGCCAGGTGGCGGCCATGGGCAAACCCCACCAGGACCTGCCCAGGACCGGCAACCCCCTGCGGACCTGGCTGCGCGCCATCCGGATCCAGCAATGGGTCAAGAACTCGCTGCTGTTCGTTCCCATCCTCACCGCCCATGAGGTTCTGAACCTGGAGGCGGTCTTCACCGGTCTCATCGCCTTCGTCTGCTTCGGAACCTGCGCATCCGCCACCTACATCGTCAACGACTTGCTCGATCTCGACGCGGACCGGCACCACCACAAAAAGAAGAAGCGCCCCTTCGCGGCAGGGACGCTCGGTGTGCAATGGGGCCTGGCCTCGATCGTGGGGCTGATGCTCGCGAGCCTGCTGCTCGCGCTGGCGCTGCCCCTTGGCTTCCAATTGAGCCTGCTTGCCTACCTGGTGACCACCCTGCTGTATTCGCTGTGGCTCAAGCGCGTGGCCAGCCTCGACGTGCTGGTGCTCGCGGGCCTGTACACGCTTCGGATCATTGCCGGCGGTTTCGCCACGGGCATCGATCTGTCGTTCTGGCTGCTGGCGTTCTCCATGTTCATCTTCCTGTCCCTGGCTCTCGTCAAGCGCGTGGCCGAGTTGGTGGAAGTGCACAAGCGAGAGCTGGCAACGGGGGCGGTCCTGGGCAAACTCCGAGGCCGCGAGTACGACACGGAGGACATCGCCGTCCTGCAGAGCCTGGGGACGAGCAGCGGCTACCTGGCCGTGCTGGTGCTTGCGCTCTACATCAACAGCGAAGAAGTGTTCGATCTGTATCGGGCACCGGAACTGCTCTGGCTGATCGCCCCCTTGCTGCTGCTGTGGGTCACCCGCATGTGGGTCGTGACGGCCCGCGGCTACATGGACGAGGATCCGATCTTCTACGCGGTCAAGGACCCCGAGACCTGGGCCACCGGAGCAACCGTGGTCTTGATCATGCTGGCGGCAACCTTTGTCGCCATCTGACCTGGCCGCAAACAGACCACTGCCCGCCAACCACGCGATGAACACCGCCACCCCGACCCCGACCTGCACCCTCTGCGGCCTGCCCATCGCGCGCGCGCGCCTGCAAGAGACGCTCGACGGCCTGCTGGCGCGCATCGCGCGCGGCGAGGGCGCGTGGCTGGTGACGCTCAACACCGAGATGCTGGCCCGCGGCAGCCGCGAGCCAGCCTACCTGGCACTGATCGCTCAGGCCGACATCATCACCGCAGACGGCATGCCGCTGGTCTGGGCCTCCCGCCGCAAGGGCGCGGGCCAGGCCATCGACGGACGAACCACCGGCGTAGACCTGGTCGACGCCTACCTGCGCCTGCCGCGGGTACCGGCCTACGCCATCATCGGCGGCCAGGACCCCATGGCCACGCTGGCCCGCTACGAGCCCGCGGCCCGGGAAGCCTGCCGCTACCTGTTCGACGGCAAGGTCGACCTTGGCGATGCGCAACTGGATGAGTTTGCCCGTGCCCTGAAAGAGCGCGAGGTGCGGACGCTCTTCATCGCGCTGGGCGTGCCCAAGCAGGACCGGCTCGCCCTCGCGCTGCGCGCCAGGCTGCCCCATCTGGTGATCGCGGGCATCGGCGGCACCTTTGAAATCCTCGGCCCCAAGGGCAGCCGCGCGCCTCGCTGGATGCAAGGCGCCGGGCTGGAGTGGCTCTATCGCCTGATCAAGGAGCCGGGAAGGCTCTGGAGACGCTACCTGATCAGCTATCCTGCGGGGATCGGGATGCTGCTCAAGGACGGCTTGAAGAAGGCGCGACCCTGACCGTTCGGCCAGGGGAAAGCAGCCCTGGTGGCGCCGGATGCATGAGGTAGACTGGCTCCCCGGATCATCAACCCGGCAACACCACAAGCTTGGCAAGCGGGCGCAGGTCAGCCGGATGAACGCCTTCATGGCGCGGAAATGGTAGAGCGTGTACGAATCCTTCTACGGCCTTCGCGAGAAGCCTTTTTCCATCCAGCCGGACCCGGAATTCCTGTTCATGAGCCAGCGCCACACGCTGGCTTACAGCATGCTGGAGTACGGCCTGCTCAGCCGGGCCGGCTTCACGGTGATCTGCGGCGAGATCGGCTGCGGCAAGACGACGCTGATCCGCCGGCTGCTCAACACGCTGGGTAACGACGTGATCGTGGGACTGGTCACGAACACGCACCAGGACATGGGCAACATGCTGGAATGGATCATGCTCGCCTACGGCCTCCCGTTCGACGGCAAATCCCACGTCGCCCAGTACGATATCTTCCAGCGTTTTCTCATCGACGAGTACGGCAAGGGCCACCGCGTGGTGTTGATCGTCGACGAGGCGCAGAACCTGAGCGTCTCCGGCCTGGAGTCGCTGCGCATGCTCTCGAACATCAATGCCGACAAGGACCAGTTGCTGCAGATGATCCTGGTCGGGCAGCCGCAGTTGCGCGATCTTCTCAAGCGCCCCGAGCTCGCTCAGGTGGCGCAGCGGGTCGCGGTGGACTATTTCATCCCGCCGCTGAACACGGTGGAGGTGGCCGACTACATCGAACACCGCCTGCAGGTCGCCGGGCGCGACCGATCGCTGTTCAGCCCGCTGGCGATGGCCAAGATCGCCAAGGCGGCGCACGGCATTCCCCGCAACATCAACACCCTGTGCGACATGGCTCTGGTCTATGGCTATGCGTACGAGGCCAGGGTGATCGACGTGCACATCATCGAGGAGGTGCTTCAGGACCGCAGCCAGTTCGGCGCGCTGGGTGACCATCCGGCCCCGGTGGACGGCGAAACGTCCGCCGAGCGTGAATAATCTGTCAGTCATACGTTCTATTTCTGACGCGATAATGGCGGTTTTCGGGATGGAGCCATGAGCCAAGCAGCGCAGGGACAGGTGTGACGACGCAATCCGCAGCAACCAACGACATCGCCATCGTCGGCATGTCTGCCCACCTTCCGGGTGCCGCCAGTCCCCAGGCGTACTGGTCCAATCTGCGCGAAGGTATCGAGTCCATCCGCCGGCTCGGCGAGGCCGAGTTGCTGGCCGCCGGCGAAAGTCCGAAGCGCATGCGGCACCGCAACTACGTGCCGGCCGCGGCGGTGCTCGATGGCTTCGAGCAGTTCGATGCCGATTTCTTCGGGTTCAGCCCCAAGGAAGCGGCCATCATGGACCCGCAGCACCGGCAGTTTCTGGAGGTCGCCTGGGAAGCCTTGGAGAGCGCGGGCCATCCGCCCGAGTCGTTCCCCGGCTCGATCGCGGTCTATGCCGGCTGCGGCATGGGCAGCTATTTCTATTTCAACATCTGCTCCAACCCCGATCTGGTCGCCAGCACGGGCATGTTCCTGCTGCGACACACCGGCAACGACAAGGACTTCCTGTCCACCCGGGTGAGCCACATCTTCGACCTCAAGGGTCCGAGCGTCAACATCCAGACCGCCTGCTCCACCTCGCTGGTGGCGGTGCACTACGCCTGCCAGGCCCTGCTGGGCGGCGAGTGCGACATGGCGCTGGCCGGCGGCGTGACCATCGAGCTGCCGCACGCGCGCGGCTACATCTTCCAGGACGGCGAGATCCTGTCGCCCGACGGCCACTGCCATGCCTTCGACCACCGCGCCCAGGGCACGGTGTTCGGCTCGGGCGCAGGCGTGGTGGTGCTGCGCCGCCTCGATGATGCGCTGCGCGACGGCGACCACATCTGGGCCGTCATCAAAGGCACTGCCGTCAACAACGACGGCGCGGCCAAGGCCGGCTACCTGGCGCCCAGCGTGGATGGCCAGGCCAAAGCGATCGCCGAGGCGCAGGCGGTGGCGGGCGTGTCGGCCGACACCATCGACTACGTGGAATGCCACGGCACCGGCACCTACCTCGGCGACCCGATCGAGGTCGCCGCGCTGACCCAGGCGTTCCGCGAGACCACGGACGACAGCGGCTTCTGCCGCATCGGCTCGGTCAAGACCAACATCGGCCACCTCGACACCGCTGCCGGCGTGGCCAGCCTGATCAAGGTGGCGCTGGCGCTCAAGCACCAGGAGATCCCGCCCAGCCTGGGCTACGAGCAGCCCAACCCGTCGATCGACTTCGAGTCCAGCCCCTTCCTGGTGAACCACACGCTGGGTGCCTGGGTGTCCCACAAGGGGCCGCGCCGCGCCGGTGTGAACTCGCTCGGCGTGGGCGGCACGAACGCCCATGCGGTGCTGGAAGAGGCGCCGCAAGCCGCGCCCTCCGAGCCGTCGGATTGGCCGTTCCAGCTGCTGGTGGTCTCGGGCCGCTCGCGCGCCGCGGTCGATGCCAACGCCAAGGCACTGGCCGCCCATCTGCGGGCACACCCCGAGCAGCCGCTGGCCGACGTGGCCTATACGCTCCGGCAAGGCCGCCGCGCCTTCGAGCACCGGCGCGTGCTGGTGGCCGAAACCCATGAGGAAGCCGCCGCCCTGCTGGAGGGCACCGACACCCGCCGCGTGTTCACCCACAGCCACCTGGGCGACGATCCCGAGGTGGTGTTCATGTTCCCCGGCGGCGGCGCGCAGTACGCCGGCATGGCGCGCGAACTCTACGCCACCGAACCCGTGTTCCAGGACTGGATGGACCGCGGGCTCGAAGTGCTGCAGCGCAAGCTGGACTATGACATCAAGGCCCTCTGGCTGCCCGAGTCCGACCAGCACGCCGAGGCGGTGGACAAGCTCAAGCGCCCTTCGGTGCAGTTGCCGCTGATCATGATCGTGGAATACGCGCTGGCGCAACTGTGGATGTCCTGGGGCGTGAAACCCGCCGCGCTGGTGGGCCACAGCATGGGCGAGAACACCGCGGCCTGCCTGGCCGGCGTGATGTCGTTCGAGGACTGCATCGGCCTGGTGCTGCTGCGCGGCCAGCTCTTCGACACCGTGCCGGTGGGCGGCATGCTCAGCGTGCCCCTGCCCGCCGAGGAAGTGCGCGGCCTGCTGGGCGACGAGCTCGACATGGCCAGCGTGAACGCGCCGGAGCTGTGCGTGGTCTCCGGCCCGCAAGCCGCGCTGGACCGGCTGGAAACGGCGCTGCGCGAGCGCGAGGTGGAACCCCAGCGCGTGCAGATCGACATCGCCGCGCACTCGCGCATGCTCGAACCCATCCTGGGCCGCTTCGAGGCCTACCTGCGCAGCATCCGCCTGAACGCGCCCCGGCTGCCCATCATCTCCAACCGGGACGGCCAGCCTCTGAGCGCCGCGCAGGCCACCGACCCGCTGTACTGGGTGGCGCACCTGCGCAACACGGTGCACTTCGCCGACTGCCTGGCCACGCTGATGCGCGAGGAGCCGGCCCGCGTGTACCTGGAAGTGGGACCCGGCAAGGCCCTGAGCTCGCTCGCCCAGGCCAACGGCGTGCCGGCATCGCAGGTGATCAATTCGCTGCGACACGCCGAGCATCAGGTGGCCGACGACGTGTGGTTCCTGGGCACCCTGGGGCGCCTGTGGGCCACCGGCGTGAAGGTGGACTGGGAGCCGATCTGGGGCGAGTCGCGCCGCCGCCGCGTGCCCCTGCCCACCTACGCCTTCCAGCGCAAGCCGTATTTCATCGAACCCGGCGAGTCCCGCGCCACGCCCGAGCCAGTGCATCTGGTGCGCACCGACGATGTGAGCGAATGGGGTTACCAGCCTCGCTGGCGGCCGCGCCAGGCCGATGTCGACATCGACGTCGCGCAGGATCTGGCCGCCACGGCGCCGCAGAGCTGGCTGGTGTTCGTGGACGACACCGGTCTGGCCGAGGGTGTGGTGGCGCGCCTGCGCGGCGCCGGGCACCGCGTCACGGTGGTGCGCGCCGGCGACATGTTCGCCCGCGTGAGCGAGCACGAATACCTGCTCGCACCCGAGCGCGGCCGCGAGGGCTACGACGACCTGGTGCGCGACCTCGTGGCCACGGGCAACACACCGCAGCAGATCGTGCACGCCTGGCTGGTCACCCGCGAGGAGCGCTTCCGCCCCGGCAGCAGTTTCTTCCACCGCAACATCGAGCAAGGCTTCTTCAGCCTGCTGTTCCTGGCGCAGGCGCTGGCCGGCGAAAACCTGCCCAAACCCCTGCACCTGTCGGTGCTGAGCACCGGGGCTGCCCGCGTGCGCGACGAGGCCCTGCCCTACCCCGAGAAAGCCACGCTCATGGGCCCGGCCCGCGTGGCGCCGCGCGAACTGCCCGGCCTGACCTGTTCGGTGCTGGACGTGGTGCTTCCCGCCACGCAGAACGGCTGGCGCGCCAGGCCGGACACCGGCGCGATGAGCGCCTTGGCGGAACGCGTGCTGGAAGATCTGTTCGCCGTGCCGGCCAACCGCGTGGCCGCGCTGCGGGCCGACAAGCGCTTCGAGTTGGGCCATGCCCCGCTGCCGCTGGCCCCCAACGAAAGCCTGCCCCAACTGGCCGAGGGCTGCGTGTGCCTGATCACCGGCGGCCTGGGCGGCATCGGCCTCACGCTGGCCGAGCGCCTGGCGCGGGAAAAGCGCGCGCGCCTGGTGCTGCTGGCCCGCCAACCGCTGCCGGCACCCGAGACCTGGGACGCCACGCTGCGCGGCGGCGACCCGGCAGACCCGATACTCCAGCGCATCCAGGCGGTGCGCCGCCTGCAGGGCCTTGGGGCCGAGGTGGTGGTGATCGCCGCCGACGTGTGCAACGTGAGCGACATGCGCGCCGCCGCCGAGCAGGCGCGCCAGCGCTTCGGCCGCATCGACGCGGTGATCCACGCTGCCGGTGCGGTGGACGATGGCCCGCTGCTGACCAAGACATCAGGTGGCGTCGAGGAAGTGTTCGCGCCCAAGGTGCACGGCGTGCAGATCCTGCACGATCTGTTCCCCGACGGCAGCATCGACTGGCTGATCCTGTTCTCCTCCACCAGCACCATCACAGCCCCTGCCGGCCAGGTGGACTACGTGGCGGCCAACGAATACCTCAACGCCTACGCGCGCAGCCGCGCCGGTGGCCGCACGCGGGTGCTGGCCATCGACTGGGGCATCTGGAACGAAGTGGGCATGGCCGCCAAGGCCATGGCCAGCCGGCTGGGCGAAGCACCGCCGCCGCCGCGCCATCCCGCGGGCAGCCCGCTGCTGGACGAGGCCACCTTCGACCCGGCAGGCCACCGGCTGTTCACCGCCACCTGGCGCACCGAAGACCGCTGGATCCTGGACGGCCACCGCACCGCCGCGGGCCAGGCCCTGCTGCCCGGCACGGGCTACCTCGAACTCGCGGCCGAAGCCCTGCGCGGCAACGGCGAGACCGGGCCGTTTGCCATCCAGGACCTGTACTTCTTCCGCCCGCTCGAAGTGAACGACAAGCAGGCCCGCGAGGTCCGGGTCAAGCTGGCGCGCAGCGACGAGGGCTACGCCCTGGAGGTGCGCAGCGACGTGCTGTTCGAAGGCCGCAAGGGCTTCCAGCTCAACGCCCAGGCCACACTGGTACCGGGCGCGCTGCCCGCCGCCGAACGCATCGACGCCGCCGCGCTGCTCGCGCGCTGCCCGCAACACCGTGCCGAAGACGCGGCCGGCCTGGTGTCGCCGCAGGAAGCGCACCTGAACTTCGGCCCGCGCTGGCGCGTGCTGCAGTCGGTGGCCTATGGACAGGGCGAAGGCATCGCCCGCCTGCAACTGCCGAGCGCTTTCGAAGGCGACCTGCCGGCGGGCTACCTGCTGCATCCCGCGCTGCTGGACCTGGCCACCGGCTGGGCGATGCGGCTGATCGCGGGCTACGCGCCCGATCACCTCTGGGTGCCGGTCTCCTACCGCACGGTGCGGGTGCACCGCGCCCTGCCCGCCGCCATCTGGAGCTGGGTGCGCAACGCGCAGGACAACCGCGCCGACGCGCCGTTCGCGGTGTTCGACGTCACCCTCTGCGACGCCCAGGGCGAGGTCTGCGTGGAGGTGGAAGGCTTCTCCATCCGGCGCCTCGAAGAGGGTGGCTTCTCCACATCGATCAGCCGCCTGGACGCGCGCGAGCTGGTGTTCGACGAGCCCGGGCGCGGCGGCGATGCGCAAGCCCGGCTCTCGCCGGCGGAAGAGCAACTGCGGTACAACGTGTCGCAGGGCATCCTGCCGCCCGAAGGCGCGGATGCCTTCGGGCGCGCCATGGCCTGCGGCCTGCCGCAGGTGGTGGTGTCGTCCATGAACCTGGACGCGCTGGTGCGCCAAGCCGGCGAATCGGTGGCGGCCGACGCCGGATCGGGGCAGAAATTCCAGCGCCCGGACCTCGACAGCGACTACGTGGAACCGCGCAACGACGTCGAGCGCACGCTGGTGGGGTTCTGGGAGGAACTGCTCGGCGTGGACCAGGTGGGTGTCGAAGACAGCTTCTTCGACCTCGGCGGCCACTCGCTGATCGCGGTGCGCCTGTTCGCCATGGTCAAGAAGGCCTACCGGGTCGAATTCCCGATTTCGGTGCTGTTCGAAGCGCCCACCATCGCGCTGTGCGCGGAAATGATCCGCGAGCGCATTGGCGACACATCCACCGACGGCGCGGCGCCGACGGCCGACAACAAGGCCGCGGCGCCCAGGCGCCGCTTCACCCACCTGGTGGCCATGCACGATGGCGAAGGCGGCGAACGCGCGCCCTTCTTCCTGGTGGCCGGCATGTTCGGCAACGTGCTCAACCTGCGGCACCTGGCGCGCCTCATCGGCGTGGGGCGCCCCTTCTACGGCCTGCAGGCGCGCGGCCTCTATGGCGACCAGAAGCCGCACGAGACCCTGGTCGAGGCGGCCGCCGACTACATCGCCGAGATGCGCCAGGTGCAGCCCCACGGCCCCTACCTGCTGGGCGGCTTCTCCGGCGGCGGCATCACGGCCTACGAGATCGCGCGCCAGCTCGAAGCGGCGGGGGAAAAAGTGTCCCTGCTGGTGCTGCTCGACACGCCGCTGCCGGTCGGGCCGCCATTGAGCCGCATCGACAAGCTGCTGATCAAGCTGGCCGAACTGCGCCGGGACGGGCCGGGTTTTCTCTGGCAATGGGTCAAGCGGCGCGTCGATTGGGAGCTGGAGCGCATCCGCAAGGGCGATCGCGCGGCCACGGCCGAGAGCCCGCACCAGTTGCACAACGCGGCCATCGAAACGGCGTTCCGGGGCGCGCTGCCCCTGTACGAGGTGCACGACTGGAACGGGCCGGCGGTCCTGTTCCGCCCGCCGCTGGACCGTCGCTGGAAAGTCACCGCAGGGCGCTGGGTCAACGGGGACCGTGACTACGTCTATGAAGACAACGACTGGACGCGCCACATGCCCGCCCTGCGCGTGATCGAAGTGCCGGGCGACCACGACTCCATGGTGCTCGAACCCAACGTGCGCGTGCTCGCCAGCCACATCAAGGCCTGCATCGACGCCGCAGAATCGGGGAACGCGTCCGCATGAACGCCGCGCGCAATCCGACCCTGCTCACGGTGCTGCTGAATTTCCGAACCGCGGAGATGACGCTGCAGGCGCTGGAGGTGGCCGTGCGGGAGATGGAGGGCATCGACGGCGCGATCACCGTGCTCGACAACGCCTCCGGCGACGGCTCGTTCGAGAAGATCCGCGACGCGGTGCAGACGCGAAGCGGAGAGCTGGGCTGGCAGCGGGTGCAGGTGATCGCATCGGACCACAACGGCGGCTACGGCGCCGGCAACAACATCGCCATCCGCCATGGCCTGCCCGACGGGTCGGCGCCCGACTTCGTGTACCTGCTCAACTCGGACGCCTTCCCCGAGCCCGGCGCGGTGCGCACGCTGTTTGACTACATGGTCGCCCACCCCCGGGTCGGTTTCACGGGCAGTCGCATCCACGGCGAGGACGGGGTCTACCACCAGACCGCGTTTCGCTTCCCCACCATCCAGAGCGAGTTCGAGGGCGCGGCCTGCACCGGACCGATCTCGCGCCTGCTCAGACGCTACATCGTGGCCATGCCCGAGCCCGAGCACACCCAGCCGGTGGACTGGGTGGTTGGGGCCAGCATCATGGTCCGGCGCGAGACGCTCGACGAGGTTGGCCTGTTCGACGAGCGTTTCTTCCTGTACTTCGAGGAAACCGACCTGTGCCTGCGCGCCAGCCGAAAGGGCTGGAGCACAGTCTACGTGCTGGAGAGCCGCGTCATGCACATCGGTTCGGTCTCCACCGGCATGAAGACCTGGAAGCGCATACCTCGCTACTGGCTCGACTCGCGCATGCTGTACTTCAGCAAGAACCACGGCGTCCCCTACGCGGTTGCGGCCACGCTGGCGAACGTGGCGGGCTCGCTGATCCTGCGGGCGCGGCGGCTGATCGATCGACGGCCGATCGACGGCCCCGAGCATTTCCTGCGCGACCTGGTCAGCCATGCCCTGCGCTGCGCGTTGCAGCGCCGCTTGGTCGGAAACCGCTCCAGCGCGGGTCCCTGAACGGTCCACGCCTTCAACATGGCCCCCACATCCTGCCCGACCCTGCTCACGGTGCTGCTGAATTTCCGAACCGCGGAGATGACGCTGCAGGCGCTGGAGGTGGCCGTGCGGGAGATGGAGGGCATCGACGGCGCGATCACCGTGCTCGACAACGCCTCCGGCGACGGCTCGTTCGAGAAGATCCGCGACGCGGTGCAGACGCGAAGCGGAGAGCTGGGCTGGCAGCGGGTGCAGGTGATCGCATCGGACCACAACGGCGGCTACGGCGCCGGCAACAACATCGCCATCCGCCATGGCCTGCCCGACGGGTCGGCGCCCGACTTCGTGTACCTGCTCAACTCGGACGCCTTCCCCGAGCCCGGCGCGGTGCGCACGCTGTTTGACTACATGGTCGCCCACCCCCGGGTCGGTTTCACGGGCAGTCGCATCCACGGCGAGGACGGGGTCTACCACCAGACCGCGTTTCGCTTCCCCACCATCCAGAGCGAGTTCGAGGGCGCGGCCTGCACCGGACCGATCTCGCGCCTGCTCAGACGCTACATCGTGGCCATGCCCGAGCCCGTGCAGACCCGGACCGTGGACTGGCTGGCCGGGGCCAGCATGATGATCCGGCGCGAGACGCTCGACGAAGTCGGCCTGTTCGACGAGCGCTTCTTCCTGTACTTCGAGGAAACCGACCTGTGCCTGCGCGCCAGCCGCCTGGGCTGGAGCACGGTCTACGTACCGCAGAGCCGCGTCATGCACATCGGTTCGGTCTCCACCGGCATGAAGAAGTGGAAGCGCGTGCCCGGCTACTACCTCGACTCCCGCATGCTGTACTTCAGCAAGAACCACGGCGTCCCCTACGCGGTTGCGGCCACGCTGGCGAACGTGGCGGGCTCGCTGATCCTGCGGGCGCGGCGGCTGATCGATCGACGGCCGATCGACGGCCCCGAGCATTTCCTGCGCGACCTGGTCAGCCATGCCCTGCGCTGCGTGCGGCAGCGCCGCCTGGTCGGAGGCCGGTCCGGTGCGAGCTTCTGAACGGCCCATCCATTCATCTTGTTTCCGGAGCGATCCATGAGCGGCTTTTCCTGTGTGTTGATGGGCAACGAATCGCTGTTGATCCAGTGCGCGGAGCGCGTGCTGCAAGGCGGCGACCGCATCGAGGCGGTGATCACCCGCCATGCCGACATCCGGGCCTGGGCCGTGCACCAGGGCCTGCGGGTGGAAGTCCCCGGCGAAGGCCTGGCCGAGCGCCTGGCCGATGTGCCGTTCGACTGGCTGTTCAGCATCGCCAACCTGTCGGTGATCCCGCAGGCGGTGCTCGACCGCGCAACCCAAGGCGCCATCAACTTCCACGACGGCCCGCTGCCGAAGCACGCCGGCCTGAACGCGCCGGTGTGGGCCATCCTGCAGCGCGAGCAGCGCCACGGCGTGACCTGGCACATGATCGAAGGCGGCATCGACGAAGGCGACATCGTCAAGCAGAAGCTGTTCGACATGGGGCCGAATGAAACCGCCCTGACGCTGAACACGCGCTGCTACGAAGCGGCGATGGAGAGTTTTGCCGAACTGCTGGCCGACCTGCGCGGCCCCGGCCTGCAGCGCACGCCGCAGGACCTCGGCCAGCGCAGCTACCACGCCCGCCTGGACCGGCCAGCCGCGGCGGCGCGGCTGGACTTCGCGCAACCGGCCGAGACGCTGGCGGCCCTGGTGGCCGCGCTGGACCACGGCAGCTACTGGAATCCGCTGGCCTGCCCCAAGGTGGAAGCCGGCGGCCGCGTGCTGCTCGTCACCGGCGGCGCCATCGACAACCAGCCGGGCAGCGCCGCGCCCGGCGAGGTGATCGAAGCCACGCCCGCTGGCCTGGTGGTGGGCACCGCTTCCGCGCCGGTGCGCCTGGCCGGTCTGCGCGATGAACAAGGCCAGCCCGTGTGCCCCACGGCCATCGCCAAGGCGGGCGACCGCCTGCCCCTGCTCGACGCCGGCACGGCACAGGCCCTGACCGACGCCCTGGCGCGCGTGGTCGCGGGCGAGGACACCTGGCGCCGCTGCCTGCGGGCACCCGAGGCCATCGACCTGCCTTCGGCCGTTGCCGCCACCGGCCCGGCGGCGCTGCACCAGACCGCCCTGCAAGTCCCCGCCGGCCTATCGGGCGACCGCCTGCTCGCCGCCGTGGCCGCCTGGGTGGCCCGCGTGAGCGGCAAGGCCGCGTTCGACCTCGCCTACCGCAACGCGGCCGCGCCGCGGGCACCGGGCTATCTGTCGACCTGGGTGCCGCTGCGTCTCACGGCGGCGAGCGACACCCCCTTCCCAACCTTCGTCGAACACTGCACCGCCGCGCTGGACAAGGCGCGCCGCCATCCGGCGTTCGCACTGGACCTGGTGGCGCGCGACCCGGCCATCAAGGGTTTGTCCGTGCCCCAGATCGGGCTGTCCCAGGGCGCGGGCTTCATCGAAGGATGCGCTGTCACGGTGCAGCTCTCCACGGACGGCGGCCTGGCGCTGTGGCACGACGCCGCCCGGCTGCCCATGGATGCCGCCGCGCAACTCGCGCAACGCCTGCAAGGCGTGCTGGACGCGCTGGGCGACGCGCCGGCCCGGGAAACGCCCCTGGGACGCCTGCCCATCATGTCGCCCGCCGAGCGCGAACAGGTGCTCTACGGCTGGAACGACACCGCCTGCGACTACGAGCGCCACACCTGCGTGCACCAGTTCTTCGAGACGCAGGTGCAGCGCACGCCGGATGCCACCGCCGTGGTGTTCGAAGGCCAGGCCTTGAGCTACGCCGAACTGAACCGGCGCGCCAACCGTGTGGCCCATCGCCTGCACGGCATGGGCGTGCGCCCGGGCACGCTGGTCGGCCTGTACACGCCGCGCTCGCTGGAACTGCTCATCGGCGCGCTGGCCATCCAGAAGGCGGGCGGCGCCTACGTGCCGCTGGACCCGGCCTATCCGGCCGACCGCGTGGCGCTCTACATCGAAGACAGCGGCGCGCCGGTGATCGTGGCGCAGTCTTCCCTGGTGGCCAGCCTGCCCGCCCACAAGGCCCAGGTGCTGGTGATCGACCAGGACGCGCAGACCGCCACCCAGCCCGATACCGATCCCGACAGCGGGGTGCAGTCGTCCGACATCGCCTACATGATCTACACCTCGGGCTCCACGGGGCGGCCCAAGGGCGTGATGGTCGAGCACCGCAACGTGGCCAACTTCTTCTGCGGCATGGACGACCGCATCCGCCACGACCCGCCGGGCGTGTGGCTGGCGGTCACGAGCCTGTCGTTCGACATCTCGGTGCTGGAGCTGTTCTACACCCTGGCGCGCGGCTTCAAGCTCGTGCTCTCCAGCGACGAGAACCGCGCACTTGTCTCCAGCGGGCGCGCGCCCATATCTGCGCAGAAGATGGACTTCAGCCTCTACTACTGGGGCAACGACGACGGGGCCGGCCCCAGAAAGTACGAACTGCTGCTCGAAGGCGCGAAGTTCGCCGACACGCACGGCTTCTGCGCCGTGTGGACGCCCGAGCGCCACTTCCATGCCTTCGGCGGCCCCTACCCGAACCCCTCGGTCACCGGCGCGGCGGTGGCCGCCGTGACGCAGAACATCGGCGTGCGCGCCGGCAGCTGCGTGGGGCCACTGCACCACCCAGCGCGCATCGCCGAAGAGTGGGCGGTCATCGACAACCTCACCAACGGCCGCGCCGCGCTGGCCATCGCCTCCGGCTGGCAGCCCGACGACTTCGTGCTGCGCCCGCAGAACACGCCGCCGCACAACAAGAAGGCGATGTTCGACACCATCGAGCAGCTGCGCAAACTCTGGCGCGGAGAAGCGGTGCCCTTCCCCACGGCCAATGGTGAACCTTTCAGCGTCGTCACCCAACCGCGCCCGGTCTCCAAGGAACTGCCGGTGTGGGTCACCACCGCCGGCAACCCCGAAACCTGGAAGGAAGCCGGTTCCATTGGCGCCAACGTGCTCACCCACCTGCTGGGGCAGACCGTGGACGAGGTCGGCGGCAAGATCCAGATCTACCACCAGGCGCTGCGCGACGCGGGCCACGACCCGGCGCGCTTCACCGTCACGCTCATGCTGCACACCTATGTGGCCAGCGACCGGGAACAGGCCCGTGAGGTGGCGCGCGGTCCGATGAAGGACTACCTGCGCAGCGCCGCCGGCCTCATTAAGCAATACGCCTGGGCCTTCCCGGCCTTCAAGAAGCCCGCGGGCGTGAACAACCCGTTCGACCTTGACCTGCGCTCGCTCAACGACGAGGAAATGGACGCCATCCTCGACTTCGCCTTCCTGCGCTACTTCGAAGACTCCGGCCTGTTCGGCACGGTGGACGACTGCCTGGCCCGCGTCGAGGAACTCAAGCGCATTGGCGTGGGCGAAGTCGCCTGCCTGATCGACTACGGCATTCCCACCGAGCAGGTGCTGCAAAGCCTGGTGCCGCTGGCCGAAGTGCTGCGCCGCACCAACCAGCCCACCACCGTGGCCGAGGACGATTTCTCCATCGCCGCGCAGATCCAGCGCCACGGCGTGACCCACCTGCAGTGCACCCCCAGCATGGCGCGCATGATCGCCATGAACGACGAAGCCCGTGCCGCGCTGGCCCAGGTGAAGCACCTCATGATCGGCGGCGAAGCGCTGCCCGGCACGCTGGTGGCCGAGTTGGGCCAGGCCACGAAGGCGTCGATCGAGAACATGTACGGCCCGACCGAGACCACGATCTGGTCGTCCACCGAAACCGCCAGCACGGACGAAGCCGTGGTCAACATCGGCCGGCCGATCGCCAACACGCAGCTGTACGTGCTGGACGACAACCAGGAACCCGTGCCGGTGGGCGTGCCGGGCGAGCTCTACATCGGCGGCGACGGCGTCACGCGCGGCTACTGGCAGCGCGACGACCTCACCGCCGAGCGCTTCCCGCCCGACCCCTTCGTCAAGCCCGAGCACGCCGCGCCGGGCGGTGCACGCATGTACCGCACCGGCGACCTGGCGCGCTGGCGCCCGGACGGGCGCATCGACTTCCTCGGCCGCGCCGACTTCCAGGTCAAGATCCGCGGCTACCGCATCGAACTCGGCGAGATCGAGGCCGTGCTCGAATCCGCACCCGGCATCCGCCAGGCCGTGGTGGTGGCGCGCGAGGACCAGCCCGGCGACGTGCGCCTGGTGGCCTACCTGCGGGCCGACCCGGGTGTCGTAGCCGAGCGCCTGCGCGAGTGGACCGCCGGGCGCCTGCCCGAGCACATGGTGCCCGCGCACTTCATGACGGTGGACGAATTCCCGCTCACGCCCAACCGCAAGGTCGACCGCAAGGCGCTGCCCGCGCCCAGCCAGGCCGTGCAGCGCGAGCGCACCGAGGTCTTCGTCGCGCCCGAGAACGAAGTCGAGCGCAAGATCGCCGAGATCTGGTCGCGCGTGCTCGGCGTGCCGCAGATCGGCGCCAAGGACAACTTCTTCGCGCTCGGCGGCCACTCCCTGCTGGCGGTGCAGGCGCACCGCGAAATCAAGCAGGCCCTGAACACCACGCGCCTGAGCATCACCGACATCTTCCGCTTCCCCACGCTGTCGGCGCTGGCCGCCCACCTGGACGACAAGCCCAAGGACAGCCCGCAGGCGGCGGCCGAGTCCGCCGAGCGCGCCCAGCAACGGGCCGACGCCATGTCGCGCCGGCGCGCCATGCGGGCCGGCAAACAGCCGCAGGAGTGATGGACGCCGCCGCCTGCGCCGAACCGTCCCTGGCGCTGCACACGCTGCGCCAGCGCCTGGCCGAGCGGCTGGGGCCGGGCATCGGCGTCGCCTGCACGGGCGTCGACGGCGATCCGCAGCGCTTGCACCCCGAGGAATTCGCGGCCGTGCGCCGGGCCGTGCCCCGGCGCCAGCGCGAGTTCGCCGCCGGCCGCCAGGCGGCCCGCCAGGCGATGGCGGACATCGGCTGGCCGCCCGAGGCCATTCCCGGCGCGCCCGACCGGTCACCGGTCTGGCCCGAGGGGCTGACCGGCTCGATCTCGCACACCGGCCAGGCCTGCGTGGCGGTCGTGGGCCCGCGCGGGCAGTGGCAGTCGATCGGCATCGACCTGGAAAACGACCTGCCGATGGAGCCGGCCCTCTGGAACACGGTCTGCACGCCAGAGGAGCTCGCATTCGTGGGCGCCCAGCCCACGCCGCGGCAAGGCCGCCTGGTCACGTGGCTGTTCTCGGCCAAGGAAGCTTTCTACAAGTGGCAGTACCCCCGGACCCGGCGTGTGCTGGACTTCCAGGACGTGCAGGTCGCGCTGAACCCGCCCGGCCTCCCGACGGGCTTTCGCGTCACCCGCACAGGCACCCATCTGAGCCCGGGCATCGAAGGCCACTGCCTGGCATGCCAGGGACACATCGCCACCTGGGTGATCGGCGACGCGTGGCGCACCGCCGATCCGACCAGACACACCTGAATAGGATTTCTCGATGACCGACAAGAACGACGACACATTGCTGCTCTACGCACCAGTCCCCCTGTACAGCAGCGAACACGGCCACCTCCTCGAAGACCAGGCCTGCAACGGGCTGACCCGGTGGGCGGAAAATTTCAGTCGCCTCATCGTGATGTTCCCCGTGGAGCATGGCACGCCCCCGCCGAGCTGGATTCCGCTCCATTCATCGGGCGTCGATCTCCAGCGGGTCGAGGTGGTGGCGCTGCCCACGGCTTATCGACCGGACCAGTTTCTCCGGCACTACCGCGCCATCCGCCAGCAGATCGGACAACTGATCGACCGTGCGAACTACCTGTCGTTCTCGATCGGCGGCCTTTTTGGCGACTGGGGCTCGGTGGCGGCTTTCGAAGCCCATCGAAAACATCGGCGCTTTGCCGTCTGGACCGACCGGGTGGAGTCCGAGGTGGTCCGGGAGGAAAGCCGGTCGGGAAAGACCCGCAAGGCGAGGCTCAGGGCCGCGCTGACGCACCGCCCGATGGCCATGCTGGAGCGCGCCATCATTCGCCGGGCCACCGTCGGCCTCTTTCACGGCGCCGAAACCCACGCCACCTACGCCCCCTATGCGAAGGTGGCCGAAATCGTCCACGACATCCATCTTCGAGAGGAAGACCGCATCCCGCCCGAGGCTCTTGCGGCCAAGATCCAGACCGCAGCGCAAGGACCCCTGCGCATCTGCTACCTGGGACGCGCGGATCCGATGAAAGGTCCCGACGACTGGGTCGCGGTCATGGCCATGCTCAAGGCGTCGGGCGTCGACTTCGAGGCCACCTGGCTGGGCGACGGCGACAGGCTGCCGGCCATGAAAGCCGAGATCGCCCGCGCGGGCCTGGACGGGCATGTCCGGCTGCCCGGGTTTGTCAGGGACCGGGCAGCCATTCTGGCGGCGCTGCGGCATGCGCACGCCTTTGTGTTCTGCCACAAGACCCCGGAGTCTCCGCGCAACCTGATCGAGGCCCTGGTGTCGGGCACACCGATCGTGGGCTACGACAGCCCCTTCCCCAGGGACCTGATCGCGACCCACGGCGGCGGCATGCTCACGCCGATGAACGACGTCGCGGCCCTGGCATCGGTTCTGACCGGCCTGGCTGGCGAGCGCCACAGGTTGGCCAGCCTGTTCGGCCAAGCCGCTCTCGACGGTGCACCCTTCAACGACGTGGCGGTCTTCAGACACCGAAGCGAGGTGATACGCGCGCATCTCTGACTGACGCTCGCTGTACCCTTGCTGACAGTGGCACACGCGTGCGCCCACATCGAGGCCGCCTAGGCGACGGCCTGGACCTGAACCGAAACCTGGACTGCAGCATGAACCTGAAAGACACGCTGAAATACGCCCTGGCACTGGCCCTGACCGCCTGCGGCTGGCCGCAAAAGACACTGGATCCGGCAGCCCTGGCCGGCCTGTACGCCCAGCCGCTGGCCCCGCCGGCGAAGCCCATGCGGGTGTTCCACATCGGCCACAGCCTGGTCGGCCGCGACATGCCGGCCATGCTCGAACAACTGGCCGGCGAAGGCCACGACCACCGGTCCCAGCTGGGTTGGGGTGCCACCTTGAAGTCGCACTGGGAACCCGATGTGCCCATCAACGGCTTCGAGCAGGAAAACGCGCACCCCCGCTATCAGGACGCCACAGAGGCCATCAAAAGTGGCCGGTTCGACGCGCTGGTGCTCACCGAAATGGTCGAAATCAAGGACGCCATCAAGTACTTCGACAGCCCCAAGTACATCCGGCGCTGGGCACGCGACGCCCGAAATGCCAATCCGGCGACGCGTGTCTACCTGTACGAGACCTGGCACCCGCTGGACGACCCCGACGGCTGGCTGACTCGCCTGGATCACGACCTGGGTGCCTACTGGGAAGGCGTGCTGCTGGCCAGGGGCCTGGCCCACGGCGACACGGGCGGACCCGTGTACGTGATCCCCGCCGGCCAGGTGATGGCGGCATTCGTCAGGCGCGTGGACCAGGCGGGAGGACTGCCCGGCCTGCGTTCGCGCGAGGACCTGTTCCGCCGCGAACCGGACGGCAAGCAGGACATGATCCACCTCAACGACCTGGGCAGCTACCTCGTGGCCCTGACGCACTATGCGGTGCTGTACCACCGCAGCCCCATCGGGCTGCCGCATCAATTGAAGCGAGCCGACGGCTCAGCGGCCAACGCCCCTTCGGAGGCCGTGGCCCGGGTCATGCAGGAAGTGGTCTGGGAGGTCGTGACCCAATACCCCAAGACCGGAGTGGGTCAGGCGCGCTGAAGGCCGGACATCCTCAGCTGTCCTTGCCAAGCGCGCTCTTGATGCCCCGCTTCACATTGCGCCAGCCCTCCTGGAGATTGCGCGCGGCTTGCTCGACCGGCATGGCGATCTTGCCTTTGAAATATTCGTCGGGGCGTGCCTTGAAAATGGTCGAGTGCGCCTCGCCAGTCCAATGGGGAGGCGCCTCTTTCGTGTAGTAGTAGGCCGCAAAGCTTTTGCGAACGGCCCCTTCGGGACAGCGCACCGCAGCCACGCCGTGATAGCTGATGTCGGACGTCTCGAACACCACGCAGCGATTGAAAACCGGCATGAAAGCGTGATGGCAGGTTCTCACATCCTTGTCCCACAATTCGATTTCGCCCCCCCATTCACGTTGCCAGTCCTTGTTGAAATAAACTAGGATGTTCAAACGCCGATGAAGCTGCCGATCCGTGATGTAGTTGAAATCCACGTGCACATCGAGAAGCCCTCTCGGCCCGGTTTCATGTATGCCGCCACCTGCAAGCTCCGGATCGGCGATGAGACGGGGAATGTCCATCACGTAGGACACCAGATCCAGAAAATCCGGAGCCGCAAGCGCCTCATGCAGCGCATGAATGGGCGCAGGGAAAACACTGGCGTCGGTCACCTGCACCTTGTTCCGTTCGTTCACGGCCCTGAATTTGTGACCCAGGCGCGAAACCTCCTCAAAGCTTGGAAATGCAGCATGCACTTCCTCGGCACACTCGGGCTTCAGAAAATTGTCGACGGAAAAGAACGGAAACGGTTGCGCAGTCCGAACCTGCGCGCGAAGCGCTTCGCGATCGATGGGGTTGAGCATGATGGTCTCCGGTCGTTACGACCAAGTGAATCCGGACTCTCGCAGACGGACCGTGCAACGTGTGAAACACGGTACTTTATGTTAGCACCAGTGAGATCCCACGGAGCAGGCATGCTTTCTTCTTTCGTACATACTGATCGTCCGAGCTTCCCCAAAGACAACCACCCCGCACCCCTATACTGACGGCCATGGCTCTCCCCTCCCGGCCACCCCGCTCCATCCTCAAACGCCGCAGCAGCATCTCGACGGCCGCGCAGGCGTTGCTTGACGCGGCGGCTGTCATGGGCCTGGCCTACTACCTGATCCGGCTGCACGCGGGAGCTCTCAACGCCGACTACACCGTGCTGCTGCTGCTGCTGCTCGGCGGCATGGGCCTGGCCTACGACCAGTTCGGCCTGTACCGCAGCAACAGCAGCCACACCCGCAAGGCCATCAACCTGTTCAAGGCCTGGACGCTGATCTTCGCCTGCCTGCTGCTGGCCGGCTTCGCCACCAAGCAGACCGATGTCTACTCCCGTCTCATGGTGGGCAAGCTGTACGTGTTCGGCTTCCTGGTCCAGATCGTCCTGCACATGGGCTTTCGGGAGCTGCAGATCCGGTGGCTGCGCCGCGCCGTCGAGCCGGAGAACGTGCTGATCGTCGGCACCGGCCGGCTGGCGCGCTACCTGCAGAACAAGATCTCCAGCAATCCCTGGCTGGGCCAGCGGGTCATCGGCTGCCTGGCGCTGCCGGCCAGCGAACCTGAGCGCCAGGGCGCCAGCACGAACCGGCTGCAGGAGCCCTCGGACTTCGGCAGCCTGCAGGAATCGAACGTGATCGGCCCGTTCGAGCAGATGCTCGACATCATCGACCGGCGCGGCATCGACACGGTGTACTTCGCGATTCCGCTGGACGCGTCCGACCTCATCGAGGACATGTACTTCAACCTGCTCGACAAGCACGTGGCGGTGCACTGGGTGCCCGACATCTACTCCATGCTGCTGGTCAACCACAGCGTTCGCGAAATCGCCGGCCTGCCGGTGCTCACCCTCTCCGAGACCCCGCTCACCGGCACGCGCCTGCTGTTCAAGGCCATCGAGGACTTCGTGCTCTCGGCCCTCATCCTGCTGGTCATCTCGCCGCTGCTGCTGCTCATCGCCGCGGCCATCAAGCTCGACAGCCCCGGGCCGGTGTTCTTCAAGCAGGCGCGCAACGGCTGGAGCGGCAAGACCTTCAGCATCTGGAAATTCCGCAGCATGCACGTGCACACGCCCGAGGCCGGCGAGGTCAGGCAGGCCACCCGCGGCGACCCGCGCGTGACCCGGGTCGGCGCGTTCCTGCGCCGCACCAGCCTGGACGAACTGCCCCAGCTGATCAACGTGCTGCGCGGCGAAATGTCGCTCGTGGGGCCGCGGCCGCACGCCGTGCAGCACGACATGGAATATTCCCAGCGCATCAACAGCTACTTCGCGCGCCACAACATCAAGCCCGGCATCACCGGGCTGGCGCAGGTGCGCGGCTTCAGGGGCGAAACCAGCGACATCGAGCAGATGCAGCAGCGCGTGGAGTCCGACATCGAATACATCAACAACTGGTCGCTCTGGCTGGACTTCACCATTCTCTTGCGCACGCTGGGCGCGCTGACGGGCAAAAACGCGTATTGAGGCGAACACCGTGGCGCTTGGCACCGCCCCGAGGACGACTCCTCCGTCGGGTGTCCCTTCTACACGGGTGACGGCCAAGACGGCTGCATTTCATACCTCTTGCTTGAGGCAGCTCCGTGTATGCTGCGGTTTCCTTGGCTACCGGCACGGGCCGAAGCGATCCCAAAGGGAACACGTGCATGGTGGCTCTTCTCGTGCGAGGCTGGTGGATCAAGATGAAGCAACGAATCAAGAACATCAAATCAAGGCTGCGCGACATCGTCGGCGAAGGACTGCATGTTTCGGGATTGGCATCTCCACAACTCTGGGCGAGGAACAAGCTGACTATCGTCACATTTCATCGGGTCTTGCCCCCTGACTTGCTGGCAGAGTACCCCACCCCGGAAATAGTGGTCACACCGGACGAACTGGATCACTTCGTCAGGGTCCTGCGGCGACACTACGCGGTGGGAAACCTGCACGAAATGTCACTGCGCTACCAAGCGGGTGAGGCCTCGGACAAGCCTTTGCTGGCCATCACCTTCGACGATGGGCAAGCCGACAACCACCGCTTCGCCCGTCCTGTGTTGCAAACCCATGGTGTGAAGGCCAGCTTCTTTGTCGTGACAGAGGCCATCGAGGGCAACGAGGCCCTCTGGCCCGATCGCATGGCCTATGCGATTCAGCGAGCCCTTGACCGAAGTGCGAGCGGCCTGCGGGAGTGGTTGCTTGGCATGGGCGCAACCCCTGGCGCGAAAGACCTGCCCAACGCAGCGGTGGCGCTGGCGAAAAGATTGACACCCGAGGAGCGGGATCAGCGTCTGCACGACCTTGAGAAACTCGTCGGTGGTCAGGTACGTCCGGCATGGGACGGGATGATGAGTTGGGACCAACTGCGCGATTTGCAGCGTGAAGGGCACGAAATTGGGTCGCACAGCGCCTCGCATCCCATCTTGCCGTTGGTCCCCGACACCGCCTTGGACCAGGAAATCGAGGGCTCTCGCGCCACACTCGAACAGCGCCTGGATCAGACCGTACGCTCTTTCTGTTACCCCAATGGCGATCACGACGAACGAGTGATTCAGGCCGTGCGCAAAGCGGGCTACCAGCATGGCGTGAGCACACAATACGGACTGAATTCGGCAGACTCCGAGCCTCTGGCTCTTCGGCGCGTAGACATCCAGGGGCGCTTTGGTCGCAACACGAAGGGTGGCTTCTCTTCCGGGCCACTCATGTTGCGCTTGTCGGGCCTGCTGCCCGGGGCGTCCTGAGACCATGCGCATCGCCTATCTGATCAGCCAGTACCCGGCGCCCTCGCACACGTTCATCCGGCGCGAGGTGCACGCCCTGCGGCAGGCAGGCGCCGACGTGCGCACCTACAGCATCCGTCCACCAGGTGATGGGGAGTGCATGTCTTCCGATGATTGCGAGGCCCGGGATGAAACCTACTATGTTCTGCCTGTTCGCCCTTTGACGGTAGCGACACACCACCTCGTTGCCTTGTTGTCCAACCCCTTGCGATACGCGTCGGTGTTGGTATCTTCCATGAAGCACAGGGTGCCGGGCCTCAGAGGCGTGTTCAACGCACTCTTCTATTTCGGGGAATCCGTCGTGCTCGCCCATCAACTGAGGCAACAAGGGATAGGGCACCTCCACAACCACTTCGCCAACGCCGCTGCCAATGTGGGCCGCTTGGCGGCCCAACAGCTGGGCATCCCATGGAGCCTGACGCTGCATGGCATTTCCGAAACCGACTACCCGGCGGGTTTGATGCTTGCCGAGAAGATTGCCGATGCGAAATTCGTGGCCTGCGTCTCCTACTTCGGGATGGCGCAAGCCATGAGAATGACGCCGTTCCGGCACTGGCACAAGATGTCCATCGTGCGGTGCGGATTGAATCTTGATGCGATGCCCGAACCCTGTGCGGCCGCCAATGCCCGGCCGCGCATCATCTGCGTGGGCAGGCTGGCAGCCGAAAAGGGGCACTTCGGCCTGCTCCAGGCCTTTTCATGCTTGCGCGACAACGCCATTGATGCAAAGCTGGTTCTCGTGGGAGACGGCCCTCAGCAAGGCGAAATCCTCGAAATCGTGCGGTCGCTTCGCCTTGCAGACGACGTACAGATGCTTGGACGACTCGGCGAGCACGAGACCTTGCCGGAGATCGCCCGATCGGACGTTCTGGTACTGGCCAGCTTCATGGAAGGTCTTCCCGTTGTGCTCATGGAGGCCATGGCGCTGGGGGTGCCAGTGCTCGCCCCACGCGTTGCCGGTGTTCCCGAGCTGGTTGAGGATGGTCAACAAGGCCTGCTGTTCACACCGGGAAACTGGATGGAATTGGCCAGCGCACTTGAACGCATGTTGCGAGACCCTGACATGCGCTTGAAGATGGGTGCATCCGGAAGGATGAAAATCACCGAAGAGTTTCAGATCGACCGCTCGGCCACTCGCTTGCTGCAATTGATCAACGACACGAGTAGCAGCGCCTCAAACAATGCGCCTTAAAAAAGGGACGGCAAGCTCATGAGCCGCCCCTGAAAAATTCATTGTCGCAACCGCCGTGGACAAGCACCTTGAAGCCCTGGCACGCGCTGTGAATGCCATGCTGAATCCATCGACCTGTCTCGTCCGGGTTCGATTCAGCCAAGTATCCGTGTCGCCTGAACTGTGTGGCGTCGCTCGCCCGCGGATCGCGCCAAGGCAATAGGCAAAACCTGACTTCAGCCAATGCCCTTTTCTACAGCCTGACGCGACGATATGGCATCCTGGTCAGAAACCGTCAATCGGTGCGAAAGCAGCGATGCGCGCCGTGGCCTTATCCAAAGCCGCCACCCAACCGGTTGACTGAAAACTCGTCACCGGCAACCAGACCACCTGCTCCTCGCTCAACCCGGTCTCCACCACCAACGCATCAATCTGCTCCCGCGCCATGGGTTGCTTCTCGCGCAAGGCCGACACCGGTTTCGCACGCTGGAGCACCTGCTCTCGAACGTCCTCGTACGGCACCCACCAATCCGGCCTCGCCGAGGGGTCGACGCCGCTGAGCGACAACTCCAGGCTGCGCAGCATCTCATCTCCGCCCTGGGGCGTGCGCACCCCGATCACCTTTGGCCCGAACCAGCCGAGCATCTGCAACCCGCCCTGTTCAGGACGCAGCTTGTCCGTCTGTACATCCGCCACCGTCACGGCACGAAAGCGGTCCACCTCGAAGGCCAGATAGACAGGTCGGGCCTGGGCCACCGTGTGCAAGCCATAAGCCAGCGCAGCTAACTGGATCAGCGCCACCAGCGAAAGGTCCAGTGCCAGTTCGCGCCGGGACTTCTTCGGATTGAACAGCACCAGGGTAAGCAGGGGGCCGCACACCACGTCCACCGTGACCACGATCAGGAACAATTCGCGTCCGCCCACCAGCTCGCGGTAGGGATAGGGAAACCAGACGCCGAACACGAGGTAAGCCGCCAAGGCGGCCACGACCACACTGCCCAGCAGATGCCAGCCTGCCGCTTTCAGGGCGTATCGGAAGCGAAGAGTCCACATGTTCAATCCATATTTGAGGCGTCAAAAGCCTGCTCTGGCACGGCCCCGAGCGAAGCGTGCTCATGGTACGCGGATACATATTTTCAAAAAAGAAAAAGGAGCGCCAAGGCGCCCCTTCTTTCAAATGAAACCAGAGAGTTTGATTAACGGCACTCGGCAGGTGCAAATTTAGCAAGTACCCCGTTTGCCAGCGCAGCAAACGCAGGACCCATGCGACGATCGGCACTGGTTGCAATAGTATTGGCCGCACCAACACAGCCCCAATCCAAACTACCGGTTTCACCATCGGTCCATGCCGTTGCCAGCGCCACTGCAGCAGCAGTGGAGTCGCCCGTGCGCATGCGGGGGAACAACGCCAGTTCGTTGCTGGTCCCGGTGATGCCACCAACGTTCGTTGCATTGTAGGTAATCAAAATATGATCAGTTGCAGCACCCGTTGCAGCAGCAGTACCGGGTTGAAACTGCACCGAGTTAACGAACTTGGAGTTCGCTCCGGAACCGTCACCCTGAGCATTCCAATTGACAATGAAAGCGCGATAGTCGGCCACGGAAGCAACGCCATCGGTCGCCAGACCCGAACGAGCCGGCTGAGCCAGTGTGAAACCTTCGGAGATGCGGGTGCGCACCGTGTAGTCCTGATAGGCGGGCAGGGCGATGGCAGCCAGAATACCGATGATGGCCACCACGATCATCAATTCGATCAGGGTGAAACCTTTTTGCAGGGAACGCTTCATGGAAAAAACTCCTTGAGGGGGGGTTGTTGGGTTGGAGACGGTACCTGTAGTGCAGAGACCGTGCCAGCTTGAAATGGCCGGTGTTTCGCGTGCTATTTCACGCTTCGCGGGCCGCGGGTGACAATTTGCGTCCCGCAGGCGGCAAGCGAGGTGACATTTTTTGTCAGCCCTGGCCTTGGGAACATTTTTTGTCGCCGAGGTGGTTCGCTCCGGCATCGCCAGCGGACTTCTCACACAGAAACTTCTGCGGGAGGCGGCCGGCATGGACTGCATGCATCTTTCCAGCCAGCCCTGGCGGCTTTGCAGGCGTTCGATGGCCTTGGCGATGCCGACCTGTTCACCATGTCCCCGAACAGGTGTCTGCCATGTCTCCGGTCCATACACCCACCAGCGGGAGAGGGAGCAAAACCGCAACGAGTGAGACAGCCCAAAGCCAGGGGCATCAAGGGTCCGGCTCCGCCGGCCCGAGATGCCGTCCCCCTCCCAGCGCCCGAAGGGCGCGCCAGAGAGGGGGGCTGAGGGCTGCGGCTCCAAGCCTGCCTGCGCAGGCTTGGACAGCCCGAAGAGTCGCAGCCTCTGGCTGCGACCCCCTCCGCGAAGCGGCGCAGGGGGTGTTCCGGTCCCCTACAACTCGAAGCACATACCCGCGCTCAGCCAGCGGATGTCGTGGCGCACGTCGCCGGCGCGGTTGGGCGTTTCGTCGAAGCGGCGGATCTCTTCCATGATGAGACCGGTTTCGGCGGGTTTGGTGTGGGTGATGTAGATCGGGTACGGCGTGTTCGGCGGCGCCGGGTCGATCTGGTCGAGTTCGTCGGCCAGCGCGCTGGGCGCCAGGTGCAGGCTGCGCTGGGCCAAGGCTTTTTCGCGGTCGCTGAAGGCGGTTTCGATGATCAGCATGGCCACCGGCAACTGGTTCACGCGCTGCCAGAAGGCCGGGTTGCGGCTGGTGTCGCCGCTGAACACCCAGTGGCCGGACGGGCTCGCCGCCGCGAAGCCGACCGCCGGCACGGTGTGCACGGCCGGCAGCACCTCCACCGCCTTGCCGCCCACCTGCAGCACCTCGCCCACGGCGATGGGTGTGCAGCGCATGAGCGGGCTGGCGGCGCTGGGAATGGTGGAGAAGTCGGGCCAGATGAGGTTGTTGAAGATGTGGGCCTTGAGCGCGGCGATGGTGCCGGGCAGGGCGTGCACTTGCAGCGGGGGCGCGCCTTCGGCCAGGCGGCGCGCGGCCACGGCGTCGATCATGAGCGGCAGGCTGGCCACGTGGTCGAGGTGCGAGTGGGTGAGCAGCACGTGGTTGACGGCGGCCATCTCGTCCAGGGTGAGGTCGCCCACGCCGGTGCCGGCATCGATCAGGACGTCGTCGTCGAGCAGAAAGGAAGTGGTGCGGCAGCCCTGCGCGATGGCGCCGGAACAGCCGAGAACGCGGACCCTCATCGTTGGTTCGGAGTTGGAGTCATTTGGTGTCGAAAGTGGTCGCCCCGTCCCAGCCGGCGTCGGGCAGCGGGTGAGGCATGGAGGCTACCCGGTCCGCCATGCGCCGGTAAAGGACTTTTTCCTCGGTCCGGGCCTGAAGTTCGCGTAACAACGCGTCACACCGCTCCCGGTTCCGCGCGCGCCACGCGGCCAGCACCTGGTCCCACAGCGCCAGCTCGCGGACCAGTTCGGGGCTGCCGTGGCCGGCCGGGCACAGCGGCGTGTGAATGGTCACGGCCACGGCCTTGCCCTTGACGCGCACGCGGTCGATTTCCTGCCACACGAAGTCCGGCGCCCGCTGGCGGGTGGCCTCGCTGGCGACGATGGCCACGCCGTATTCGGCGGTCAGGCCCTCCAGCCGCGAGGCGAGGTTGACCGCGTCGCCGACGACGGTGTAGCTGCGGCGCACGTCGGAGCCCATGTCGCCCACGCACATGTCGCCGGTATTGAGCCCGATGCCCACGCTGATGGCGGGCAGCCCCTGGCGGGCGTGCTCGCGGTTGATGGCAGCGACCGCGGCGGCCATGTCCAGCGCGGCCTGCACCGCCAGGCGCGCGTGCTCGGGCGTGGCCACCGGCGCGCCCCAGAAGGCCATGACGCAGTCGCCCATGTATTTGTCGATGGTGCCCCGGTGAGAGCGGATGACGTGGGTGAGGCGGCTGAACAGGCTGTTGAGCAAAGCCTGCAGTTCGGTCGGCGCCATGGATTCGGAGATCTGCGTGAAGCCCCGCATGTCGCAGAACATGACCGTGAGTTCCCGCGCGTCGGCGGCCATGGAGTAGCGGTCGGGGTCCTTGACCATTTCGTCGACCAGCTCGGGCGGCACGTAGGTGCCGAACAACTGGGCCAGCTCGCGCTTGGCCCGGCTCTCCACCAGGTAGCCGTAGCTCATGTTCAGCGCGAAGGCCAGCGCCGCCACCGCGAGGGTGCTGGCCAGCGGCAGCACCAGGCCGTGGCCGAGGTAGAGCCAGCTGTTCAGGCCCACCACCGCCGCCACCACGCCCACGCTGAGCACCACGGCGCGCGCGGCGCTCAGCAGCGGCAATGCCAGGGCCAGCACCAGCCCGCAGAGCAGCAGCATCGCCACTTCGTAGCCCAGGGCGTAGTCGGGCCGCGCCAGGGTATCGCCGTCGAGCAGGCTGGCGATCAGGTTGGCGTGGGTTTCCACGCCGGGATAGGCCTCGCCCACGGGCGTGACCCGCAGGTCGAGCAGGCCGGGGGCGGTGGTGCCCAGCAGCACGATCTTGCCCGCCAGCGCGCCGGGAGCGATGCGCCCGGCCAGCACGTCGGCCGCCGAGTGGTAGCGGAACGATCCGCCCTGGGGTCCGCCGCGGCCGCGGAACGGCACCAGCGCGGCGGCGCGATCGTCCACCGGAATGGTCAGCTCGCCACCGGCCAGGGTGAGCCGCACGCTCGCCAGCGCCTGGTAGGCGCGGCCGAACACGCCGTCCGGCGGAAAGCCGGGTTCGACACCGGGCATGCCCATGAGGCGGCGAAACATGGCCAGCGACAGGGACTCGTAGTAGCGGCCCTCGTATTCGGCCAGCAGGGGCACGGCGCGCACCACGCCGTCGCTGGCGGTGATGGCGTTGAAGAAGCCGGCCAGGGGCGCGGCTTCGGCCAGCGCGCCGAGGTTGGCGCCATGGCCGTTCCAGCGCGTGGCTCGGATGTCGCGCCCGCCAAGGTCTTCGCGCTGCAGCACCGGCCGGGGCAGCACGCCGCTGGTGCGGCCATCGCGGTCGCTGGTGAAGTAGTAGCCCAGCACCACGGGCCGGTCCTTGAGGCTGCGGGCCAGGCGCGCGTCGCGGTCGAGTTCGGGGCGCAGGCGCTCGATCTGTTCGGCCAGGCCGGGCGTGCCCGCCAGCGGGCCGCGCGCCAGCGCCTCGAGCTGGCCGAGTCCCGCGCTGTCGTCGGGTTCGGCGAACACGGTGTCGAAGCCCAGCAGGGCGATGCCGTGCTCGTCGAACAAGGTATCGACCAGGCGGGCCACCTGGTGGCGCGGCCAGGGCCAGCGGCCGACCTCGGCCAGGCTTTGTTCGTCAACGTCGACGATCACGATGCGCTCGTCGAGCGTTTCGGGCATGGTGGCCCGCAGGCGGGCGTCGTAGATGAGGTCGTCGAACCGGTGCAGCGCCTCCATGGGCAGCGTGCCCAGGACGTGCAGCAGGACGAGGACCAGCGGCAGCAGGGTGACGGCGATGCGCGGGCCGTGTCTGCTCAGCGCCTGCATGGGAGAGGACGCACGGGCGCGGCGCCGGCCAGCCTCTGACCCGGGCGCGCGGCCTCGCGCATCACTTCTGGATGAACTGCATCTGCGTGCCCGCCAGCTCGATCAGGTCGCCATGCCGCAGCTCGGTGGCTTCGGTGCCGATGGGCTTGGCGTTGACGGTCGGGCGCGCGGACCCTTCGACCAGCGCCACCACGTAGCCTTGCGGACGGCGGGTGATGGCCGCCACGGCGACGCCGGGTTTGCCGATGGTGGTGACCACCTTGACCAGGGGCACCTCGCGGCCGGCCGCGGCGCCGGACATCACCTTGATCGCCGCGTTGCCGGTCGTGGCCGGTGCGGCGGCGGGCGGCGGCTCGACCACCGCGCCGGAGTTGATGACGGTGGTCTTCTCCATCTTGTCCGAGAAGCTGTCGTGCACGAACTTGATCTTGTACTTGCCGATCTCCACCGTGTCGCCGTTCTGCAACTGCTGCTTCTTGATCGCCTTGCCGTTGACGTAGGTGCCGTTGGTGCTGTTGAGATCTTCCAGGAACACGTCGGACCCCGACATCTGCATGACCGCGTGCTCGCCGCTGACCGCCAGGTTGTCGATCACGATGTCGTTGTAGGGACGGCGCCCCAGGGTCGTGCGGTCTTTCGTGAGCTGCACCTCCTTCATGACGACACCGTCGATGGAAACGATCATTTTCGGCATGGCCGACTCCTGTGGACTCTTGTGAACGGGTTCAGTGATGCGGTTACTGGCCCAGCATGCGAGACAGCAAACCTCTCTTCGCGGGTTTGCTCCTGGCCGCCGCCAGTATGACCGAAATATTATCGCGCCCGCCGCAGTCATTGGCTCCGTCGATGAGGGCGCGCGCCTTTTCCTCGAGCGTTCCGGCCGTCAACAGCACGGCGGCGATGCGCTCGTCGGACAGCATGTCGCTCAGTCCATCGGAGCACATCAGGAAGAGGTCGCCTTCCTCGATGCGGAATTCGTTGACTTCGAGCAACACGGTGTCCTCGACGCCGAGCGCCCGCGTGACGAGGTTCTTGTGCGTGGCGAACTGCGCCTGCTCCGGCGTGATGAGGCCGGCATCGAGCTGTTCCTGCAGCAGGGAGTGGTCGCGCGTGAGCTGCACGAAGGCGCCCGCGCGCAGCCGGTAGCAGCGCGAGTCGCCCACGTGGCCGATCAGCGTGCGATGGTCCTGGAAGACGCCCATGACCAGGGTGGTGCCCATGCCCGCGTACTGCGACTGGGAGTTGGCGGCGTTGAAGATCGAGCGGTTGGCGTTGTCGATGCAGATTTCCATCGCGCGCTTGATTTCCCGCGAACTGGCCTGTGCGCCACCCTCGGACATCCAGCGGCCCAGCTCGCCGCGCACGAACGTGGTGGCCATCGCGCTGGCCACCTCGCCCGCGTTGTAGCCGCCCATGCCGTCGGCCAGGATGACGATCTGGTTCTCGGCATCCAGCGCCACGGAGTCTTCGTTGTTTTCCCGCAGCATGCCCGTGTCCGTGAGGCAGAAATACTCGAAATTCATGATGAAAGCGGTAGGGTGCGGCCGCGGAAGCCTGCGGATTCTTGCGTCCAGGTCAGTATATCGGCGCGCGATCGCGGTGATCGCAGCAGGCACCCGGCGGCACCCGGGAGCCGACAGGATCGGCGCCCCGGCGCCCGGGAATGGTGGTGTCGTTTCATGCGCTGCGGATCGCGCGCGGGCGCGATGAACAAGAAGGGTGGTCGGGTTCGGGGTTTGATATTGTTGCATTTTGTTTCAAAACCCGGGGGCAAATCAAGCCCAGCTGCGTATTTAACGCTTCACGCCGCGGCAACGCGAAAAAAAAGGCAACGCAGGCGTTGCCTTCTTCACGCTCACGCGCAACTTGTCACAGCAGCGATTTCAGCAGCTTGCCCATCTCGGACGGGTTGCGCGTGACCTTGAAGCCGCACTCTTCCATGATGGCCAGCTTGGCGTCGGCCGTGTCGGCGCCACCGGAGATCAGCGCGCCGGCGTGACCCATGCGCTTGCCGGCAGGCGCGGTGACCCCGGCGATGAAGCCGACCACGGGCTTTTTCATGTTGGCCTTGCACCACAGGGCGGCCTCGGCCTCGTCGGGCCCGCCGATCTCGCCGATCATGATGACCGCGTCGGTGTCGGGATCGTCGTTGAAGGCCTGCATCACGTCGATGTGCTTGAGGCCGTTGATGGGATCGCCGCCGATGCCCACGGCGCTGGACTGGCCCAGGCCGATTTCGGTGAGCTGCGCCACGGCTTCATAGGTCAGCGTGCCCGAGCGCGAGACCACGCCGATGCGGCCCTTCTTGTGGATGTGGCCGGGCATGATGCCGATCTTG
>CAZFOT010000002.1:0-60458 GCA_964520365.1 uncultured Hydrogenophaga sp.
CCTTGCGCATGGCCTTTTTGATCCGCAACGCATCTTGGAAAAATAGTGTGAACAGACCCTAGACGGGGTTGATGCCGGCGACGCCGTTGGCGCTGTCCTTGCGCGGCTTGTACTGCGCGAACAACTGCCGGCCGATGATGTGCTTCATGACCTCGATCGAGCCGCCCGCGATCTTGACGATGCGGGCGTCGGCGTAGGCCCGGGCGATCGGATATTCCCACATGTAGCCCCAGCCGCCGAAAAGCTGCAGGCATTCGTCCACCACCTTGCAGTGCATGTTGGACAGCCACATCTTGGCCATGGCCGCGTCCACCGCGTCGAGTTCGCCGGCCATGAAGCTCTCGATGCACTTGTCGGTGAACTGGCGGCCCACCACGGCCTCGGTTTTCAGCTCGGCCAGCTTGAACTGCGTGTTCTGGAAGTCGGCGATGGTCTTGCCGAAGGCCTTGCGGTTGGCGGTGTACTCGACCGTGTAGTCGATCACGGTTTCGGCCACGGTGGCCGAGCGGATCGCCTGTGCCAGGCGCTCCTGCGCCAGCTTGGTCATCATGAGCTCGAAGCCCCTGCCTTCTTCGCCCAGCATGGCCGAGGCGGGCACGCGCACCTCGTCGAAGAACAGCTCGGAGGTGTCCTGCGCCTTCATGCCGAGCTTGTGCAGGTTCTTGCCGCGCCGGAAACCCGGCAGGCTGGTGTCCACCAGGAACAGCGTGACGCCCTTGGCGCCGGCGGCCGAGTCGGTCTTGGTGGCGAGCACGATCACGTCGCAGCACTGGCCGTTGGAGATGAACACCTTCTGGCCCGAGATCACGTAGTCGTCGCCGTCGCGCACCGCCTTGGTCCGGATGGCCTTCAAATCCGAGCCCGCGTGCGGTTCGGTCATGCCGAGCGAACCGATGGCCTCGCCCGTGACCATCTGCGGCAGCCAGCGGCGCTTCTGCTCCTCGCTGCCGAAGGACTTGATGTAGGTGGCCACGAGGTCGCAGTGGATCATGAAACCGGGCCCGCTGAAGCCCGAGCGCGCCATCTCCTCGAACACCACCACGTCGAACAGGTAGTCGGCGCCGATGCCGCCGTATTCCTCGGGGATGGTGCAGCACAGCATGCCCGCGGCGCCGGCCTTGAGCCAGAGCGTGCGCGGCACCACGCCGTCGTGTTCCCATTGCGCGTGGTGTGGCGCGATTTCCTTGTCGATGAACTTGCGCACCGTGTCGCGGAAGGCCTCGTGTTCCTCTTTGAACAGTTTGCGTTGGATCATGGTGGTTCCTAGTAGGACTTGGGCAGGTCGAGCACCTTCTCGGCGATGAACGACAGGATGAGCTGTTCGGTGACGGGTGCGATGCGGGTGATGGTGACCTCGCGCAGCAGGCGCTCGACGTGGTATTCCTTGGCGTAGCCGAAGCCGCCGTGCGTGAGCACGGCCTGCAGGCAGGCGTCGTAGCCGGCGCGCGCGCCCAGGAACTTGGCGGTGTTGGCCTCGGCGCCGCAGGCCTGGTGCTGGTCGTACAGCCAGGCGCCCTTCATCACCATGGCCCAGGCCGCTTCCAGCGCCATCCAGCGCTCGGCCAACGGGTGCTGGATGCCCTGGTTCTGGCCGATGGGGCGGTCGAAGACGACGCGCTCGCGGGCGTATTTCGCGGCGCGGCGCAGCGCGTCCTGGCCGATGCCGATGGCCTCGGCCGCCACCAGCAGGCGTTCTGGGTTGAGGCTGTGCAGGATGTACGAGAAACCCTTGCCTTCCTCGCCGATGCGGTCGCTCTCGGGGATGAACAGGCCGTCGATGAAGATGGCGTTGGAGTCCACCGCCTTGCGGCCCATCTTGGCGATGCGGTGCACCTCGATCTTGCTGCGGTCCAGGTCGGTGTAGAAGATGGTGATGCCGTCGGTGGGGCGCTTGCAGTCTTCCAGCCTGGTGGTGCGCGTGAGCAGCATGATCTTGTTGGCCACCTGCGCGGTGCTGGTCCAGACCTTCTGGCCGTGCACGACGTAGCCACCGGGCACCTTCTGGGCGAAGGTCTTGATGGCGGTGGTGTTCAGGCCCGCGTCGGGCTCAGTGAAGCCGAAGCAGCACTGGTCCTTGCCTTCGACCAGGCGGGGCAGCCAGCGCTGGCGCTGCTCGTCGGTGCCGAAGACCACGATGGGGTGCGGCCCGAACAGGTTGATGTGCACCGTGGAGGCGGCTGCCATGCCGCCGCCGTGGCTGCTGATCTCGTGCATCATGATCGCGGCCTCGGTCACGCCCAGGCCGGCGCCGCCGTACTCGGGCGGCATGGTGATGCCGAGCCAGCCGGCCTTGACCATGGCCTGGTGGAAGGCGCGCGGGAACTCGCCGTCCTCGTCGCGCGCCAGCCAGTACTCGTCGTCGAACGAGCGCACCACCGCACTCACGCCGTCGCGGATCGCGCGCTGGTCTTCGGTGATCGAAAAATCCATCCGTTGTCTCCGTGTCTTGTCGTATCCGGCTCAGACCGCCTGGTCCAGCGTGCGCAGGGCTTGCGTGAGGTGCGGCTTGTCGACCATCACGCCGTCGATGCTCAGCGTGCCGGCCTCGGGTTGCGCGGCGAAGGCGTCCACGATGCGCTGCGCGTGGGCCAGCTCGGCCGCCGTGGGCGAATAGGCCGCGTTGATGATGGCCACCTGGTCGGGATGGATCGCGATGCGGCCCCGGAAGCCGCGCCGGCGCGAAGCCCGGCAGGCGACGGCCAGGCCCTCGGCGTCGCGGAAGTCGGCGTGCAGGGTGTCGATGGCCGGCACGCCGGCGGCGGCGGCCGCGCACAGGCACATCGAGTTGGCCAGCGTGTAGAGCGGCGAGTAGCTGCCGTCTTCCTCGCGGTTGGACACCGCGCCGATGGCGCTGGACAGATCCTCCGCCCCCCAGGTGACGCCCGCCAGTCTCGGCACGGGCGGGCTGTAGCCCTGCATGTTCAGCATGGCCTGCGCGGTCTCGGTGGCCACGGGGACGATGCGCACCGTGCCCGCGGCGATGCCCGCGCGCGCTTCCAGTGCGTCCAGGCAATGGCCCAGCCGCGCGATGTCGGCCGCGCTGCGCGTCTTGGGCAGCATGATGCCGGCCAGCCCCGGCACGACCACAGCCGCGAGATCGTCCATGGCCAGGCCGCTGTCCAGCGGGTTGATGCGCACGAACAGGCGCGAGGCGAGCTTCATCGCCTGGTCGCTGATGAAAGCCAGCGCTGTGTCGCGGGCGCCGGCCTTGCGGGCTTCGGCCACGGCGTCCTCCAGATCGAGGATGAGCACGTCGGCAGGGCTGCCCGTGGCCTTGGCAAGCTTGCGCTCGCTGTCGGCCGGAACGAACAGCATGGAACGCAGCCGCAGCGCCGCCGTCATGCGGGGCCCCGCAGCATGAGCGCCTGGCGCAGACAGGTGCAGACTTCCTCGCCGCGCTGGTTGAAGCCCTGGTGCAGGAAGGTCACGATGCCGGCGTTGGGCCGCGACTGGCTGTCGCGCAGCTCCTTCACCGTGGTGCGCGCACGCACCGTGTCGCCCGCGAACACCGGGCTGGGGAAGCGCGTGTCCGTCATGCCCAGGTTGGCCACCGTGGTGCCCAGCGTGGTCTCCTGCACCGACAGGCCGATCACCAGGCCCAGGGTGAAAATGCTGTTGACCAGGGGACGGCCGAACTCGGTGCCCTTGCAGTACTCCGCGTCGATGTGGATGGCTGCCGGGTTGTAGGTGGCATTGCAGAACCACATGTTGTCGCTCTCGGTGACCGTGCGGCGTATCTCGTGCTCGAAGACGTCACCGACACTGAACTGTTCAAACCAGCGGCCTGCCATGGGTGCTTTCCCTTGATAATGGTGCTATAGAGTACGTGTGTGCATGGTACACATGTGTACTATATCAAACGAGCACGATTTGCAACTCGGTACAAACCTTGATGGAGACACACAGATGACAGCCCCCCACACCGTGCCGGACTTACCGCCGATGAACCGCCAGGTGCTGCTCGGCAGCCGGCCCGACGGCATCCCGCAGGCCTCGCATTTCCGCATCGTCGAGACCCCGGTGCCGGCCCCTGGCCCGGGGCAGGTGCTGGTGCGCAACCTCTGGTTGTCGGTGGAGCCGGCCATGCGCGGCTGGGTCGGGGCGGTGGCCAACTATTCCGAGCCGGTGGCCATTGGCGCGGTGATGCGCTCGTTCGCCGCGGGCGTGATCGCGCAGTCCAACGACCCGGCCTGGCCGGTGGGCACACCCGTGACCGGCCTGTTCGGCTGGCAGGACTGCGCGGTGGTCGATGGTGCGGCGATCCAGCGCCGGGTGGAAGAGACGGACCTGCCGCTGTCCACCGCGCTGGGCGTGATGGGCATCAACGGCGTGACCGCGCACTACGGCCTGCTGGAACTGGGCCAGCCCCGACCGGGCGAGACGGTGGTGGTCTCCACCGCCGCGGGTTCGGTGGGTTCGTGCGTGGGCCAGATCGCGAAACTGCGCGGCTGCCGCACGGTGGGCATCGCCGGCGGTGAGACCAAGCGCCGTCTGTGCGTGGATCGCTTTGGCTATGACGCGGCGGTGGATTACAAGTCGCCGGACTTTGCCGAGCAGCTCGCGCAGGCCTGCGCCGGTGGGGTGGACGTGTATTTCGACAACACGGCCGGCGCGATCAGCGACGCCGTGATGGCGCGGCTGAACGTGGGCGCGCGCGTCGTGATCTGCGGCACCGCATCGGTGGCGAACTGGAACCCGGCGCCGCAGGGGCCGCGTGTGGAACGCCATCTGCTGGTCAAACGCGCGCGCATGCAGGGCTTCGTGATCTTCGACCACCCGGAGCACGGGCCCGTGGCCCGACGGGACCTTGCGCAGTGGCTGCGCGCCGGCCAGTTGCGGTATGTGGAGGACGTGCTCGACGGCATCGAGCACGCGCCCGACGCGATTGCCGGCCTCTACCGGGGCGAGAACCTGGGCAAGCGGCTGATCAGACTCGCCTAGGCGTCAGGGCGCACGGGCATGCCGGGCAACCGCAGGCCGTGGTCGCTCGCGGTGTCCGGCAGCAGCGGCCCGCGCCGGAAGACGCCGCTGGCGCGCAGGACAACCTGGCCGTCGGCCGTGACCAGGCCTTGCGAGAAGACCAGGTTGCGCGTGACCTTGAGGATCTCGGCCTGGCCCTGCACCCAACTGCCCAGCGGCGCGCCGGCCATGAAATCCATCTGCAGGCTGATGGTGGGCAGGAACTGGCGAGGGATGCCGGCCTGGTACTGCGCGGCGGTCGAGATGAGGATGTCGGCGAACGTGCCGAGCATGCCGCCATGGCAGTTGTTGCCCGGGTTCACGTGCCGCGGCCCGACCCGGAAGCCGAGCTGCAGGTGATCGTCATGCCACCGGGCATGAAGGGGGCCGTTATGGGTGGCGAAGGCGCCACCGACCTGCACGAGATGGAAGTCTTGCGGGGGCGGGAGCTCGGTGGATGTCATGCGCGTTGGCGGATCCGATCCCAGGCGCTGGCCAGCGCGCTGCGATGCCCGGGCGCGGCAATGCCGATGAGGGCCTGGGCGCGCGCGTCCAGCGAGAGGCCGCGCAGCTCGGCCACGCCGTGCTCGGTGACGACGGCATCGGCCAGCGCGCGCGGCAGGGTGCACAGCGCATGCTGGTCGAGCGCGGGCACGATGCGCGAGACGCTGCCCTTGCGCGCGGTGGCCGCCACGCAGATCAGCAGGCGACCCTCGTCGGAGGCGAGCGCGCCCTGGGCGAAGGCGGGCAGGCCACCGGCACCGGCCTGGATCGCGCCGCCCACGCGCTCCGAATTCACCTGCCCGAACAGGTCCACCTCCACCGCGGCGTTGATGGCGATGAAGCGCGGGATGGCCGCGAGGCGGGCCGGGTCGTGGGTGTGCGTCACGTCGGTGAGCCAGAGCCGGTCCAGCCGCGCGGCGAAGTCGCGAAACGCCGCGTCGCCCAGCACCACGCCGGTGGTGACGGGCGCGTCGGGATCGAGCGCGCCGGCGTCCCGGAGCTTCTGCAGCGCGCCCGAGACCATGCCGCCGTGGATGCGCAGCCTCCGGTGCGCGCACAGGGCACCGGCCAGCGCCGAAGGCACGGCGCCAATGCCGAACTGCAGCGTGTCGCCGTCGCGCACCAGCGCGGCCACGTGGGCGCCGATGCGCGTTTCCGTCTCACCGCAGGGTGCTTCGGTGAAGTCCAGCAACGGCGCTTCGGCCTCCACCGCGCTGTCCAGCTCCGACATGTGCACGCGAAAACTGCCTTGGGTGCGCGGCATCAGCGGGTTGAGGTGCGCCACGCGGCGGCGCGCGCGGTGCCACACCAGTGGCATGAAGTCGCTGGCCAGGCCAGGGCTGCACCAGCCATCCGCATCGGGCATGCCCAACTGCGCGATGGCGACATCCACCGGCGGCATCTCGCGCAGGTGGCGCGCGACGCCGAGGTAGTCCTGGCACAGCAGATCGGCACGGCCCTGCGCCATGCCCAGGCGCACGGCAGGCGACATGAACCAGGCGAGCTGGCGCGCCTCGGGGTGCAGGGCCAGGTGGTCGGTGCGGTCGATGCCGGGGAACTGGCCGCCCATGAAGGTCACGCCGCGCGCTCGCTCGGGGTCGGTCTGCAGTTCCTCGCGCAGCAGCGCCGACTCGGTGCTCAGCGTGGAGACGAACACGCGCGCGCCGGGCTGCAGCGCATCGCTCAGGCGGGCCATGGTGTGCCTGCCATCGCGATGCGGGCCTGGCCCGTCACGAGTTCGGTGCCTTTGTCGGTGTGCGCGCTCAGTTCGTAGCGGGCGATGCCGTCCTGCGTGTCGGCCAGCGTGGCGCTCAGTTCGATGCGGTCTCCGAGCAGGGCCACGCCGACGAAGCGGGTGTTCAGCGCGCGCACGCTGCCCGCGCCGAAGTGGCGGGTGAACAGGCGCGCGACGAAGGCCATGGTGAGCATGCCGTGCACCACGGGCTGCCCGAAGCCGGCCGCGCGCGCCACGGCCGCGTCGAGGTGCAGCGGGTTGTGGTCGCCCGAGCTGGCGGCAAACAGCGCGAGGTCCACCGCGGTCACGGGGCCGTGAACCAGATGCAGCTGCGGTGGAAAGGGCGGTGTGTTCATGCGGGCGATGGCGCGTGGCGCACCAGGATGGTCTGGCGGCTGGTGGCGACGGGCCGTTCGGCCACACGGTAGTGGGTGTCGACCACGACGAAAGTGAGCGCGCCGTTCTTCTTGTCGTGGATGTCGGCGATGGTGCGGCTGACGGCCACCTGGTCGCCGACGTGCACCGGCGCGAGGTGTTCGAACGCCTGTTCCGCGTGCAGCACGCCGCGCAGGGGCACGCCCAGCATGGCGAGCAGTTGCGCGCTGCTGAAGTGCTCGCCCTCGATGGCCTTGAGGAAGGTGGGCGGCACCGGGCAGGCCGGGTGGCCAGCCGCGCGGGCCGCCGCCGCGTCGGTGTACACCGGGTCGGTTTCGCCGATCGCCTGGCAGAACAGCTTCACGCGCCAGCCATCGACCGTGGCCACGGTGGGCGCGGTGGTGAAGCCGATGCGGTCGCGGTCGATCATGCGCAGGCTTGTTGCAGAGGCGCCTGCAGCGCGTTCCATGCGGCGGCCGTGGCACCGTCCGCGCCGTCGAGCGCGGCGTCCGGGTGGGCCCAGGCCCAGGTCAGCGGGCCACCCGACCAGGCCGGGCTCACGCCTGCGAGGCAGGCCGCCACGTCCAGGAACACCGGCTCGCCCGCGCCCGCCTGTGCGGCGCAGCGCAGCGCCACCCGCGCCTGCTCGGCCAGGGGGCGTCCGCGCAGTTGCCGCAGCACGCTGCGCGGCCCCGGCGTGCGCCAGGGCAGGCACCACAGGCGCGCGGCCAGCGCCGCCGCCAGGGCCGCGGTGGCGTCGTCGGCGCCCACGATCTCGAGCACGCGGCCGTAGGCGCCGGCGGGCGACAGCACCGCCAGCGGCAGGCCGGGCGTGTGGTCGCTTTCGAGCACACCGAGCGCCAGCCGGTGAGCCCGGCCATCGGCCCCGATCAACTCGAGCGTGTCGCCGGGCAGGCTGTCGTCCGGTGTCTGCGGCAGCTTGAGCTTGACCAGGGCGGCGATCCAGGCCTGGTGGGCCAGGCCGATCCTGCCCACGCCGATGCGCTCCAGTCGCACGCCCGCGGGTGCCGCGAGTTCGCGCTCGGCGCGCAGGCGCTCGAGGAACAGCGTGCGCACCATGTTGCCCGCGACCGGATCGAACATCAGGCCCAGGAACTGGTGCATCTCCACCGCCGTGGCCTCGGCCGGCGGCAGGCGCGCACCCTGCAGCACGCTGTTGACGATGGCGCGGTGCGCGGGGTACTGGTCGAATGCCTCGGTGCCGATGCCGTGGCGCGCGGCCACGGCGTGCGCAGTGGTGGCGTCGGGCGAGGGCACGTCGGCCTGTGCGAGGTGGGCGAACTTGGCGGCCAGGTCCAGAGGCTGGCCGTGCATCGCGCGCGCGGCGGCCCTGGCCTCGTTCATGAGCCGGTCGGCCGGCACGGCGCACGCGAACAGGCCGATGCGCACCGCCTCTTCGGGTGCGATCGAGCGGCCGCTGAGCAGCAGGTCCATTGCGGTCTCGAAGCCCACCAGGCGCGGCAGGCGCTGCGTGCCGCCGGCGCCGGGCAGCAGGCCCCAGCGCACCTCGGGCACGCCGAGCTGGATGCGCGCATCGTCCGCCACCAGCCGCGCGCGGCAGGCCATGGTCAGTTCGAGCCCGCCCCCCAGGGCCAGACCGTTGACCGCCGCCACCCAGGGCTTGCTGCTCGCCTCGAGCCGTACGAACTGGCGCCCGAGCCGGCCGCAGAGCTGGAACATCTGTTCGTGGTCGAGCGTGCGCGCCGCATCGCAGTAGCCGCGCACCATCACCAGGTCGGCGCCGGCCAGGAAGGTCGGCTTGCCCGAGGTGAGCACCACGCTGCGCACGGCGGCGTCGGCGTCCACCCGGTCCATGAGCGCGTCGAGCGCGTCCATCAGCTCGACCGAGAACACGTTCATCGTGCGGTCGGCCATGTCGATGGTGGCCGTCAGCACGCCATCGGCGTCCAGCGCGGTGTGGATCACGGAAGCCATGCTAGTTCGCGTACTTCTTGAAGTCGGGCTTGCGGCGCTCGTTGAACGCGCGCACGCCTTCCCTGGACTCTTCGCTCTGGTAGTAGTGCTTCACCGTCTGGATGCCCAGGAAGCCGATGCCCCGGATGTTCTCGGTGTCGGCGTTGAAGGAGCGCTTGGCGATGGTGAGCGCGGTCGGACTCATCTCGTTGATCTCCTTGCACCACTGCTCCACCTCGGCGTCGAGCTGCTCGTGCGGCACCACCTTGTTGACCAGGCCCATCTTCTCGGCCTCGGCGGCGCTGTACCTGCGGCACAGGAACCAGATCTCGCGCGCCTTCTTCTCGCCCACGATGCGCGCGAGGTAGGCCGTGCCCCAGCCGGGATCGACCGAGCCGACCTTGGGGCCGACCTGGCCGAAGGTGGCCTTCTCGCTCGCAATGGTGAGGTCGCACAGCGTGGCGAACACGTTGCCGCCGCCGATGGCGAAGCCCTGCACCTTGGCGATGGAGACCTTGCGCAGGTCGCGCAGCGCGGTCTGCATTTCCTCGATCGGCATGCCCACGGTGCCGCGCGGGCCATACAGGCCGTCCTCGCTCAGGTGCACCTTCTGGTCGCCGCCGGTGCAGAAGGCCTTGTCACCCGCGCCGCTGAGCACCATGACGTTGGCCGTCTTTTCCTCGTCGGCGCGGCGCAGCGCGTCGATGAGTTCCTCCAGCGTCTGGTTGCGGAAGGCGTTGTAGACCTCCGGGCGGTTGATGGTGACGTGCACGACACCGTCGCGCACCTCGTAGAGGATGTCCTTGTAGGTCCTGCTCATGGTGGTGTCTCCTGTTCATCCGTGCATGCTGAGGCCGCCCGAGACGCTGATGGTCTGGCCGGTCATGAAGGCGGCGTCGTCGCTCGCGAGGAAGGCCACGAGGCCGGGGTAGTCGTCGGGCACGCCGATGCGGCCCAGCGGCACGCCGCGCACCATCGCGTCGCGGATCTTCTGGCCCTGCTCGCCGGTGCCCACGAAGGCGTCCATGGCGGGCGTGTCGGTGGGGCCGGGGCAGACGGTGTTGACGGTCACGTTGCTGCGCGCCACCTCGCGCGCCAGCGCCTTGGCGAAGGCGATGGTCGCGCCCTTGCAGCCCGAATACACCACCTCGCCGGTGGAGCCCACGCGTCCGGCGTCGGAAGCGATGTTCACGATGCGCCCGCTCTTGCGCGCGGCCATGCCCTGGGCCACGGCGTGCGTCATGTGCAGCGGGCCGAACCAGTTGATGGCGGTGACCTTCTTCCAGAACGCCTCGTCGGTCTTGAGGAAGGGCATGGGCGTGTCCCAGCCGGCGTTGTTGACCAGGATGTCGGTGCCGGCGCCGGTCTGGCCTTCGAAGCTCGCGACCGCTGCGGTGACCGCCGCGTAGTCGGTGATGTCGCAGGCCACGGCGACAGCCTGGCCGCCGGCGGCGGTGATCGCGCTCACGGTCTCGGCCGCGCCGCCGGAGTTGATGTCGAACACGCCGACCGTGACGCCCTCGGCGCCCAGCCGCTGCGCGATGGCGCGGCCGATGCCGCTGCCGGCACCGGTCACGATCGCGGTCTTGCCCTTCAGTCCTCGCATGAAAAGTCTCCTGTGGTTGCTGTGAAGTGGATGATGGGGGCTCAGGCGCCGTGGCGCCCGATGATGGAGACGGCGCACACGTTCTGGTGCGGGTGGCCGCCGAGGTTGTGCGTGAGCCCGCGGTCGATGGACGGGAGCTGCCGCGCGCCGGCCCGGCCGTGCAGCTGCAGGTAGACCTCGTAGACCATGCGCAGGCCCGAGGCGCCGATGGGGTGGCCAAAACATTTCAGTCCACCGTCGGGCTGCACCGGCAGCGCGCCGCCGCGGTCGAACACGCCGTCCATCACGTCGAAGCTGGCGCGGCCCGGGGCGCTGAAGCCCAGGTCTTCCATCAGCACGGCCTCGGTGATCGAGAAGCAGTCGTGCACCTCCGCCATCTGGATCTCGCGGCGCGGATCGCGAATGCCCGCGGCCGCATAGGCGCGCGCCGAGGCCTCGCGCGCGGTGGCGATGTGCGCGCCGTCCCACTGCTGGAAGCCGGCTTCTTCGCCGTTGCTCACCGAGAGCTCCAGCGCCTTGATGCTGACGACCTCGTGCGCGGGTTTGAGCGCGCGCGCGATCTCGGGCGTGGTGACGATGGCGCAGGCCGCGCCGTCGCTCACGCCGCAGCAGTCGTACAGTCCCAGCGGCGCGGCGATGGTGGCGGCCTTGAGCACGTCTTCCTCGGTGATCGCATTGCGCAGGTGGGCCTTGGGGTTGAGCGCGCCGTTGGCGTGGCTCTTGACCGAGATGTGCGCCATGGCGCGCTTGAGGTCGGCCATGGCCACGCCGTGCGTGGCCGCGTACGCCGAAGCCAGCTGCGCGAACGCGCCGGGCGCGGTGGCATTCGGCAGCCAGAGGTCGTTGGCCACGCCGCGCGTGCGCACCGGCAGGCCGCCATAGCCGGTGTCCTTGAGTTTTTCCACGCCGAGCGCGAGCACGATGTCGCAGGCGCCCGAAGCCACGGCGTAGGCCGCGCCGCGCAAGGCCTCGGTGCCGGTGGCGCAGGCGTTCTCCACCCGGGTCGCGGCGATGCGCGGCAGGCGCAGCGCCTGCGCCAGCGGCCCGGCCGTCTTGCCCACGTTGTTCTCTTCCAGGCAGACGCCGAACCAGGCGGCCTCGATCTGTCCGGCCTCGATGCCGGCGTCGGCCAGGGCTTCGTTGAAGGCTTCGAGCATCAGGTCGTCGGCGCCGCTGTCCCAGCGTTCGCCGAAGCGCGAGCAGCCCATGCCCAGGATGGCGACCTTGTCGCGGATGCCGGTGGCCATTCAGTGTCCTTCCTGCGGCGGGGTGTTGGCGCCGGCGCGCACCGGCGTGGCTTTCCAGAAATAGCGCCGGAAGCCGCGTTGGGGGTCGAAGTCCTTCACGCGGTAGACCATGCGCAGCGGCAGGCCCACGCGCAGCTCGTCGCCGTCGGTGTCGGCGAACTCCATCAGCACGCGCGCGCCGCCATCGAAGTCGATGTGGCCGAAGCGGAACGGCGGGTTGGGCGTGTAGGCGAGGAAGTCGCTGGTGTGCGACATCACGCGCGCGGGCACGTCGGCCAGGCTGCCGGGGGTTTGCGAATCCTGCGCGCGGCAGGCCGGGTTCACGCACAGCGCGGTGCTGGGGAACTGCAGGGTGCCGCAGCGCTGGCAGCGGCCGCCCTCGAAGCGCGCGGCGCGCGCGTGGTCGCGCCAGGCGGCGGTGAGCGCGGTCTTGTTGTCCATCTCGGCGCGCATGCCCCATTCCAGTTCGATCTGGCCGGTGAACGAGAGGTACTTCAGGTAGTTGCTTTCGGCGCGACCGCCATCGGGCACGGCGCCGGGGCAGGGCGCGTCGGTGCGGCGCAGCAGCAGGGCGTCGCAGCCGCTGCCGAAGGCGGCGACCAGGACCAGCGCGCCGGGTGCGGCGGCGCGCAGCGCCACGTCGAGCATCGCCAGCGGCTGTGCGCCGCCGAGGTCGCCACCGGTCTCGTGGCCGGCGGGCACCACGGCCTCGGGCGCGATGCCCAGGCGCCTGGCCACGGCGTCGTTGACGCGGGCCAGCGGCGCGGGCAGGGCGAAGTGGGCGACGTCGGCGGGCGCGACCTGGGCGTCGGCCAGGCATTGTTTGACCGTGTCCACCACGATCTTCATGTAGCCCTCGTCGCGCACCCAGCGCTCTTCCCAGCCATAGTCGTGGGTCTCGCCCGACTGGCGGAAGTGGTCCACCAGGTCGGCGTGGGTGCTGCGGCTCGCGACGCGCGTGGCAACCGGCGCGCCGCTGCCCACCAGCGCGCCGGCGGCGCCGTCGCCGAACACCATTTCCTGCGGGCTCGCCGGACGTGCGATGCGGCGTTCGGCCGCCACGACCAGGTGCGTGCCGTTGGCGCGCTGCAGCGCCGCCACCAGTTCGGCCAGCGCCGCGCGCGCGCTGGAGGCGGAGTCGCGCAGCGCGGTGTCGGGCGCGAGGCCCAGCGCGGCGGCGGCGATGCCGGCGTTGAGCCGGTCGGCGAAGGGCAGGGTGGTGGAGGCGAGCGTGAACGCGCCGACGGCCTGGCCCGGCAGCGCGGCCTGCAGTTGCCGGCCGGCTTCTACCGCCATGGTCACGCTGTCCTCGTCCCAGCTGGCCATGGCGCGCTGGCCCTTGGCGAGCGAACGCAGGCCGGGCGCCATCCAGCGGTGCAGGGCCAGCACCGCGCCACGCTCCAGGCGCAGGCGGGGCAGGTAACGGGTGGTGGCCAGCAGGCCGAAGGAGGCGTTGTCGAGGTTCATGAGGCCTTGTGGCGGCGCCGCTTGTTCCATATGATGCTGTGATTGATGATACACTAGCGTACGAAAAAATCAGACCGAAAAACGGCACATCAAGCAAGGGTTTTCCCGATATCTCGGGCACAGGAGACAAGCGCATGAATCGATTGCTCGAAGGCCAGGTGGCCCTCATCACCGGTGGCGGCCGCGGCGTGGGCCGGGGCATTGCCCTGGCCATGGCGCAGGCCGGCGCCAGGGTGGTCGTGAACGACCTGGGCGCCACGCTCGACGGCCAGCCCGAGGACGTGCAGCCGGCGCGGGCCGTGGTGGCCGAGATCGAGGCCATGGGCGGCCAGGCGATCGTGGACGGCGGCTCGGTGGCCGACTGGAACGACGCGCACCGCATGGTGCAGTCCGCGCTCGATGCCTTCGGCCGCATCGACATCGTGGTGAACAACGCCGGCATCCTGCGCGACGCGATGTTCCACCGCATGAGCGAGCCCGAGTTCGACGCCGTGGTGGCGGTGCACCTCAAGGGTAGTTTCAACGTGAGCCGCGCGGCCGCGCCGCACTTCAAGGCGCAGGGCAGCGGCTGCTACGTGCACATGACCTCGACCTCGGGCCTGATCGGCAACTTCGGTCAGGCCAACTACAGCGCGGCCAAGCTCGGCATCGCCGCGCTGTCCAAGTCCATCGCGCTGGACATGCAGAAGTTCGGTGTGCGCTCGAACGCGGTGGCGCCGTTCGCCTGGACGCGCATGATCGATTCCATTCCCAGCGAGACGCCCGAGCAGAAGAAGCGCGTGGACGGCCTGAAGCAGCTGGTGCCCGAGCGCGTGGCGCCCTTCGTGGTGGGCCTGTGCGCCGACGAGGCGAAGGACGTGACGGGCCAGATCTTCGGCGTGCGCAACAACGAGATCTTCGTCTTCAGCCAGCCGCGGCCGGTGCGCAGCGTGCACCGCGGCGAGGGCTGGTCGTCCGAGAGCGTGGTGGCCACGGCGTTGCCGATGCTGCGCGCGGGCTTCAGCGGCCTGGATCGCTCCAGCGACGTGTTCACCTGGGACCCGGCCTGAGTCCTGCTGCTGAGGCGGCCACCACCAGGTCGGTCTGAACGGTACACTACCGTAAAGTAACCAACCGGCCCCCGTGGCCCGCAGCGCTCATGGCGACAGAGACACACAGCATCGATTGGGAGCTCCGGCTCGGCTTCCTGATTCACGACGTATCCCGGCTGCGCCGCAGCGCGTTCGACCGCTGTCTCAAACCCTTGAACGTCACCCGCTCGCAGTGGTGGGTGCTGGCCTACCTCTCGCGCGAGGACGGTATGACCCAGTCGCAACTGGCCGAGGAGCTCGACCTGGGCAAGGTGGCCGTGGGCGGCCTGATCGACCGGCTGGAGAAATCGGGCCTGCTGCGCCGGGACCCCGATGCGACCGACCGGCGCGTCAACCGCGTCTTCCTCGAACCCAAGAGCAAGCAGCTGATCGCCCGCATGCGCAAGGTCAGCCACCGCATGAACGAGCAGATCCTCGCCGGCCTGCCGGACGAGCAACTGGAAACCGCGGCCACCACGCTCGACGCCATGAAGCGCAATTTGCTGGATTACCTGCAGGCCGAGGACATCTGAAGCTGGGGGCCTTCCGTCCTCGCGAAATCGGCCTCGGACAACATCGCCCGACAAGGGAAAACACTAAGGTTCGTCACCATATAGTATGGTAGTGTACGGTCTGGGTTTGGAGCACTGCTCCGCCCGCCGCCACGGCGCCCGACGGCGCCGTTCCGCAACCTCAGTTGTGACTGTGCATGAACATCCCGGTATCGACCGCCACGCAGCGATCCGACGCGGCAGCTTCCACAGGCCTGGCGCTCTCGGTGGACGGCGTGGCCTTGCGTTTCGGTGGCATCCATGCTCTGCGCGATGTGTCTTTCACGGCGGCGCCGGGCCAGGTCACCGCCATCATCGGCCCCAACGGCGCGGGAAAAACCAGCGTGTTCAACACCATCTCGGGTTTCTATCCGCCCAGCAGCGGCACGGTGTCGCTCGGCGGCCGGGACATCACCCGCGTACCGGTGAATGCGCGGGCCGGCATGGGGCTGGCGCGCACCTTCCAGAACATCGCGTTGTTCCGTGGCCTCTCGGTGCTGGAGAACATCAAGCTCGGTGGCCATCACACGATGTCCACCGGCGTGCTGTCCGCATTGACCTACTCACGCGCGGCCCGCGAACAGGAGCTTGCCCTGCGCGAGGAAGTCGAGCGCAAGGTCATCGACTTCCTGCAGATCGATCACATCCGGCACCAGTCGGTCGACGTGCTGCCCTACGGTCTGCAGAAACGCGTGGAGCTGGCGCGTGCCCTGGCCATGCGCCCTAGGGTGCTGATGCTCGACGAACCCGTCGCCGGCATGAATCGCGAGGAAACCGAAGACATGGCGCGCTTCATCCTCGACGTGCAGGAGGAATGGGGTGTCACGGTGCTGCTGGTGGAACACGACATGGGCATGGTGATGGACATCTCCAATCACGTGGTGGTGCTCAACTTCGGCCAGGTGATCGCGTCCGGCGCACCGGCCGAAGTCCGAAGCCATCCCCAGGTGATCGAAGCCTACCTCGGCGCTGACAGCGAAAAGCCATGACCGAATTCCTCGAATACAGCATCCTGGGCCTTCTCAGCGGCGGCGTCATGGCACTGATCGCACTGAGTTTCGTGCTGGTCTACAAGGGCACGGGCGTGGTGAATTTCGCCGTGGGCGAGGTCATGATGCTCGGCGCCTACATCTACTACGCCGCGGCGGTGACCTTCGGGTTACCGCCCATCGCTGCGTTCGTGATCTCGATGGCGGTGATCTCCACGTTCGCGATCCTGGTGGAGCGCGCGGTGCTGCGACCGCTCTCGGGTCAACCCGGCGTGTCGGTGATGATGGCCACCATCGGCATGGCGGCCATCATCCATGGCGGCGTGGAGGCGGTGTGGGGTGGCGACACCTATTCGCCGCCCGGCCTGTTGCCGAGAACGCCCATCTTCATCGGCGACATCCTGATCCCGGGCACGGTGCTGGGCAACTTCGCCGTCGCTTCGGTGCTGATCACGGCCTTCCTGCTGTTCTTCCGCTACTCGCGCACCGGCGTGGCCCTGCGCGCCACCGCCAGCGACCCGGTCACCGCCGCCACCCTGGGCATCAACATCAACTTCGCCTCGCGCCTGACCTGGATGCTCGCGGGTTCCGTGGGCACCGTGGCCGGTGTGCTGATCTCCAGTTCTGCCGGCCTGTCGCCCGCGCTGGCCGCGGCCGCGCTGGGGGTTTTCGCCGCCATCATCCTGGGTGGCATGGACAGCGTGCTCGGCGCCATCGTCGCCAGCCTGGTGATCGGTCTGGCCGAAGCGCTGGCGGCGGGCTACCTGGGAGGGAAGGCACGGGACATCGTTCCGTACGTGGTGGTGCTGTTGATCCTGATCGTTCGCCCCTACGGGATCTTCGGCACCCGCACCATCGAAAGGCTATGAAGTGAGAACGGGCGTCTTTTTCGAAACCTTCCGGGCCGAAGAGCGGCTATGGAACTCGCCAGCGGCGCGCTGGTGGATCGTGGCGTTCGCCATCATGCTGTTCACCCTGCCCTTCTGGGCGAGCAGCTACATGCTGGCCATCGCCTGCATCATCGGCATCCACGTGATCGCGACCTTCGGGCTGAACCTGACCACCGGCAACACCGGCCTCATCTCGCTGAGCCACGGCGCCTTCCTGGGCGTGGGCTGCTACACGGTGGCCTACCTGGGCAAGCTGGGCGTGCCCTTCTACCTCACCCTGCCCATCGCCGGTTGCCTCGCGGCGATGTTGGGCGTGATCGTGGGTCTGCCCAGCCTGCGCGTCAAAGGCATCTACCTGGCGATCGCCACGCTGGCCGCCCACTTCATCCTGACCTTCCTGTTCCGCGAATGGACGCCCGTGACCGGTGGCATCCAGGGCACCAGCATCCCGAAGGCGGAGCTGTTCGGTTACGAGCTGACCGGCGACAGGGACCACTTCTACCTTATCTTCATCATTGCCTTCGCCATGGGCATCATGGCGCGCAACCTGGGCCGTACCTACATCGGCCGTGCCTTCATCGCGGTGCGCGACCGGGACATCTCGGCCGAGATCCTGGGCGTCAACCTGCTCAGGACCAAGCTCCTCGCGTTCGCCATCGGCGCCTTCTACGCGGGTGTGGCGGGCGGCGTGCTGGGCTACTTCTATGGCGCCATCACGCCCGAGTACTTCACGCTGACGCTGTCCATCTTCTACCTCGCCGCAGTCATCGTGGGCGGGCTGGGCAGCGTGCTGGGCAGCATCTTCGGCGCGGTGTTCATGACTTTCGTGCCCGAGGCGCTGCGGCTGCTGGCCAACATCGGCGCGCAATGGTACCCGGGGCTGGCGGGCATCGTGCTGCCCATGGGCCAGGTGGTCTTCGGGCTGCTGATCGTCCTTTTCCTGGTGTTCGAACCCCATGGCATCACCGCCATCTGGCGTCGCACCAGGCGTGTGTTCCACCTGTGGCCTTTCAAGACTTGAGGCCATCTTTCCCCCCACCACCACCTAGGAGACTCGCATGAATGGACTCAATCGCCGACAGGTTGTTCAGGGCATGGGCGCTGCCGCGCTCAGCCCTCTCCTGGCACATCACGCGTCGGTCAGCGCCCAGCAGGGCGACATCGTCGTCGGCGCGGCCCAGCCGATCACCGGCGTCTTCGCCTTCGCCGGCGTCCAGATGAACCACGGCCTTCAGGATTTCATCCAGTGGAAGAACGAGAAGGGCGGCGTGCAGGGACGCCGCCTGCGCTACGTGATGGAAGACAGCGGCTTCAAGGTGGATCAGGGCGTGGCCATCTTCAAGAAGATCATGGCGGCGGAAAAGCCCAACTTCTTCTATTGCGATGGGACGCCGCTGGTCAAGGCCATCACGCGCGACGCGGTGGATTCCAGGCACGTGATGACCTCATCGACCTCGCTGGCCTCGGCCGTGGCCGATCCCGTGAGCACGCCCCAGAACTTCGTGCCTGGCGCCACCTATGGCCGCCTCCACGAAGTGCTCATGGAGCACGTCAACAAGACCTGGAAGGGCGCCGAGAAGCCGCGCATCGCCTACGTCTACACCGAGGCCGAGTTCGGCATCGATGGCATCCCCGCCGCCAAGGCGCGCGCGGCCAAGCTGGGCCTGCCCATCGTGGCCGAAGTGATCACCAAGCCCGGCGGCGTCGGTGTCGATGCGTCGACCGAAGTCGCGAAACTGCGTCGCGCCAGGCCCAACATTGTGGTCTTCCAGGGCTACATCAACTCGCCGATGCCGGAGTTCGCTCGCCAGATGAAGGAAGCCGCCATGGACGTGGAGATCTACGGCACCGCCTGGGGACTGGACAAGCCGGCCTTCGACGGCCTGGCCGGGGTTGGCCAGAACCTCACCGGCGTGAGCCCGTACGCCACCGGCGACGAAGACGTGCCGATGATCCGCGAGATCCGCCAACACCTGGCCAAGGCGCGACCGGGGACCACCCACGTCTCGCCGTTCTACATCTCGGCATGGTTCAGCGGCATGGTCTTTGCCGAAATCGCCGACCGTTGCCTCAAGGACGGCAAGCCCCTGACCCTGGACAACATGAAGGCCGCGCTGCAGTCGATCAAGGGCTGGGACACCGGTGGCCTGATCGGCCTGCCGGTGGACCTGAGCACCCACGAAGTGCTGGCCGGCCGGGTCATCCGCTACAACCCTGCCAAGAAAGCCATGGAGCCCGCCGGGGACTGGATCAAGGTATGACGGATGCGGCGCTGGCGATCGAGAACATCGAGGTGGTCTACAACCACAGCGTGCAGGCGCTGCGCGGCCTCTCGATCGAGGTGCCGACCGGCAAGATCGTGGCGCTGCTGGGCTCCAATGGGGCCGGCAAGAGCACGACGCTGAAGGCCGCCTCGGGCATCCTGCCATATGAGAAGGGGCATCTGGCCGCGGGCCAGATCCGCTTCTACGGCGAAAACATCGATGGCCGTGCCGCGCACACATTGGCCCGCCAGGGCATGGCCCACGTGCGCGAAGGGCGCCACATCTTCGCCGACCTGACGGTGGAAGAGAACCTGATCGCCGCGGGCAACGCGCTGAGCGGGCGGGGCAAAGGGCCGCTGGACATCGACCTGGTGTTCAACTACTTTCCCCGCCTGGCCGAACGGCGCCGGCAGGTGGCGGGCTACCTGTCCGGCGGCGAGCAACAGATGCTGGCCATTGGCAGGGCCATCATCGGCCACCCGCGCCTCATCCTGCTCGACGAGCCCTCGCTGGGCCTGGCGCCTCTGGTGGTCAAGGACATTTTCGACATCATCGCGCGCATCAACCGCGAGCAGAACGTCGCCATCCTGGTGGTGGAGCAGAACGCTCACGTAGCGCTGCGCGTGGCTCACTACGGCTACATCATGGAAAACGGCCGCATCGTCATCGACGGGCCGACCGAGAAGCTGATCAACGACCCGGACGTGCAACGCTTCTACCTGGGCGGCGGCGAACACGGCGAGGCGCACGTGAGCTTTCGCGACGTCAAGCACTACAAGCGGCGCAAGCGCTGGCTATCCTGAGCAAGCAACATGACCGTCCAAGACACCGTACTCGCCGATCTTCCCCTGCCGCAGCAATTGCGCCACTGGGCCCGCACGCGGCCCGACGACACCGCCCTGCGTCAGAAAACCTTCGGCGTCTGGCAAGCCATCTCCTGGGCGGAGTACGAACGCCAGTCGCGCTGGTTCGGGCTGGGGCTGCTGCAACTGGGCCTGCAGCCCGGGCAATGCGTGGCGGTGCTGGGCGAGAACTGCAGGGAATGGGTCTACGCCGAGCTGGGCGCCGCCATGGTCGGCGCGATCACCGCCGGCGTGTACCCCACCTCGCCCGCGTCGGAAGTGGAGTACCTGCTGGCACTGGCCGAGGCTCCCATCATTGTCTGCGAGGACCAGGAGCAGCTCGACAAGGTGCTGGGCATCCGCCACCAGCTTCCCCACCTGCGCTCGATCGTCGTGATCGATCCGCGCGGGCTGCGGCACTACGACCGCGACAACCTGCACGAATTCACCGAGATCACGGAGCTGGGTCGCCAGCACGAACAGGGCCAACCCGAAGCCGCCGCGCGCGCGCTGGAGGGGCCGCTGCTGGACGACATCGGCCTGATGGTCTTCACTTCCGGCTCCACGGGAAAACCCAAGGCCGCGATGATGTCGTGGCGAGGCCTGGGTGTCGCGGCGCGTGGTCTCAACTCGGTTCTGAAGTGCACCGAGCGCAGTTCGCTGGTGTCCTACCTGCCGCTGTGCCACGTGGCCGAGCAGATGTTCTCCATCCACATTCCGGTGGCCACCGGCGCGGTGGTCAATTTCGCCGAAAGCCTGCGCACCATCCAGGAAGACCTGCGCGAGCTCGCGCCCAGGATCTTCTTCGGCGTTCCCCGCATCTGGGAGAAGTTCCACTCCTCCATCCAGATCAAGATCCGCGAGGCTGGGGCGCTGCGGCATGGGATATACAGCCTGGCCATCCGGGATCTGTCCGGCATGGGTCTGAAGCCCCGCTCGGCCTGGAGCCTGGCCGAGCGGGTTCGCTGGGCGTTCTGGTACGTGCTCGTGTTGCGCGCGCTGCTCAACTTCATCGGCCTGCGCCGGTGCGAGGTCGCCATTTCCTCGGGCGCGCCGATCGCGCCCGAGATCCTGAAGTTCTTCCGCATCCTGGGCCTGCCCATCCGCGAAGCCTACGGCCTGACCGAGGCCTCCGGCGCCACCACCATGCAGCCATCGGACCTGTCGCCCGTGGGCACGGTGGGGGTTCCCTACCCTGGCATCGAGGTCCGGTTGGCCGAGGACGGGGAGATCCTCATCCGGGGCGATGTGGTGTTCCACGGCTACTACAAGAACGAGGCCGCCACGCGCGAAGCCATCGATGCCGACGGCTGGCTGCACACCGGCGACGTGGCGCGCTGGGAGGACGGACCGGCCGGCCGCGAGCTGCGCGTCATCGATCGGAAGAAGGACATCATGATCACCGCGGGCGGCAAGAACATCACGCCTTCGGAAATCGAGAACGCGCTGCGCTTCTCGTCCTTCATCAAGGAGGCCATCGTCATCGCCGACCGCCGGCGCTTCGTCTCGGCGCTGATCCAGGTCGACTTCGAGGCCACCAGCAAGTGGGCCGAGGAGCAGGGCCTGACGTACACCAACTTCAAGAGCCTGGCGACCATGCAGGCCGTGCGCGACCTGGTGCAGCGCGAGGTCGACGCCGTCAATGCGCGCATGCCGCAGGTGCAGCAGGTGCGCAAATTCCACCTGCTGACCAAGGAGCTGGATCACGACGATGGCGAGGTGACGGCCACGATGAAGGTGCGCCGCAAGAGCATTGCCGAGAAGTACGCCGACGTGATCGAGGGGATCTATGCCTGAGTCCAATGTGTTGCTGGTGTCGCCGCAGGCGGGCACCACCGTCCTGCGCCTGAACCGTCCGCAGGTGCTCAATGCGCTCACCGACGAGATGGTGGCCGACATCCACCAGGCGCTGGACACGGTGGCCAGCGACACCCGGTGCCGTGTGCTGGTGGTCACCGGGGAAGGGCGGGGGTTCTGCGCCGGGTTCGATCTGCGTCTCGCGGGCAGCGCACCGGGCGAGGAAGAGGCCGGTGAGGCCATGGCCTGGATGCGGCGCCAGGAGGCCTTCTCGGGCCTGGTGGCGCGCATGCGCGGCTTGCGCCAGCCGGTGATCGCGGCGGTCAACGGCCCCGCCAACGGGGGTGGCATGGCGCTGGCGCTGGGCGCGGAGATCCGCATCGCGGCCCGTTCGGCCAGCTTCAACGCAGCCTTCGTCAAGGTGGGCATGTCGGGCTGTGACATGGGCGTGAGCTGGCTGCTGCCGCGCTGCGTGGGCGCTTCGCGCTCGTTCGAGATCCTGCTGACGGGCCGCATGGTCGATGCGCAGGAGGCCGAGCGCATCGGCCTGGTGTCCCATCTGGTGGACGACGCCGAGCTGATGCCGCGCGCGCTCGCGCTGGCCGCCGCCATCGCGGACAACGATGCCTTCGGCGTCTGGATGACCAAGCGCGGCGGCTGGGCCAACATCGAGGCGCCCAGCCTGTATGCCGCCATGGAACTCGAGAACCGCACCCAGATGCTGGCTCGCACGACGGGCGCGCTGGGCGAAGCCGCCGCGCGTTTTGCCCGGCGCGGGCAGTGACCACAAACCTCTTCCGGAGCCTCTACCCATGGTGTTGACCGACGACCAGAGGGCCTTGCAGGAGAGCGCGCGCCGCTTCGCGCGTGAGCAACTGCTGCCCCACTACCAGAAGCGAGAGAAGCTCGGCGTGCTCGACCGCGATCTCGTGCGCGAGATGGGGCGCCTGGGCTTGCTCGGCATGGACCTGCCGGAGGCGCATGGCGGCATGGGGGCCGATGCGGTCACCACCGGCCTGATCGCCGAAGAGCTGGCCTATGGCGATTTCAACGTCAGTGCGGTGCCGGTGGGGATCTCGCTCAACGCGGCGATCCTCATTCGGCATGCGCAGCCCGAGGTGGTGAACGAGTGGGTGCCTCGCATGGTGCGCGGCGAAGCCATCGTCGCGATCTGCCTGACGGAGCCTCGCGGCGGCTCGGACGCCAGCAACCTGCAGCTCAAGGCCCGCCGCGATGGCGACCACTACGTCATCAACGGCGAGAAGACCTCCATCACCTTCGCCGACCGCGCGCAGGCTTATCTGATCTTCGCGCGCACCGGCACGGCCGATGAGGGCGCCAGGGGCGTCAGCGCCTTCTTCATTCCCGGCGACACGCCCGGCATCAGCGCCACACACTTCGACGACGTGGGCAGCGCCATCATCGGGCGTGGCTCGGTGTTCTTCGACGACGTCCGCGTGCCCGTGAGCCACCGCCTGGGCGACGAGGGCAAGGGCTTCACGCAGGTGATGCAGGGCTTCGACTACAGCCGCGCGCTGATCGGCCTGCAGTGCTGCGGTGCCGCCCAGGCCTCGCTGGACGAAGCCTGGGCCTACGCCAGGGAGCGCGAGGCCTTCGGCCGGCCCATCGGACAGTTCCAGGGCGTGACGTTCCCGCTTTCGGAGGGCGAGTCGCAGATTGCCGCGGTGCGCCAGCTCTGCTACCACGCGCTGGCCCTGCGCGATGCGGGGCTGCCCCACACCTCGGAAGCGGCCATGTGCAAGTGGATGGGGCCGCGCAACGCCTTCGACGTGATCCACCAGTGCCTGCTGACCTTCGGCCACTACGGCTGGAGCAAGGACCTGCCGCACCAGCAGCGCATGCGCGACGTGATGGGCCTGGAGATCGGCGACGGCACGGCCGGCATCATGAAACTGATCATTGCGCGCGAACGCATCGGCCGCGCGGCCGTTCAATATTGAATGCGGGGAATTTCATGCCTTACCAGTCCGTTTTTCGCCCGGGCGCCTTTGCGGGCCAGACCATCATCGTGACCGGTGGCGGCAGCGGTATCGGCCGCTGCACCGCCCACGAGCTCGCTTCGCTCGGCGCGCACGTGGCTCTGGTCGGCCGCAAGATCGAGAAGCTCGAAGCGGTGCAGGCCGAGATCGTGGAAGACGGCGGCAGCGCCAGCACGCACGCCTGCGACATCCGCGAGGAAGCCATGGTCTGCCAGACCATCGACGACGTGCTGCAACTGCGCGGCCGCATCGACGGCCTGGTGAACAACGCAGGCGGCCAGTACCGTACGGCGATGAATACCATTTCCACCAAGGGCTTCGAAGCCGTGGTGCGCAACAACCTCACGGGCGGTTTCATCTTCATGCGCGAGGTCTACAACCGCTGGATGGAAGCCAACGGCGGCGCCATCGTGAACATCATTGCCGACATCTGGCACGGCTGGCCCGACTACGCGCACTCGGGCGCGGCGCGCGGCGGCATGCTGACGCTGAGCGAAACCGCGGCCTGCGAATGGGCCGCCTCCGGCGTGCGCGTGAACACCGTGGCGCCGGGTGGCATCGCCTCCAGCGGCTTCGACACCTACAGCGACGAGGCCAAGGCCAAGATCCTCGAATACCCGCCCACCGTGCCGCTGCAGCGCTACGGCACCGAGGCCGAGCTCTCCAGCGCCATCGTCTACCTGCTTTCGCCCGCGGCGGCCTACATCACCGGCACCTGCATCCGGGTGGACGGTGGAACACCGAACGCTCGCGGCACCTGGAAGCAGGTGCCACACCAGCGCAGCCAACCCTTCGAGGGGTTCCATCGCGCCCAGGTGCCGGAGCTGCTGCAGCGCGGGGCCGCTCTGGGGAAGACGTGAACGAGATCGGCGACGAGGCGGTGATCGCTCGGCGCGTGGCCGCCTACCTGCAACAGGAAACCGGCCGGGATATTCGCGTGGGCAGCGTGCGGCGCTTTGCCGTCGGGTTCTCGTGGTTGACGTATTCGGTGCCCGTGACGGGCCTGAGCGACGACGGCGCCACGCAGGAACTGATCCTGCGCCTCGGGCCCGACTACGGCCTGTTTGCGCCGTACCAGGCGGGGCCGCAGGTGCTGGCCATGCAATCGTTGGAAGGCAGCGCCGTGCCGGTGCCGCGCGCGTTCTGGAGCGGCGAAGACCCGGCCGTGTTCGGTGCGCCCTTCCTGTTCTGCGAGAAGGCGCACGGCGAAGCCGTCGTGCCCTGGGTGTCGCCCACCGAACCCCCGCTGGAAGAGGATTACCGCAAGCGGCTGGCCGAGCAGTTCATCGACGCGCTGGCGGCGCTGCACCGCGTGCCCTGGCAACACAAGCCCATCGCGGCACTGGCACAAGGCATCACGCCGGAGAACGCGGCACGCCTCAACGTCGAACACTGGGAGGCGCAGATCCAGCGCTGGGCCATGCGCCCCTATCCATTGGCCGAGTGGGGCATCCGCTGGCTCAAGGCCCACGCGCCGACCGCACCCCACGTGGCCATCGTCCACGGCGATTACCGCACCGGCAACTTCCTGGAACAGGGTGGAAAGATCACCGCCATCCTCGACTGGGAACTCGTGCACCTGGGCGACCCGCACGAAGACCTGGGCTGGGCCAGCCTGCCCATGTACATGGGTGGCAGCAAGTTCATCAGCCGCCTGGCCGAACCCGAGTGGTTCTACGAACGCTACAGCGAGAAGGTCGGCTTTCAGGTGTCGATGGACTCGGTGCGCTATTACCAGGCGTTCTCACTGCTGAAGCTCGCGGCCACGCACATGGCGGCCGCGCGCTGCTTCGAAGACGGGCGCTTCAACGACATGCGCATGCCCGCCATGGGCAGCCAGATCGCCACCTGCCTGCGGCAGATGCACAAGCTCATGGAGGCCGCATGAACAATTCCTTCGACCGCCTGATCGATGGCATGTGCGCCACCTTGCGCAGCGAGGTGCTGACGCGGCTCGACGACGAATTCGCGCGCGGCCAGGTGTTCGGCGTGATCAACCTGCTCAACACCTTCAAGGTGCGGGCCGACTGGTCGGCCGGTTTCCTGCTGGCGCAGATCGCGGCCCAGCGCGAGGCGATCCATGCGGTGGAGGCCATGACGTCGCCGGACGCGCCGGCACCACGGGCCTTGCCGGCGTCCACATCCATCGAGGAACTGCTGGCGCTGCGCGACCAGGGCAACCGGCGCATGGGCGACCTGCATGCCTGGTTGGACGACCCCGCGACCGAGCTGGCCGACGACGTGCGCATGCGGGCTGGGAAGTTGCTGCGCGAGGCCATGCTCGCGGAGCTGTCGATCGAGCTGAAGAACTCGCCGCGTCCGTTGTTTGCCGAGATGTCCAGCGGGCGCGAAGACGGCGCCTAGTTGTGCGGGGTCAGATGGGAGGGTGCGCCTGCACCGATTCGTACATCGCGAAGCCCTTGCCGACGCCGTATTCGATGATGCCGTAGCCGACGTCGTCGCCGTCGCGCACTTCGATCACCTGGTCGGCCAGCGTGCGCACCTTGCGGCGCATGGCAGCATCCGTGAGGTCCCACGCTTCATGGGCGCAGAAGAGGGCATTGCCCTTGTCGTCGCCCTGGAACCAGCCATCCAGCCCACCGTACAGGCCGCCCTTGAGGTAGTACTTCGTGGGCAGCACGCGAATGGACACCGGGCGTTCCCGGCCATCGGCAAAGCGCAGGTGCATCTGCGCCGAGGCCATGGACTGGCCCAGCGGATCGTCGTGCCAGACCACCTCGTGCCGCACGTCGACCAACTGGTGGCGCCCCGAGGCGCGTGTGCCGCAGGCGAACACCTCTTCACCTGAAAGGTAGATCTTGTCGCCCGGCGCCCGCTCCTTGAAGAAGATGTGCAACCCGCGGTCCTTGAACTGCGCCGTGGCCCAGCAGAAGAAGAACGGCGGGTAGAACGTCGTCGGCGGGCTGGATTCGTCGGTCCGCATCTCCGCGCGCACGCCCCATGAGTGGTCGCGCTGGCCCAGCCAGCCGTCCACGCTGGTGCGCTGGCCGTTGAACTCGAGCCAGCCGTTGTAGCGGCCCAACTGCTGCGCGCGCGCCATGTTCTCGGTGACGCGGCCATCGCGACGGCGTTGATGGGCTTTCTCTTCGTGGGCATTGGTGGTCGCGTGGAATTCGACGTCGAAGCGAATGCCCGAGTCGTTATCGCCCAGCATCAGGCGATGCCGGCGCAAGCCCTCGATCACCTGAATCGACAAGGGACCTACCTTGGTTGTCAGGGGATCGGGGCGCAGTCGGCGGGACATGCGGAAGTTCCACTGGCGACCCGCGATGGCCACCCCGGCGAAGGCATCCATCACGTTGCGGTTGGGGTGATAGCCCAGGCCGATGTCAAAAATCATGTCGCCCCCGGGCACCGGATGACCCGTGTACCAGAGGCGTTCCATCCATGCCGGATCGCTGTTGTCGATCTGGTCGAAGGTGGTCGGGAGCTGGTGCCCGATGAGGTCGTCCTGCGGTGTCAGCATGGCGGTGGGGTGTTTTGAAAAGGTGTCTGGATAATAGTTCGGTAGCGTATCATATGCCTTGGTACTTTCCCGGTTCGACCCATAGAGGAGACATTCCAGCATGAGCAACACCCCATCCTTGCGCGTCGAGTGGCAGGGCGGTCTGGCCACCGTCACGATGGCACAGTCAGCGCGCGGCAATCCGTTCGATGGCGATTTCACGAGCGATTTCAAGCAGGTGTTCTGCGATCTGTGGGACAGGGCGGACCTGCGCGCCGTGCTGCTGCGCGCCGACGGCGACAACTTCAGTTTCGGCGGCGACTTGAAGTCCCTGCACCCTCAGCGCGCCGACCTGGCGCCGCTGATCCGCCGCTGGACGGCCGACTTGCACATGGGCCTGCAGCGTGCGTGGCAACTGCCCGTGCCCATCGTCGTGGCGGCGCAGGGCTTCGCCATGGGCGGCGGGGTGGCGTTGCTGGCCGGGTGCGACTACGTCCTGGCCGGGGAATCGGCGCGTTTCGGCTCGGCGTTCGCGCACATCGGCTTCAGCTGCGACTCCGGCTCCAGCGCCACGCTGACCGCACGCATGGGGCCGGCACGCGCACGGCGTTTCGTGCTGATGGGTGAACTGTTGTCCAGCCAGGACGCGGAAAAGACGGGCCTGGTGGACTGCGTGGTGCCCGACGCCGAGCTGCAGGCCGAAGCGCTGAAAATGGCCCAGCGCCTGGCCAGCGGGCCCACCAGGGCGTACGGCGAAATCAAGCGGCTGTTCCTGCGAGCAGGTGCGGCCCACCTGGAGGCTCAACTGGAAGACGAGGCGCTCACGCTGGCGCGCGTGGCCACCGGCCCCGATGCCCAGGAGGGCATTGCCGCTATGGTGGAGAAACGCAAACCTGTGTTCCAGGGGCGCTGAGCGGCATCCGTCAGCCGAGCGTGACCGTGCCCGCGGTCTCGTCGCGCAACAGGTGGGCGTTCGGTGCGCGCAGCAGCAGGTCCACCGTGGTCTGCAGGTGCGCGGCAATCAGCGTCTGCGCCAGCGGGATGTCCTTGCTCAGCACCGCGTTGAGCAGCGTCTGGTGCTCGGCCGCCACGTCGCGTTTGCCATGGCCCTGCAGCGGCGCGGCAAGTTGCCGGTAGCGCTCGGTGTGCTCGTACAGCATCTGGTGCATCTTCAGCAGCCAGGGATTGGTGCAGCCGGCCACCAGCGAGCGGTGGAACTCGGCGTGCGCGGCGATCCAGGCCGGGTCGTGCGGCTGGCCGTCGGCCTGCGCGGGCAGGCGGCTGAGGTGGTGGAAGCTCGCCACGACGCGGCTTTCCCATGCGAGGCCGCCGTTGGCGATGGCTTCGGCCAGGCAGATTTTTTCGATCTCGATGCGAGCCTGCGACAGGTGCATGAGATCGCGCGTGGACGCGGGGCTGACGCGGAAGCCGCGCTGCGGCGAGGAGATCACCAGAGAGTCGGACTCCAGCATGGCCAGTGCTTCGCGGATCGCGCCCGGACTGACATCGCAGGCAGCCGCGAGAGCCACTACCGCGAGCTTGTGGCCGGGCAGAAGACGCCCGCCCAGGATCTCTCCGCGCAGATACTCATACGCGCAGCGGGTCTGGGTCGTGGCCTTGGTCGGTTCAATGCCTGTGTTCATAAAGCTAGGGTTTGTACGGGTATTTTTGAAGTGTATTCTACGTAATATATATAAAACTGATAAATAACTTCATACCACGAGGCGCAATAGCAACAGCGGGTGATGGTCCGACAGCGTAGACGAAGCCAGCCCGGAACTTCCACACAGGCAACGGACGCCGGATGCGGCGCATGGCCGGTCGGCCACCTGGCGGTGGTTTTGTTTTCTTAACAAACAAACAGAATGGTCTGTGTTTATTTTTGACTGATTGAACCTTTCGGAGCGAACATGAGCAACACCGGTTATTCCCAATTGATCGACGCCAACCCGGACGCGGGCGTGTTCCGCGTGGCCCGCCAGTCGTTCACCGACGCGGGCGTGTTCGAGGCCGAGCGGGACCAGATCTTCAACCGCTGCTGGCTGTACCTGGGCCACGCCTCGGAGCTGCCGAAGAAGGGCTCGTTCGTGACGCGCTCGGTGGGCGGGCGCAACCTGATCTTCAACCGCGACGCGGACGGGACGGTGAACGCTTTCCTGAACTCGTGCCCGCACCGTGGCGCCACCGTGTGCCGCGAAGCCAAGGGCAGCGCGAAGAACTTCACCTGCAGCTACCACGGCTGGGTGTTCGGTGCCGACGGCAGGATGCGCGATCTGCCGGGTGTCGAGTCCTACGCCGAGGGTTTCACGAAGAGCGGCTGCGCCGACCTGGTCAAGGTGCCGCAGCTCGCGACGTACCGCGACTTCTGGTTCGTCTGCTTCGATCCGGACGCGGTGTCGCTGGTGGAGTACCTCGCCGGCGCCACCGAGTACCTGGACCTGATCGCCGACCAGTCCGAGGCCGGCATGGAGATCGTGAGCGGCACGCAGGAGTACGCGATCCGCGCGAACTGGAAGCTGCTGGTGGAGAACAGCTTCGATGGCTACCACGCGATCTCCACCCACGCCACCTACTTCGACTACCTGAAGAACATGAACGGCGTGCTCTCGCAGGGCAACGTGATCGGCTTCGCGAAGGACCTGGGCAACGGCCACGCCGTGGTGGAGTACACCGCGCCCTGGGGCCGGCCCGTGGCGAACTGGGTGCCGGCCTGGGGCGAGGAGCGCAAGCCGGAGATCGACGCCGCCTACCAGCGCCTGGTGGAGCGCCACGGCGAGGAGCGCGCCAACCGCATCGCCAGGCACAGCCGCAACCTGTTGATCTTCCCCAGCCTGCTGATCATCGACGTGATGTCGCTGACGCTGCGCACCTTCTACCCGAAGGCGCCCGACTACAACGAGGTCACCGCCTGGGCGCTCGGCCCGTCGGAGGAGCAGGGCTGGCTGCGCAAGAACCGCCTGCACAGCTTCCTGGAATTCCTCGGCCCGGGCGGCTTCGCCACGCCCGACGACGTCGAGATGCTGGAGCAATGCCAGCGCGGTTACTCCAATGCGCGCGAGGCGGCCTGGAACGACATCTCGCGCGGCATGAAGAAAGAAGACCCCGCCACGGTGGACGAGCACCAGATCCGCGTGTTCTGGCGCCGCTGGCACGAACTGGTGCAGCAGGCCCGGCAGGACGCCGAACCCGCCCCGGCGCGCTGACGCGCTCACCACCCCTTTCACGCAAGAGGACAAGCAAGATGGCACCCTTCCGCTACCGCAAGCCGGGCTACGTGGCGCTCAACGTCACGAACCTGGACAACTCCATCCATTTCTACCGCGATCTCGTGGGCCTGCAGCTCGAGGAGCGGCAGGGCGACGACGTGGCTTTCCTGCGCTGCAGCCAGGACCACCACAATCTCGTGCTCTACCGCGCCGAGGTGCCGGGCATCAAGCGCATGGCGTTCGAGATGGAGTCCGACAAGGACCTCGAGCTCGCGCGGCGCCACATCGAGCAGCAGGGCTGGAAGCTGCGCGACGTGTCGGCCGAAGAGGCCACGGCGCTCAAGCAGGGGAGCACGCTGCGCTTCAAGATCCCCGACAGCACGCTCACCTTCGAGTTCTACACCCGCATGGAGCGCGCGCCGACCGACTACGCGCCCACGGTGTGCCAGATCCAGCGGTTGGGCCACGTCGTGCTGCGCTGCGCGAACCGCGACGCCGTGCTGCGCACGCTGACCGAGCAACTGAACTTCCGGGTGTCGGACCACTTTGGCGACCAGGTGTCGTTCCTGCGCTGCTTCCCCAACCCCTACCACCACACCTTCGGGGTGAGCCGGGGCGAGGCCGACGGCCTGCACCACGTGAACTTCATGGTGACCGACGTGGACGACGTGGGCCGCGCCATGAACCGCATGCAGAAGGCGGGCGTGCAACTGGTCTATGGACCGGGCCGCCACGACATCTCGAACTCGATCTTTCTCTACTTTCTCGACCCCGACGGTCTCACCGCCGAGTTCAGCTTCGGCATGGAGGAGTTCCCCGAGAACGCGCCGCGCGCGCCCCGCCAGTTGCCGATGAAGCCCGAAATCCTGGACAGCTGGGGCGGCATGCCCAAGCCCGGTTTCGGCAGCAAGGGCGAAGTCGAAACCAACGCATTCTGAACGCAGGACCCGACATGAAACTGTTGAGATTCAGCACCGCCGAAGGCCCGACCCTGGGCGCGCGCCGCGGCGATGAGGTGATCGACCTGCGCCTGGCCGCGCCCGATCTGCCGCGCGACATGAACGCGCTGCTGGCACTCGGCGCCGCCGGGCTGGAGGCAGTGCAGCGCGCGATCGACCGCGCCCCCGCCGCGGCGGTGCGTCCGGTGGACGGCCTGGAATGGCTGGTGCCTGTGCCGGCGCCCGAGAAGATCATCTGCATCGGCATGAACTATGCCGAGCACATCAAGGAGGCGCCCACGGCGCACGAGGTGCCGACGTATCCGGTGGTGTTTCTGCGCCAGGCGGGGTCCATGGTCGCGCACGACCAGCCGCTGCGCCGCCCGCTGTGCTCCGAGCAGTTCGATTTCGAAGGCGAGCTGGTGTGCGTGATCGGCCGCCGCGGCCGCCACATCGCCAGAGCCGATGCGCTGTCGCACGTGGCCGCGTACTCGCTGTTCAACGACGCCTCGGTGCGCGACTACCAGTTCAAGAGCCCGCAATGGACCGTGGGCAAGAACTTCGACGCCACCGGCGCCTTCGGCCCCGAGCTCGTGACGGCCGACGAACTGCCCGAGGGCGCGCGCGGCCTGCGGCTGCGCACCGTGCTCAACGGCCAGACGGTGCAGGACGCCTCCACCTCCGACATGATTTTCGACATCGCCACGCAGATCAGCCTCATGTCCGAGGCCATGACGCTCATGCCCGGCGACGTCATCGTGACCGGAACGCCCTCGGGCGTGGGCATCGGCCGCAAGCCCCCGCTGTGGATGAAGCACGGCGACATCTGCACCGTCAGCGTCGAGGGCGTGGGCACCTTGAGCAATCCCATCCGGGACGAGGGCGCCGGGACCTGAAGTTTCCATACACGCCGCCGGGGTTCCAGGCCCTTTCCCGGCGGACCGCACCCGTGGGCCGGTCAGACAGAACACCACCATTCACCGGGGCCAGACCCCGCAGGAGACAGCCATGAACCATCGCACTTCTTCCCCCGCCCGCAAGGGCTTCCGCATGGGCCTGATCGCCCTGGCCGTGGCCGCCGCGGGCGGCGCCAGCGCCGCCGAAGACCTCAAGATCGGCACCGTGCTGTCTTTCTCCCAGGTCATGGGCATCTACGGCAACGCCATCATGGACGGCGTCCGGCTCGCGGTGGACGAGGCGGGTGGCTCGGTGGCGGGCCGCAAGATCGTGATCGTGGGCGAGGACGACAAGAACGACCCGCGCGTGGCGCTGCAGCTGGTGCGCCGGCTGGTGAAGGACGAGAAGGTGGATTTCCTGCTCGGCCCGGTGGGCTCGCACATCGTGCAGGCCATCCGCGAGGACGCGCACCAGTCCAAGACCTTCCTGCTGGTGGCCAACGCGGGCAACGACGAGGTGACGCGCGAGCTGTGCAGCCCGTACATCATCCGCACCTCGTTCTCGAACTGGCAGTGGAACTACCCGCTGGGCGAATACGCCGGCACCAAGGTGGGCAAGCGCGCGGCGGTGGTGGCGTCGAACTTCGTGGCCGGCAAGCAGATGGCCGCCGCGTTCCAGGCCGGCTTCGCCAAGCACGGCGGCACGGTGGTCGACGAGGTCTGGCCCGCCATGGGCACGGCGGACTTCGCCAACGTGTTCACCCGCCTGCGCGGCAAGGAAAACGAGATCGACACCGTGTGGTCGTTCATTCCGGGCAGCGGCACGGTGAACTACGTCAACCAGTACGCGCAGGCCCGCCTCAAGCCCGTGAACATGGGTCCGCAGAGCAACGCCGACGACTTCTTCTTCAGCGCCATGAAGGACAACGCCCTGGGTGTGATCGGTTCGGGCCACTACGTCGTGAGCATGGACACGCCGCGCAACAAGGCCTTCGTGGACGCGTTCCGCAAGCGCTACAACCGCCTGCCGGGTGCGGTGGACCTGCAGGGCTACGACTCGGCCAACCTGATCATCGCGGCGGTGAAGAAGCTCGACGGCAACCTCTCCGACAAGAAGGCCGTGCGCCAGGCCATGCTGGATGCGGATATCGACAGCCCGCGCGGCTACTTCAAGATCGATCCGGATACCGGCAACGTGATCCAGAACATCTACATCACGAAGGTGGTCAAGCGCGGCGAGGGCTACGGGCACGAGATCCTGCAGACCTACGAGAAGGTCCAGGACACCGACACCACCTGCAAGCTGGCCTGGTAAGCAAGCAGCGAGCACGTCGATGGGAATCTTCACCGAATACGCGGTCAACGGCTTGCAGGCTGGCCTGCTGCTGTTCATCGTGTCCGCCGGCCTCACCCTGTGTTTCGGGCTGATGCGCGTGATCAACATGGCGCATGGCTCGTTCTACATGGTGGGTGCCTTCCTGGGCCTGCAGGTCTCCGTGATGACGGGCTCGTTCGTCCTGGGCCTGGCCGGGGCCGCGATCGGCTCCGCGCTGGTGGGCTTGACGGTCGAGCGCACGCTGTTCCAGCGCATCTACTCGCGCGGGCCGTTCGCGCAGGTGCTGGTGTCGTTCGGTCTCATCTTCGTGTTCGACGAGCTGGTGCGCATCGTCTGGGGCGGCGAGATTCGCAGCCTGTCGCGGCCTGACTACCTGAGCGAGGCTTACCAGATCGCCGGCGCCTGGGTCGAGAGCTACCGGCTGTTCCTGATCGCCTTCGGCGGCCTGCTCAGCGCGCTGCTGCTGTGGGGGCTGGTGAAGACGCCGTTCGGCCTGATGATCCGCGCCGCCGTGGACGACCGCGAGTCGGCCGAGCTGCTGGGCGTCAACGTGCGGCAGTTGTTCAGCGTCGTGTTCCTGATCGGCGCCTCGGTGGCCGGCATGGCCGGCTTCGTGGCGATCCCGCTGGTGAATGCGTTCCCCGGCATGGGCGACGACGTGCTGATCTCCGCGCTGATCGTCGTGGTGATGGGCGGGCTGGGTTCGGTCACCGGTTCGCTGCTGGCGAGCCTGGTGATCGGCTACGCGCTGACGATCGGCCAGGTGTTCGTGGCGGGCTATGCCCCCGTCGTGATGTATGTGGTCCTCGGTCTGGTGCTGCTGGCGCGCCCGAACGGCCTGTTGGGAAAACCCGAATGACCCCCTCGACCCCCCTGCTGGCGCGCAAATCGACCCAGATCGGCCTGCTGCTGGCCACCTTCGCGGGCCTGCTGGCCGTGCCCATGCTGTCCTCCGGATCGGGCACCGAGTTCACGGCCGACATCCTCATCTACGCCATCATGGCGGTGGGCCTGTACGTGCAGCTCGCGCTGCTGGGCCTGGTGAACTTCGGCTTCAGCGCCTTCTTCGGGCTGGGCGCCTACCTCGGCGCCAACTTCCTGATGCGCGTCTCGCCCGACCTGCTGACCTCGTTGGCGCTCACCGTGGTGGCCTCCGCCGTGGCGGCGGCGCTGATCGGCCTGATCGCGCTCAAGACGAAGAACGTGGCGTTCACCATGATCACGCTCACGTTCTCGCAACTGCTCTACGTGCTCGCGGTCGCCGACGACCGCTGGACCGGCGGCGTCAACGGCCTCACCGGCGTGCCGCGGCCCAGGCTGCCCGCGTTCCTGAGCGAGCGCGGCTTCACGCTGGGCACCGACGCCGGCTTCTACTACTTCTGCCTCGTGGCCTTCCTGGTCACGGTGTTCCTGGTCTGGGTGCTGCAGCGCTCGCGCCTGGGCTCGGTGATGGTCGGCATCCGCGAGAACGAGGAGCGCATGGTCGTGCTGGGCTACCCGGTCTTCGTCTACAAGCTGGTGGGCTTCGTGATCTCCGGCGTGATCGGCGGCTACGCGGGTTACATGAACGCCATGCTGCTCGGCTACGTGGGGCCCGGCGCGCTGTTCTGGACCATGTCGGGCGAGGCGCTGCTGATGGTCATCCTGGGTGGCACAGCTTCGCTGGCCGGCCCCATCGTAGGCGCCAGCGTGTTCATCGGCATCTCTCACTACGCCGTGACGCTGACCGACCACTGGCGCCTGTTCGTCGGGCTGGCCTTCATCGGCATCGTGCTGTTCGCGCCGCAGGGCCTGGTGAAGATCGTGGGCGACCGCGTGAAGCGCCGCGCCACCAACGCATCGACCGCCGTGCAGGAGGCCGTGCGATGAACGCCATCGAACTCAAGGGCGTGGGCAAGCGCTTCGGCGAATTCCGGGCCGTGGACAACGTGGACCTGGCCATCCCGCCGCTGCAGCGTTGCGCGCTGCTCGGCCCCAACGGCGCGGGCAAGACCACGCTGCTCAACCTCATCAGCGGGCGCCTGGCGCTCAGCGAAGGCAGCATCCTGGTCAACGGCCACGACGTGAGCCGCGATTCGGCCGGCCAGCGCGCGCGCCACGGCGTGGGGCGCAGCTTCCAGAAGACCAACATCTTTCCGCAGCTCTCGCTGCTGCAGAACGTGCGCCTGGGCCTGCAGGCCACGCAGCAGGCGCGCAACTGGAACCCCTGGGTGCCGATCGACGCCGACCGCGCGCTGCGGGAGCAGGCCTGCACCATGCTCGAACGCGTGAACATCCGACGCCCGGTGGACACGCTGGCCGAAGAGCTGTCGTACGGCGAGCAGCGCCAGCTGGAGCTGGCGATCACGCTGGCCACGCAGCCGCGCATCGTGCTGCTCGACGAGCCCACCGCCGGCATGAGCCCGACCGAAACCGCCCATGTGCTGGACCTTCTGATGGAACTGCTCGAAGGCCTCACCGTGGTGATCGTCGAACACGACCTGAGCGTCGTCGACCGCATTGCCGATCGCATCGTGGTCATGGAGCGCGGGCGGATCATCGCCGACGGAACACCCGAGAGCGTCAAGGCGGACAGCCGCGTGCAGCACGCCTACCTGAAGGGAGCGGCCCATGCTTGACGTGCGCCACCTCAGCGCCGGCTACGACCGCTTCGCCGTGCTGGCCGACGTCGGCTTCCATGTGCCCGAGGGCCGGTTCGTCGGCATCATCGGTCGCAACGGCGTGGGCAAGACCACGCTGCTCAAGACGCTGGCCGGCGCGGTCAAGCCCACGGCCGGCGCCATCACCTTCCGTGGCAAGGACATCACCGGGCAGGACGCCATGCAGGTGTCGCGCCAGGGCATCTCGCTGGTGCTCGACCGCAAGGGCATCTTCGCCAGCCTGTCGGTGCTGGAGAACCTGCAACTGGCGCAGCGGCTGGGCGCGCAGCGCGACAAGCGCTGGAGCCTGGACGATGTGCTGGGCATGTTCCCGCGCCTGGCCGAACGCATCAAGGCGCCGGGCGGCGGGCTCTCGGGTGGCGAGCAGCAGATGCTGGCCATCGGGCGCGCGCTGCTCACCCAGCCCTCGCTGCTGCTGCTGGACGAACCCACCGAAGGGCTGGCACCCAAGATCGTCGACGAACTGGTGGGCCTGCTGCAGCGGCTTTCCAGGACGGGCCTGACCGCCATCGTGGTGGACCAGCGCCTGGAGACCGTGTTCGACACCTGTGGCGATGTATTGCTGATGAGCCGGGGCGAGATCGCCGAGCGATCCAGCTCGCAAGACCTTCGCCACAACAGCGAGCTGCTGGCCCGGCACCTGGGCGTGTAGCCGCCAATTCGATTTCCCCGTGACCCCACTGATTGACGCAAGGAAGCTCACCATGACCACAACGATCACGCGCCAGGACGCCGAAGAATTCCTGTACCGCGAGGCCGCGATGCTCGACCGCTGGCAACTCGACGAATGGCTGGCCCTGTTCACCGACGACGCGGTCTACCACGTGCCCACGGTCGGCACCGCGCCGGACGTGAACCCCGACAACGCGCTCTTCTACATCGCCGACGACCGCCAGCGCCTGCGCGAGCGTGTGGTGCGCCTGCAGAAGAAATCGGCCCACGTGGAGTGGCCGCGCTCTCGCACCCGCCACATGGTGAGCAACGTGCTGGTCGATGCGCGCGAGGACGGCGACACCGAAGTGTCGGCCGCGTTCGCGGTGCACCGCTTCAAGAACGGCGCGGCCGATGTGTACGTGGGCAGCTACCGCTACCGCCTCGCCGTGCTCGATGGGCAACTGCGCATCCGCGAGAAGCGCTGCATGCTCGACATGGATGCGCTGCGCCCGCACGGCCGCGTGAGCATTCTTCTCTGAGGTGGGTCACGCGATGGACATCCAAGCTTCTTCCGCCGGGGCGGTGCGTTTCCAGGACCAGGTGGTGGTGGTAACCGGTGCTGCGCGCGGCATCGGCGTGGCGATTGCCGAGGCGTTTGCCCGCGAGGGCGCGGCGCTGGCGCTGGCCGATGTGGCCCATGAGGACCTGCAGGCGGTGTGCGAACGGCTGCGCCAGACGCATGGCGTGAAGGTGATCGGCGTGGCGGGCGATCTGTCCGTCGAGGCCGGTGCGCAGGCCCTGCTGGCGCAGACGCGCTCGGCTCTGGGCGAGGCCACCGTGCTGGTGAACAACGCCGGCGGCGGCGTGATCCTGCCGTTCCTCAGCCACACGCCCGAGACCTTGCGCGCCACGGTGGACCGCAACCTCTGGACCGTGCTGTGGGTCACCCGCGCCTTCCTGCCCGGCATGCTCGAACGCCAGTACGGCCGCGTCGTCAACCTCGGTGCGGACTCGGTGCGCAACGGCCTGGCCGACCACGCGGCCTACAACGCCGCCAAGGGCGGGGTGCATGGCCTCACCACCGGGCTGGGCCGGGAGTTCGCCACCCAGGGTGTCACCTTCAACACGGTGGCGCCCTGCGCGGTGGACAGCGAATCCCTGCAGCGCTTCATCCGCGACAATCCCGAGGCCGCCAGGAAGTTCCTGGATGTCATTCCCATGCAGCGGGCTGCCGCTCTCGAGGAGGTGGCGTCCATGGTGACCTACCTGGCCTCCCGCGAGGCGTCGTTCGTCACCGGCCAGGTGATCAGCGTCAACGGCGGGAGCACCATGTTGTGAACACCGAGCGTTTCCAAGCCCGCCTGGAGGGAGAGCATGACCAAGACCACCGGCAGCCCCGCTGCGCCGCTCACGGCGGCAGGGGCTGCGACCACCCGGCCGGTGCGCGGCCGCAGAACGCAGGCCGAGCGCTCGGAGGACATGCGCCGCCGCATCATCGACGCGGCGATACAGGAGCTGACCGACAAGGGCTACTCGGGCCTGCGTACGGCCGACGTGGCCATCCGCGCGGGCGTCTCCCGCGGCGCGCAGACGCACCATTTTCCTTCGAAGGATGCGCTGATCGTGGCGCTGGTCGAACACGTGTTCCAGCGCACGGCCGAGCTCGGGCGCAAGCGCTCGCGCCGCGTCGGCTCGGTGGACGAGTCGATCAAGGCGCTGCTGGCGGACAGCCAGGACTTCTTCTTCAGCGAGCTGTTCCTGATCGCGCTGGACCTCGCGATCCAGGGGCGCAGGGAAGGGGGCGGCGCCAACCGCGTGCTCGACATCTCGGCCGAGGCGCGCCTGCCGGTGGAGGCGAGCTGGCTGGAAGCGCTGATCGGCGCGGGCGTGCCCGAGTCGGTGGCCGAGGACTTGCTCTGGCTGAGCATCAGCATCGTGCGCGGCTTCGCGGTGCGGCGCCTCTGGCAGGACGACGCGCCCCGCTTCCAGCGCCTGTTCCGCCGCTGGCGGCAGATGGTGGCGTGCTACCTGGAAGCGCTGCCCCGCCTCGAACCCGTCACCTGAGCGTCGCGCACCCTTGCGCGAACGCGGGCGCCCACCGGGCAGCCTGCGCGCGGCGCCGTGGGCGCTTCACTTCTTTCCCCTCTCTCGCCTTTCACTCAAGGAGCCCTGCATGAGCCTCTGGCTTGACTTTTTCGGTGCCGAGATCCGGTACGTGTCCACACCGACCTATGGCCGCATCCGGATCGCCGAAGCTGGCCGCGGCAACAAGGAGGTGATCCTGTTCCAGCACGGCCTCAATGGCCACCTGGAGGCCTATGCCAAGAACCTGGTGGCCCTGTCCGAAACGTTCCATGTGATCGCCTTCGACTACGTGGGCCACGGGCTGTCGGACAAGGCGATCGGCGATTACAACCCGTCGGTGTTCGCCGAGCAATTGCGCGAACTCATGGACGCGCTGGACATCGGGTCGGCGCATCTCTCGGGCGAGTCGCTGGGCGGCTGGGTGTCGGGCCTGTTCGCGGCCAGATACCCGCAGCGCGTGCGCCGGCTCATGCTCAACACGGCGGGCGGCATTCCCGTGGTCTCGGCCAAGGGGCGGCAGGACATGCAGAACTTCATGGCGCTCAATAAGGCCAACGTGGACGTGGTGCCCAACCGCGACACCGTGACCGCGCGCATGAAGTGGCTGATGCACCCGAACAACCACCACCTGCTGCTGGAGGAACTGATCGACCTGCGGCTGCGCATCTACCTGGCGGCCGACACGCGCCGCGTGGCGCCGAAGATCAACGCGGTGATCCAGCGCCACGACGAGTTCCTGATCCCGCTGGAATCGCTGCAGTGTGAAACCCTGTTCCTGTGGACGCTGGACAACCCGATCCACGACATGGAAGCCGCCGAAGCCGCCGTGAAGCGCGTGCCGAACAGCCGCTTCTACGTGATGCAGGGAGACGCCGCTCACTGGCCGCAGTACGAGATGCCCGACGAGTTCAACGCCGTGGCCACCCAGTTCTTCACCACCGGCCAGGTGCCGGCGCCCGCGAAGCGCTGAAGACGGACATGACGCCTCCCGCTCATCACCCGCCTGGCGACGCCGGCCTGATCGACGTGCACACCCACGTGGTGCCCGAATCGTTCCCGGCCTATGTCGGCCGCCATGTGGACGTGCCATGGCCTTCCATGGCGCCAGCGCAGGCCTGCCACCGGCACGTGATGGTCTCCGGCTCGGTCTACCGCACCGTCTCGCACCAGTGCTGGGACTGTGCCGTGCGCCAGAACGACATGGACCAGCGCCGCACTGGCATGCAGGTGCTCTCGCCCATGCCCGAGCTGCTGTCGTACTGGCTCGCGCCGGAAGACGGCCGCGTGCTGTGCAGCCACCTCAACGAGGTCATCGCCGAGATGGCGCGCCGCGAGCCCGCGCGTTTCGTCGGCCTGGGCGCCGTGCCGCTGCAGGATGTGGACATGGCCATCGAGGTGCTCGACCACGCGGTGCACCAGCTCGGCCTGGCCGGCGTGGAGATCGCGGGCAACGTCAATGGCGCCGTGATCGGCGACCCGCGTTTCCTGCCGTTCTTCGAGGCCGCCGCCGCGTGGGGCGCGGCGGTGTTCGTGCACCCCTTGCGCCCCGGTGGCATGGACCGTCTGGTCGGCCCGGCCGCGCTGGAGCAGGTGCTGGCCTTCCCCGGCGAGACCGGCCTGGCGGCGGCCTCGATGATCACCGGCGGCACGCTGGCGCGCCTGCCCGGCCTGCGCATCGCCTACAGCCACGGCGGCGGCAGCCTGGCCATGCTGCTGCCGCGCCTGCAGCACGCCTGGCACGCGCTGCCCCAGGTGCGCGAGCGCCTGCCCGGTGACCCGATGCAGGCGGCGCGCCGCATGTTCTACGACAACCTGGTGTACGACAGCGACGCGATCCACCACCTGATCCGCGTGTTCGGTGACGAGCAGATCATGGTCGGCACCGACTACCCGTTCTCGATCATGGACGAGGACCCGGCCGGCCGCCTCGAAGGCTTGGGCCTGCCGGCGGACGTGGTGCAGCGTCTGCGCTCGGGCAACGCCCGTCGCTGGCTGGGCCTGGAGGAAACAGCATGACCGCAACCGCCCACGTGATTCGCCTCGCGGGCAGCGAAGCCTGCTACGAGAACGCACCAGGCGACAACCTGCTGCGCGCCGGCCTGCGCGCGGGCCTGGGCCTGCCCTACGAGTGCAACGCCGGCGGCTGCGGCTCCTGCAAGTTCGAGCTGATCAGTGGCGAGGTGCAGGATCTCTGGCCCGAGGCCCCGGGCCTCAGCGCCAAGCAGCGCAGCCGGGGCCACCGGCTGGCCTGCCAGTGCGTGCCGCTGAGCGACTGCGAGATCAAGATCCGCTCGGGCGAGGCCTTCGTGCCCGCCATTCCTCCCGTTTGTTTCGAGGCTGAGTACCTCGGAGCGCAGCAGGTGACGGTCGACATCCGCGAATTCCGCTTTCGCGGCCCCGGACCGGCGCGCTTCTTGCCCGGCCAGTATGCGATGCTGGAGCTGCCAGGCGCGGGCCAGTGGCGCGCGTACTCGATGTCGAACCAGCCCAACGAGGCTGGAGACTGGTGCTTCATGGTGCGCCGCGTGCCCCAGGGCCGCGTGAGCACCCTGCTGTTCGACGCGCTGCAGCTGGGCCAGCGCGTGCGCATGGACGGACCGCTGGGCCTGGCGCACCTGCAGCCGGCCGTGGAGCGCGATGTGGTCTGCATCGCGGGCGGCTCCGGCCTCGCACCCATGGTGTCCATCGCCAACGCGGCGGCGGCGCACCCGGCGCTGAGCGGGCGCGACATCGCGCTCTTCTACGGCGGCCGTGGTCCGGCGGACGTGCCGGCCTTTGGCGACTGGCTCACACACCCCGGGCGCGTGCGCGCCGAGGTGGCGCTGTCGGTGCCCGAACTGGCCGACGCGGGCGGCTGGAGCGGCGAGCGCGGCTTCGTGCACGAACTGCTCGGGCGGCGCATGGCCGGCGGGTGGGCGGACCACGAGTACTACCTGGCCGGCCCGCCTCCCATGACGGAGACCGTGGTGCGCCTGCTGATGGTGGACCACCAGGTGCCGCCGACCCAAATTCACTACGACCGTTTTTTCTGAAGAAAGGCGCAACGCCATGGAACACAAGGACACCACCCGCGCGGGCACGGAGCTGCGGCTCTGCCGCGTGGACGCCGTGGAAGACGGCGAAGGCCTGAAGGTGGACATCGAGGGCAGGGCGCCGCTGGCGGTGTTCCTCCTGGACGGCGAGTTCTTCGTCACCGACGACACCTGCTCGCACGGCGAGGCCTCGCTGTCCGAAGGCACGGTGGAGGACGGCTACGTGGAATGCCCCTGGCACACCGGCCGCTTCTGCCTCAAGACCGGCAACGCATTGACCTTTCCCGCCGTGACACCGGTGCGCGTCTACAAGACCGTGGTGCGCGACGGCGAGGTTTACATCGACACCCAGGAGAACCCATCATGAACCCAGCGTCCATCCAGGCCGCCGCGCACGCGCTGCGCGAGTCGCGCGCGAGCCGCAAGACCATCGCGCCCGTTTCGGGCACCCACGGCATCGCCGGACTGGAGGCCGCGTACGCCGTGGCTGAGCTCAACACCCAGGCCCGCGTGGCCGAAGGCCGCCGCATCGTGGGCCTGAAAGTGGGATTGACCTCAAAGGCAGTGCAGCAGCAACTCGGCGTGGACCAGCCCGACTTCGGCGTGCTGTTCGACGACATGGAGTGCTTGAGCGGCCAGGACGCGCCCGTGTCCACGCTGATGCAACCCAAGGTGGAGGCCGAAGTCGCCTTCGTCGTCGGCCGCGACCTGCAAGGGCAGGCGCCGAGCTACGGCGAGTTCCTCGGCAGCCTGGCGTACGCGCTGCCGGCGCTGGAGATCGTGGACAGCGCCATCGCCGACTGGAAGATCAGTCTGGTGGACACCGTGGCCGACAACGCCTCCTGCGGCCTGTACGTGCTGGGCGACCAGCCGGTCGCGGTCGGCGACGTGGCGCTGGGCGAGATCGGCATGCAACTGCGCCAGAACGGCCAGACCGTCTCGGTCGGCACCGGCGCGGCCTGCCTGGGCCACCCGCTGCGCGCGGCCTACTGGCTCGCGCGCACCATGGCCGGGCGCGGCCAGGGCCTCAAGGCGGGCCAGGTCATTCTCTCGGGCGCGCTCGGCCCCATGGTGCCGGTGGCGGCGGGCGACCTGATCCACGCCGACCTCGGCGCGCTCGGCAGCGTGGCCTGCCGCATGAGCTGAGGGTGACCACATGACCCGCAAGCTCAAGGCCGCCATCATCGGCAGCGGCAACATCGGCACCGATCTGATGATCAAGATCCTGCGCCACGGCGAAGCCATCGAGATGGCCGCCATGGTCGGCATCGACCCCGGCTCCGACGGGCTGGAGCGCGCGAAGCGCCTGGGTGTGGCCACCACGCACGAAGGCGTGGAAGGCCTCACGCGCCTGCCGGCGTTCGCCGACATCGACATCGTGTTCGACGCCACCAGCGCGGCCGCCCATGTGAAGAACGACGCCTTCCTGCGCGCTCTCAAGCCCGGCATCCGCCTGATCGACCTCACGCCCGCGGCCATCGGCCCGTACTGCATTCCGGTGGTCAATGGCGACGCGCACCTGGACGCGCTCAACGTCAACATGGTCACCTGCGGTGGCCAGGCCACCATTCCCATGGTCGCGGCCGTCCACCGCGTGGCCAGGGTGCACTACGGCGAGATCGTCGCCAGCATCTCCAGCAAGAGCGCGGGCCCCGGCACGCGCGCCAACATCGACGAGTTCACCGAGACCACCTCCAGGGCCATCGAGGTGCTCGGCGGCGCGGCCAGGGGCAAGGCCATCATCGTGCTCAACCCGGCGGAGCCGCCCTTGATCATGCGCGACACCGTCTACACGCTCAGCGCGCTGGCCGACGAGGCCGCGATCGCCGACTCGGTCGAGCGCATGGCGGCTGCGGTGCAGGCCTACGTGCCGGGCTACCGGCTCAAGCAGGAAGTGCAGTTCGACCACGTGAAAGGCTTGCGCATTCCCGGCGTGGGCGACGGCCTGGAAGGCCTGAAGAGCGCCATCTTCCTGGAGGTGGAGGGCGCGGCCCACTACCTGCCGGCCTACGCCGGCAACCTCGACATCATGACCAGCGCCGCGCTGCGCACGGCCGAAAGCATGGCCCGAAAGGCACTCGCATGAACGGCAAGAAAATCTACATCTCCGACGTGACGCTGCGTGACGGCAGCCACGCCATCCGCCACCAGTACACGGTCGAGCAGGCCCGGCAGATCGCCAAAGCGCTGGACGAGGCGAAGGTGGATTCCATCGAGGTCGCGCACGGCGACGGCCTGCAGGGCGGCAGCTTCAACTACGGCTTCGGCGCCCACACCGACCTGGAGTGGATCGAGGCGGTGGCCGACGTGGTCAAGCACGCCAGGATCGCCACGCTGCTGCTGCCGGGCATCGGCACCATCCACGACCTCAAGGCGGCCTTCGATGCCGGTGCGCGCATCGTGCGCGTGGCCACGCACTGCACCGAAGCCGACATCAGCCGGCAGCACATCGAGCACGCGCGCCACCTCGGCATGGAAGCGGTGGGCTTCCTCATGATGAGCCACATGCAGACGCCCCAGGGCCTGGCGCAACAGGCCAGGCTGATGGAGAGCTACGGGGCCACCTGCTGCTACGTGGTGGACTCGGGTGGCGCCCTGAGCATGAACGACGTGCGCGACCGTTTCCGCGCGTTCAAGGACACCCTCAAGCCCGAGACGCAGACCGGCATGCACGCGCACCACAACCTGAGCCTGGGCGTGGCCAACAGCATCGTGGCGGTGGAGGAAGGGTGCGACCGCGTCGACGCGAGCTTGGCGGGCATGGGCGCGGGGGCGGGCAATGCGCCGCTGGAAGTGTTCATCGCGGCGGCCGAGCGGCTGGGCTGGGCGCACGGGTGTGATCTGTACAAGCTGATGGACGCGGCCGACGACATCGTGCGCCCGCTGCAGGACCGTCCGGTGCGGGTGGACCGCGAGACGCTGGCGCTGGGCTACGCCGGTGTGTACAGCAGCTTCCTGCGCCACTCCGAGGCGGCGGCGGCGAAGTACGGCCTGAAGACGGTGGACATCCTCGTCGAGCTGGGCAAACGCCGCATGGTCGGTGGCCAGGAGGACATGATCGTCGATGTCGCCCTGGACCTGCTGCGGCAGCAACCAAAAAAGCCGTGAATCTTTCCGAAACAACCAGGAGACACAGATGAATCCCCGTCAATGGCTTAGGCTTCCTTTGATTTTGCTGGCTTTTGCCGCCACCATGGCGATGGCGCAGGACACCCGGACCATTCGCCTGGTGGTGCCGTTCCCCGCCGGCGGCGCTACCGATGCCATCGCGCGCATGATCGCGTCGAAACTGGCGCAGTCCTTCGGCCAGCCCGTGATCGTCGACAACCGCACCGGGGCCAGCGGCCAGATCGGCACGGCTTACGTCAAGTCCGCGCCGCCCGACGGACTGACCTATCTTTTCACCCCCGATCACACCATCGTGACGCTGCCGGTCCTGATGGACAGCGCGGGCTACGACCCTCTGAAGGATTTCACCGCCGTGGGGCAGGTGGCGCGCTTCCAGCTGGCCTTGTCCACATCGGCCTCGGGCGGGGTGACGAATTTGTCAGGATTCAAGGAGTGGGCGCGCGCCCATCCAGACCGGGCGAACTTCGGCGTTCCCGTGGTGGGAGGGTATCCCTCCATGGTCGGCGTTGCGCTGCAGAAAAGCATAGGTGTTCCCATGACCGCTGTGCCGTACCGGGGCTCCGGTCCGGTGGTGACCGACGTCGCCGGCGGGCAGGTGGCGGCGGGCGTGACCGGCCTGGCCGATGTGTTGCCAATGGCCCAAGGGGGGCGCGCGCGCATCCTGGCCGTGACGGGCCGGCAGCGATCCAGCATGGTGCCCGATGTGCCCACCTTCGAGGAACTCGGGGTGCCCGGCCTGACCGTCGATTCGTGGTACGCCTTCTTCGCCCCGGCGGGACTGCCCACGGCCACTGCCGAGCGTTTCAACCGGGCGCTGGCCAAGGCCTTGGCGGAGCAGGATATTCAGCAGAAAATCGCCGAACTCTCGATCGAACTCGCGCCGACCTCGCTCAAAGAGGCCGATGACCTGCTCAAGGGTGCCGCACGATACTGGCTCGACGCATCGAAGCAGCCCGATTTCGTGCGTCCCTGATCCCCCTACACACCCGACAGCCCTTGCGAACCATGAACGCCTCCACCGCCCCCTTCCTCGCTGCTCGCGATTTCCTGCTGGCCCACCGGCTGGACTACGAGCGCGCCTACCGCGATTTCCAGTGGCCCGTGCTGGACCGGTTCAACTGGGCGCTGGACCACTTCGACCCGATGGCGCGCGGCAACGACGCGACCGCCCTGCACATCGTGGGCGACGACGGCAGCGAGGTGAAGCGATCCTTCGCACAGATGGCCGAGCGCTCGTCGCAGGTGGCGAACTATTTGCGCGGCATCGGCGTGCAACGCGGCGACCGCATCCTGCTGATGCTGGGCAACGAGCTGGCGCTGTGGGAGGTGATGCTGGCGGCCATGAAGCTGGGCGCGGTGCTGATTCCCGCCACCGCCTTGCTCACCGCCGACGACCTGCGCGACCGGCTCGAGCGCGGGCAGGTGCGCCACGTGGTCGCGGCCAGCGCGCAGACGGGCAAGTTCGACGGCATCGCGGGCGACTGCACGCGCATCAGCGTGGGGGAGGCCGTGGCCGGCTGGCTGCGCTTCGAGGACGCCGCCCAGGCCGCCACGGACTTCACGCCCGACGGTCCCACGCTCGCCACCGATCCGTTGCTGCTGTATTTCACCTCGGGCACCACGTCCAAGCCCAAGCTGGTGCTGCACACGCACCAGAGCTATCCGGTCGGGCACCTAGCCACCATGTACTGGATCGGCCTGCTGCCGGGCGACGTGCACCTGAACATCTCGTCGCCGGGCTGGGCCAAGCACGCCTGGAGCTGCTTCTTCGCGCCCTGGAACGCGGGCGCCTGCATCTTCATCTACAACTACGCGCGCTTCGACGCGCCGGGCCTGCTGTCGGTGCTGGAGCGCCACCGCGTGACCAGCCTGTGCGCGCCGCCCACCGTCTGGCGCATGCTGATCCAGGAAGACCTCGCGGCGCGGCGCGAGCGCCTGAGCCTGCGCGAGCTGATCGGCGCGGGCGAGCCGCTCAACCCCGAGATCATCGAGCAGGTGCAGGCCGCCTGGGGCTTGAGCCTGCGCGACGGCTACGGCCAGACCGAGACCACGGCGCAAGTGGGCAACCCGCCCGGACAAGTGCTCAAGCCCGGCTCCATGGGGCGCCCGCTACCGGGCTACCGCATCGAACTGCTCGACGTGGACGGCCAGCCCGCCAGCGAAGGCGAGGTGTCCGTGCCCCTGGCCCAGCGGCCGCTGGGCCTGATGGCCGGCTACCAGGGCAGCGAGTCGCAGAACAGCGAGGCCATGCGCGACGGCCACTACCACACCGGCGACATCGCCCAGCGCGACGCCGACGGCTACATCACCTTCGTGGGCCGCGCCGACGACGTGTTCAAGGCGTCGGACTACCGCATCAGCCCGTTCGAGCTGGAGAGCGCGCTGATGGAGCACGAGGCGGTGATGGAGGTGGCCGTGGTGCCCAGCCCCGATCCGGTGCGGCTGGCGGTGCCCAAGGCCTACCTGATCCTGCGGCCAGGAACCCAGGCGGGTCCCGAACTCGCACAGGACATCTTCGCCTTCTCGCGCGAGCATCTTGCGCCGTACAAGCGCATCCGCCGGCTGGAGTTCGTGCCGGAACTGCCCAAGACCGTGTCCGGCAAGATCCGGCGCGTGCAACTGCGGGCCGAGGAAGCCCAGCAGGCAGCGGCGGGCGGGCGCGCGGCCATGGCCTTCCAGGAAGACGATTTCCCTGGCCGTTCCTGACCGCACCTGCCCAGGAGTCCCAACCCACTCGAAAGCCGCGCTTCTTCTGGCGTTTTCGCGTCATCGCGTAAAATTCCAGCAGTTCGCAGGGCGTGGCGGGTTCTCCTGGTTGGCGACCCTCCCGAGTTGTTGATTTCAAAGGAAAAATCGAATCCCTTGCAAGGCGCAGGTCGGCGGTTCGACCCCGTCGGCGCCCACCACTGAAAAGGCGAACCCGGGTTCGCCTTTTTTTGTTTTTGCCGGAGCCGTTCTTCGAAAAAGCGCTCCGGTGTTTTGTTTCAGGGTATCAAGGCATGTTTGAATCCATCCGCAATCACAAGAAGTACCTGATGGGCTTCTTGATGATCCTGATCATCCCGTCGTTCGTGTTGTTCGGGATCGAGGGCTACACCCGCTTCAACGAAAGCGCCGAGACGGTGGCGACGGTCGATGGCCAGAACATCACCAAGCTGGAATGGGACCAGGCGCACCAGACCGAATCGCGGCGCCTGCGCGAAGCCATGCCTTCGCTGGATGCCAGCCTGCTCGACAGCGATCAGGCGCGCCATGCCACCCTCGAACGCCTCGTGCGCCAGCGGGTGCTGGAGGTCGCGGCGCGCAAGCTCAATCTCTACACCAGCGACAGGCGCCTGGCCCAGGACCTCCAGGCCAACGAGACCATCGCCACCCTGCGGCGCCCCGATGGCACGCTCGACGTGGAAGCCTACCGCACCCTGCTGGGCCGCCAGGGCCTGACGCCCGAGATGTACGAAGCCCGGGTTCGCGCCGAGCTGTCGCAGCGCCAGGTGGCCCAGGGTATCCAGGGCACCAGCTTCACCTCCGATGCCCTGGCGAACGTGTCCCTGAACGCGTTCTTCGAGCGCCGGGAAGTGCGCGTGGCGCAGTTCAATGCCGCCGATTTCGCCGGGGGCGTGTCGCCGACCGACGCCGAGATCGAAGCCTTCTACAACGGCAACGCGCCGCTTTTCCAGGCGCCCGAGCAGGTCGATGTCGAATACCTCGTGCTCGACACCGCGGCCCTGGAAGGGTCGGTGGTGCTGAACGAAAGCGACCTGCGCGCCTACTACGATCAGAATGCGGCCCGCCTGTCGGGGGCCGAGGAACGGCGCGCCAGCCACATTCTGTTGACGGTGCCCCAGGGCGCGGCCGCTGCGGACAAGGAAGCCGTTCGCGAGCGCGCCAACGCCCTGCTTACCGAAGTGAGGGCGGCGCCCGGGCGCTTTGCCGAGCTGGCGAAAGCCCATTCCGAGGATCCCGGTTCGGCGCCCGAGGGCGGTGACCTGGATTTCTTCGCCCGCGGCGCCATGGTCAAGCCGTTCGAGGATGCTGCCTACGCCCTGAACAAGGGCGACATCTCGGACCTGGTGGAAACCGAGTACGGGTTTCACATCATCCAGCTCACCGACATCAAGACGCCTGCTCAGCGCAGCTTCGAGGACATGCGCGCCGAGATCGAGAAAGACCTCAAGCGCCAGCAGGTGCAGCGCCTGTTCGCGGACTCCGCCGAGGCCTTCAGCAACCTGGTGTACGAACGGCCCGACACCTTCGAGCCCGCGGCCGAGCGTTTCAAGCTCAAGGTGCAGGTGGCGCGCGGCCTGGTGCGCGAGCCTGGCGCGAATACCGGCGTCCTGGCCAACCCGTCGCTCCTGGCGGCGATCTTCTCTCCCGATTCGCTCTCGCTCAAGCGCAACACCGAGGCCATCGAGATCGCGTCGGGCCAGTTGGCATCGGCCCGGGTGGTCCTGCACACGCCGACCCAGACGCGGCCGCTGGCGGAGGTTCGCGACAGTGTCCGGCAGCGCCTGGTGGCGCAGCGTTCGGCCGCGCTGGCGCGCGAGGAAGCCGAAAGAAAACTGGAGGCCTGGAAGAGCGGCGGCAACAATGTCGGCGGCCTGGGCGCGGCCGTCACGCTCTCGCGCGACAATCCGCAGGGCGTGCCGCCGCAGGTGCTCGCTGCCGCGCTCAGCGCCGACCCCAAGGCGCTGCCCGCGTGGCTGGGCGTGAGCCTGGGCGAGCAGGGCCATGCCGTGGTGCGGGTCGACAAGGTGCTGCCGCGCGAACCCAGCGACGCGCCGCGCCTGGCCCAGGAGGTGCAGCAGTACACCCAATGGTGGTCCACGGCGGAAGGCCTGGCCTACTACGACATGCTCAAGGAACGGTTCAAGGCGCGCATGCTGGTGCCGGAGCCGGCCGCGGCACTGCGCTGATCGCTGGTGGCTCCTTTGAGGGCCACTTCAAGCTATAATGCAAGGCTTGCGGTGGCTGTAGCTCAGTTGGTAGAGTCCAGGATTGTGATTCCTGTTGTCGTGGGTTCGAGCCCCATCAGCCACCCCAAACGAATCAAGCACATGGCCCGGTCTCGCACCGGGCTTTGTCGTTTCAGGGGCGGCGGCTCTCCCGCGGGCGCCGAGCCCGTCAATCCGCCGTCTGGATCGTCTCGCCGCGCAGCGGCCCCATGTCGCGCACGTTGAAGCGGTGGCGCTTCCAGCCGGCATAGGTGCGCCGCCAGTGGCGTATCGACACCAGGTAGTACAGCACCTTGAACATGAACAGCGAGCGCCGGTAGGCGCCGCCGTGGTGGATGTCCGCCGCCAGCAGCGACATCAGCCCCTGCTTGACCTTGAAGGTGTTCTGCGGATGCATGAACATGTCGCGGATGGTCGGGTTGGTCACGCGGTAGATGTACCAGGAGTAGTCGCTCGGCCCGATGCGGATGCGCTTTTCCATCGCCTTGCGCGCGGCCGGCAGCTCGGCCGGGCGCTCCAGCGCGGTCTGCACCAGCTCGGCGCCGTCGAAGGCGCTTTGCATGGCGAGGAACACGCCCGAGGAGAACATCGGATCGATGAAGGCGAAGGCGTCGCCCACCATCAGGTAGCGCTCGCCGGTGGCGTGCGTGCTGGAATACGAGAAGTTGCCGGTGGCGTGCACCTTGTCGTCGACCAGGGTCGCGCCCTTGAGCCGGTCGTGCAGCTCGGGACACATGGTGATGGTGTCGTAGAAGTAGTCCTTCAGCGGCTTGTCGCGCGCCTTCAGGTAGTAGGCCCAGCACACCGCGCCCACGCTGGTCGTGCCATCGGCCAGCGGGATGAACCAGAACCAGCCGTGCTCGAACCAGCAGATGCTGATGTTGCCCTCTCGCTTGCCCTCCAGGCGGCGCGCGCCACGGAAGTGGCCGAACAGCGCCGTGCTGTTGTGCTTCGGATTCTTCTCCTTGCACTTGAGCTTGTTGGCCAGCACGGTGTCGCGGCCGCTGGCGTCCACCACGAAGCGCGTGCGCCACGTGCGCGTGGTGCCGTCGTCCATCCGGGCCTGCACCGTGGCGCCCTGCGCATCGAAGTCCACCTGCCGCACGGTGGCCCCTTCCAGCGTCAGCGCGCCCGAGCGGGCCGCATGGCGAAACAGCAACTCGTCCAGCTCGGAGCGGCGCACCTGCCATGCCGAGGCCTTGGATGGATCCCACCCTTCGGCGAATTCGACGTAGCTGCAATAGTCCAGGTCGGGCGACACGAATTCGATGCCGTACTTGGGCATGCCGATCTTCTCGACCTCCTCGCGAACGCCCAGGCGGTCGAACAGCGCGACGTTGCCGGGCAGCAGCGATTCGCCGATATGGAAACGCGGGTGGTGGTCCTTCTCCAGTTGCACGACCTGGCGGCCCTGACGGGCCAGCAGGGTGGCCATGGTGGAGCCGGCCGGGCCGCCGCCGATGACGAGCACATCGCATGCTTCAGTGGCGTGCATGGGGGGGTATCTCCTTTCGCAGTGACGCCTGGCTTTTCCAGATATCGGGTTCAGCGGCGGGCCGCCGCCAGGGTGAACAGCGTCGCCGCAAGCCGGATGGTAAACACCTCGGCGCCGATCAGGGACCGACTGCCGCCCACAAGGGGCCGCGCCCGTTCAATTGACCAGCACCAGCTTGCCCTTGACCGAGCGGGAGCCCATGATCGCATAGGCTTGGCGCAGCTCGCTCATGGGCAGGGTCTGGTCGATCACGGGCTTGACCTGGCCCTTGGCGTACATGCCGGCCAGGCTTTGCATCATTTCGGCATTGGCCTTGGGTTCGCGCCGGGCGAAATCGCCCCAGAACACGCCCACGATGCTCGCGCCCTTGAGCAGCGTCAGGTTCAAGGGCAGCGCGGGAATGGGGCCGCTGGCGAAGCCGACCACCAGGTAGCGTCCTCGCCAGGCAATGGACCGGAAGGCCGGCTCCGCGAAGTCGCCGCCCACGGGGTCGTAGATCACGTCCGGGCCCTTGCCGTCGGTGAGTTTCTTGATGGCATCGCGCAGGCCTTCCTTGGGCGTGTGCACGCTGTAGTTGATGGTGGCGTCGGCGCCGAGTTGCTTGCACAGCTCGCATTTCTCGTCGCTGGAGGCGGCGGCGATCACGCGCGCACCCGCGGCCTTGGCGATCTGGATCGCGGCGGTTCCCACGCCGCCCGCGGCACCCAGGATCAGCACCGTTTCACCCGCCTTGAGCGCCGCGCGGTCCATCAGCGCGTGCCACGAGGTGGCGTAGATCATGATGAAGGCCGCCGCGTCCACCGGCGGGAATCCAGGGGGCAGGGGCATGCAGAGCGCGGCGGGGGCCAGCGTGTGGGTGCCGAAACCTCCGGTGCCGCTGAGGCAGGCCACGCTCTGGCCCAATTGCAGATGGGTGACGCCTTCGCCCAGCGCGCGCACCACGCCGGCGTATTCCGAGCCCGGAACGAATGGCAGCGCCGGCTTCATCTGGTACTTGTTCTGCACGATCAGGAGATCGGGGAAGTTCAGGCTGGCGGCCTGGATCTCGATCAACACCTCTCCCTTGCCCGGTGCCGGCGTGGGCAGTTCCTTCCAGGTCAGGGCATCGACGCCCACAGGGTTTTCGCACAGCCAAGCTTGCATGTCGCCACCTCGTTGTCAATCAGGGTTCAAAGCGGTTGATCATAGGCACTGGACGCGCGCGAACAACCGGGAAAGTCCGCCGTTTGTCCCCGGCGCGACCGCCCGCGCATCGAGCGGCGCGGGCGCTGCCGAACCGGACATCCTAGAATCCATTCAATGAAAATCCTCATCTCCAATGACGACGGCTACCAGGCGCCCGGCATCGTGGCGCTGTACGAGGCGCTCAAGGAGTTGGCGGAAGTCGAGGTGGTGGCACCGGAGCACAACAACAGCGCCAAGTCCAACGCATTGACCCTGCATTCGCCGCTGTACGTGCACACCGCGCCCAACGGCTTCCGGTACGTCAACGGCACGCCCGCCGACTGCGTGCACATCGCGCTCACCGGTTTGCTCGGCTACCGGCCGGACCTGGTGGTCTCCGGCATCAACAACGGCGCCAACATGGGCGACGACACGATCTATTCCGGCACGGTGGGCGCGGCGATGGAGGGCTATCTGTTCGGCATACCCGCCATTGCGTTCTCCCAGACCGAAAAGGGCTGGGCCCACCTGGACGCGGCGGCCGGCAAGGCGGCCCAACTGGTGGCCCAGTTGCTGCCTTCGCTGGACGAGGCGGCGCAGCGGAGCGAGCCGTGGCTGCTCAATGTGAACATCCCCAACCGGCCGCTGCAGGACATTCTGGGCTTCAAGGTGGCGCGCCTGGGACGGCGCCACGCGGCCGAGCAGGTCATCGCCCAGGCCAACCCGCGGGGCGACACGATGTACTGGATCGGCAGCGCCGGGCCCGCGAAGGACGATGCGGAAGGCACCGACTTCCACGCCACGGCCCAGGGCTATGCCACGATCACGCCGCTGCAGGTCGATCTGACCGACCACGACAGGCTGCCGTACTGGGCGCCCGCTGCCGCCAAGGCGTCGGGAGACCTCGTTTGAAGCGCGAATCCAGCGGCAGGACGGCCGCATCGCCGGCACCTGGAGCCGATGCGCGGCCGAGGCCATCGTTCCCGGTCAGGCTGTCGGGGCGGCCGCCGGCACCCTCGCCGACGCGCAATCCGCCAGCCGTGGCGCCAGGGCCGGTGGAGAAGGCAGCGCCCAGGCTGCCCGTGCGCATGGCGGTGGGCACGGAGTCGCAGCCGGCGCGCCTGGCCATGGTGAAAAGGCTCGAAGCCCAGGGCATACGCCATCCGGGGGTGCTCGCGGCCATGCGCCAGGTGGAGCGCCACCGGTTCGTGGACACGGCGCTGGCCAACCAGGCCTACGAAGACACCAGCCTGCCGATCGGCCAGGGCCAGACGATTTCAAAGCCGAGCGTGGTGGCGCGCATGGTCGAGCTGCTGTGCCACGACCGTGTGGAAAAGTTGGGACGGGTGTTGGAAATCGGCACCGGCTGCGGCTACCAGGCCGCCGTGCTGAGCTCGGTCTCGCGCGAGGTCTACAGCATCGAGAGGCTGCGCGGCCTGCATGAGCGCGCGAGGGAGAACCTTCGCGCCTTTCGCATATCCAATCTCCACCTGCTGTTCGGCGACGGCATGCTGGGGTTCGCCAAGGGCGCGCCCTATGCCGCCATCATCGCGGCGGCGGGTGGCGACGACGTTCCCTCGGCCTGGCTGGAGCAACTTGCGGTGGGTGGACGGCTTGTGGCGCCCACCGTCACTTCGGCGGGGCGGCAGAACCTGGTCGTGATCGACAAAACCAGCAGGGGCCTGGTGCGCACCGAGCTGGAAGCGGTGCACTTCGTGCCACTAAAATCGGGTCTTGCATGAAGTCCACGCCTCCTTGGGTCAACGGACGTGTTTTCTTGTGCGCCAGTCCGGCAAGGGCGGCGCACGCGCAATAGGTGGGAGTTTTCATGATCAAGCGTGTTTCCCTGGCGTCGGGCCCTGCGGTCCAACCGGGACGTTCTCCGTGGCAGAGCGCCGCGCTGGTGGGTCTGATGGCGGCGCTGCTGGTCACGGCGGGTTGCGCGACCCGCCGCGCGTCCGCGCCGGCGCCGGTGGAAGACCGCATCGGCGGCCTGGCCGCTGATGCCAAGCTGCCGGGTGCCGAGAATGCCGGCAAACCCGGTTTCTACACGGTCAAGCCGGGCGATACGCTGTTCCGCATCGCCCTGGACAGCGGGCAGAGCTGGCGCGACGTGCAGGCCTGGAACAACCTGGGCAATCCCAACGTGCTGGAAGTGGGGCAGGTGCTGCGCGTGCAGCCGCCCGGCGCCATGCCGGCGGCGGCGGGTCCGGTCGCTGGCGCGCCCGGCGTGGCGGCCGTCACGCCAGTGGCGCCACCGGGCGTGACACCGAGGCCGCTTTCCTCGACCGACCCCGTGCCCCCGACCGCAACGCCGGTGCCACCGGCAACGCCTTCCCCGCAGGCCGGCGCGGAACCCGCCGGCGCCGACGAGCTCAACTTCGTCTGGCCCGCCCAGGGAACGGTGATCGCCGGTTTCGACGAAGCCAAGAACAAGGGCGTGTCCATTGCCGGGCGCATCGGCGACCCCGTCGTCGCGGCCGCGGATGGCCGGGTGGTCTATGCGGGCGCGGGACTGCGCGGCTATGGCAACCTCGTGATCCTCAAGCACAACAACACCTATCTCACCGCCTACGCGCACAACCAGGCGCTGCTGGTGCGCGAGGACCAGTCCGTGCGGCAAGGGCAGAAGATCGCCGAGATGGGCAGCAGCGACACCGACCGGGTGAAGCTGCATTTCGAGGTGCGCCGGCAGGGCAAGCCGGTCGATCCGCTCAACCATCTGCCCAGGCGCTGAAATGGGACACCCCCCTGCGCCGCTTCGCGGCTTCCCCCCTCCCTTGCGCGCCGTAGGCGCTTGGAGGGGGGACGGCACCCTTGGGCCGGCGGAGCCGGACCTTCGGTGCCCCTGGATGGGGCACATCTTCTTTCGTTGCGGGTCGTGCTCCGGCGCGGTGGAGAACTGAAGTTGGCGCCGCGAAGACCAAGGTGCCAGGCACCATGAGCTGGCCGGTCATGGTGTTCGACATCGAGTCCATTCCCGACATCGATGGTTTGCGCACCTTGCGTGGCGCGCCGCAGGATGTGCCCGATGCCCAGGTGCATGAAGACTGGCTGGCCGAGCGCAAGGAAAAAGGGCAGAGCGACTTCATGCCGTTGCATCTGCAGCGGGTGCTCGTCATCAGCGTGGTGTTCCGCAACGCGGAGGGCTTGCGCATCCACTCCTTCGTGGATCGCGACGGCCACAGCGAAGGCAAGGTCGTGCAGACCTTCTTCAATGCGGTCGAAAAGCACACGCCGCAGCTCGTGAGCTGGAACGGCAGCGGCTTCGACCTGCCCGTGCTGCACTACCGGGGACTGCGCCATGGCGTCGAGGCGGGCAAGTACTGGGACCTCGGCGAGGACGACCGCGAGTTCAAGTGGAACAACTACATCAGCCGCTATCACATGCGCCATCTCGACCTGATGGACCTGCTGGCCATGTACTCGCCCAAGAACAACGCGCCGCTGGATGCGTTCGCCAAACTCTGCGGCTTCCCGGGCAAGCTGGGCATGGATGGTTCCCAGGTCCACGCGCAGTACCTCGCTGGCCAGTTGGAAGACATCCGCCGCTACTGTGAAACCGACGTGATGAACACCTATCTGGTGTACTGCCGGTTCCAGAAAATGCGCGGCGGATTCACCGAGTCCGAATACGAGCAGGAAATCGCCTACGTCAAGGAGACGCTGGGTGGACTTGCGCCCACCGAGAGCCATTGGGACGAATACCTCAAGGCCTGGGCCTGAGACAATCGGGGCATGACAGTGCCCGATACCCACGAAAACAGCCTTCTCACCACCGCCAGCGCCCAGGCGCATGACACCCCGTCCACCGCCTTGCCCGATGGCTGGCTTGCGGTCGAATCCCTCGACATCGACGCCCAGGGCATCGCGCGCCGCCCGGACGGCAAGGTCGTCTTCATTGAAGGCGCGTTGCCGTTCGAGGTGGTCAGCACCTCGGTGCATCGCAAGAAAAACAACTGGGAAGCCGGCACGGTCACCGCCGTGCACAGCGAATCGTCCCAGCGCGTGCGCCCCGGGTGCCCGCATTTCGGACTGCACGCGGGCGCCTGCGGAGGCTGCAAGATGCAGCATCTGCATGTCTCGGCCCAGGTGGCGGTCAAACAGCGGGTGCTGGAGGACAACCTGTGGCACCTCGGCAAGGTGAAGGCGCAGACGCTGCTGCGCCCGATCGAAGGCCCCTCCTGGGGCTACCGCCACCGCGCTCGGCTGTCGGTGCGCCACGTGCACAAGAAGGGCGTGGTGCTGATCGGGTTCCATGAGCGCAAGAGCCGGTACGTGGCCGACATGCAGATCTGCCCCGTGCTGCCGCCCCACGTGAGCGCGATGCTGATGCCGCTGCGCGAGCTGGTGTTCAGCCTGGCCGCGCGCGAAACCTGTCCGCAGATCGAACTGGCTTGCGGCGACGAAGTCACTGCCCTGGTGTTGCGGCACCTGGAGCCGCTTTCCGGCGGTGACCTGGCCCTGCTGCGTGCTTTCGCCGCGCAGCACGGCGTCCAGTGGTGGCTGCAGGCCAAGGGGCCGGACACCGTGAAGCTGCTCGACGAACAGGGCCCGCCGCTGTCCTACCGCCTGCCCGAGTTCGGCATCACCATGCCGTTCAAGCCGACCGATTTCACCCAGGTCAACCCCTTCATCAACCGCGTGCTGGTCTCGCGCGCGCTCAGGCTGCTCGATGCCCGGAAGAACGAACGCGTGATCGACTGGTTCTGCGGCCTGGGCAACTTCACCCTGCCGATCGCGACGCAGGCCGGCGAGGTGCTGGGTATCGAGGGGAGCGAGACCCTGGTGGCCCGTTCACGCGAGAACCTGGTCTTCAATCGGAAGGACCGCCTGGAACCGTTGTGCGAAACCACATTTGCCGCGCGCAACCTGTTCGAGATGACGCCCGAGCTTCTGGTGAGCGACGGCGTGGCGGACAAATGGCTGGTGGACCCACCGCGCGAAGGCGCCTTTGCCCTGGCCAAGGCCCTGGCCGACCTGCACCAGCGGCCCGAGCTGCGGGGTTCCTGGACACCTCCCAGGCGCATCGTCTATGTGAGCTGCAATCCCGCGACGCTGGCACGCGACGCCGGCTTGCTCGTGCATCAGGCCGGATACCGCTGCGCCGGGGCGGGTGTGGTCAACATGTTCGCCCATACCGCGCACGTGGAGAGCATGGCGGTGTTCGACCTGGAGACCGGGCCTGGCGCGCGATCCGCGCCGTGAGAGGTTCCCCCGGCGGGCTCATACGGTTCTGCATTCAAGCGTAGAACAAGGCGAACCAACGCAGTGATACGTTTGAAGGCGAAGCCGTATCAGGAGTTGTGAGGCAACCGGCCGGATTCCCCCGCGCCGGGCATGCCGGTTTCCTCCACGCCCACAGGGGCGGGCCGGACCGGCGACGGTTCCGCGGGCATGCCCACGATGGCGTTCTCGCGCATGTACTCGTCCATTTCGCGCCACCCGGCAAACACGGCGGCCTTGCCCGCCCGGGGGTAGCTTCCGAAGCAAGCCTCGATGCTGCGCACCGCATGGCGGCAGGCGCTGCCAATGGCCCGCGCCTCCGCCTCCTTCTTGGCGGCGACCTGGGTGGCGGTTTCGATGCCCAGGGCCTCGCAGCCTGCAAGCAGGCTGGCGGCGCAGAGCAAAAGCAGGGTGAGGGAGGCGTGTCGCATGGTGGTGGCGGGCGTGTTGAGATGTCTTTCGGCATTTGCCCGTCCAACTTGATGGCCGCCGCGACAAATCGGCACGAACAATGGCCGGATTCCGACCCCCAAGCAAGAAAAGGACCCGAAGGTCCTTTTCTTGCAGCCCATCGGGCTTACCGGGCGAGGAGGCGCGTCAATCCCGTTCGCCGCCAAAAATGCCCAGCAGGGCCAGCAGGCTCTGGAAAATGTTGAACAGGCTCAGGTACAGCCCGAGCGTGGCGGTGATGTAGTTGGTCTCGCCGCCTTCCACGATGCGCTTGAGGTCGTAGAGCAGGAACATGCTGAAGACCAGGATGGCCAGCGTGGCGATCGCGGCCATGCCCGCGGTGCTGCCCACGAACACGTTGATGATGGCGCCGATCATGATGGCCAGGGCGCCGGCGAACAGCCATTTGCCCATGCCGGACAGGTCCCGCTTGATCACGGTGGAGAGGTTGGCCATCACGAAGAAGACGGCGGCGGTGCCGCCAAAGGCGGTCATGATGAGGCTGGAGCCGTTGTTCAAGCCCATCACCGCGCCCAGCAGGCGGGAGAGCATGAGGCCCATGAAGAAGGTGAACGCCAGCAGCACCGGAACCCCGGCGGCCGAGTTCTTGGTCTTTTCGATGGCGAACATGAAGCCGAACGCGCCGCCCAGGAAGACGATCAATCCCAGACCGCCCGTCAGGCCAGCAGTGATGCCGGTTTGCACGCCGATCCAGGCGCCCAGCACGGTGGGCAGCATGGACAGGGCCAGCAGCCAGTAGGTGTTGCGCATGACCTTGTTGCGCTGCGCGGGCGACGAGACAGCGGTGCCGAAGCGGCCGGTGGTTTGAATGTGGTCGGACATGGTGGTCAACTCCTTTGACAGTTGGCTCGGCTGGGCAGCCCGGCGCATGATGGCGCCCCGGGTTGTCGAAGAGGCATTGTAGACGGCGGCGGACGGTCTGGCGCCGCCGGGCACGGCTTTGGGTATGCTCTGCCCATGGCTTCGGGCTTGCCCGCGAGTGGTTGCCACGCACCACACGCTGCGCGGCCAGTGCCCGGGCGCATTTTCAGATTGTCATCAACAGGAAAAGTTCATGAAAAACAAAGCCGTTCTCGAACTCGCCGACGTCAAGTCGATCGCCGCAGCCGCCGAGGCGGAGGCCCTGCAGAACAACTGGGCGGTCACGATCGCGATCGTCGACGACGGCGGCCATCTCCTGTGGTTGCAGCGGCTCGATGGCGCGCCCGCCATTTCGGCGCACATCGCGCCCGCCAAGGCGCACACCGCCGCGCTGGGGCGCCGCGAAAGCAAGGTGTACGAGGACGTGATCAACCAGGGACGGATGTCGTTCCTGAGCGTGCCCGCCATGGCCGGCATGCTGGAGGGTGGGGTTCCCATCGTCAAGGACGGGCAGACCATCGGCGCCGTGGGCGTGAGCGGCGTGAAGTCGACCGAGGATGCGCAGATCGCTCGGGCCGGTATTGCCGCCGTGGGTCTTTGAACTTGGACAGGACGACCCACTCGGGCGCGTCCAACTGTCGCATCCGGGTTGAAAAAATGCCTGGCTACCGCAAGCCTTGAAGGGCTGCCCTGGCTGGCCAAAAACGACGTCGAGGAGGGTGGCCTCCCCGGGTCGCCCCACGATGAAACCGGTGTCCGCCCATGGGCGATCGGGTCAGGATGCGCCTGCCTGCGTGGTCACTGCGCCGGCTCGGTGATGAATCCGATCTTGCGCACGCCGGCGCGCTGGGCCGCGGCCATCACCTGGGCCACCCGCTCGTAGCGAACGGCCTTGTCGCCGCGGATGTGCAGTTCCGGCTGCGGCTCCTGCGCGGCGGCCCCCGCCAGACGCGCCTCGAACTCGGCGTCGGTGATCGGCGCGTCGTTCCAGAAGTACGCACCCTCGGCGTCCACCGCCAGGCGGACGTTCTGGGGCTTGTCCTGCAGCTTTTCGTTGCTCGCGCGCGGAAGGTCGATGTTGACCGCGTGCTTGATCACGGGCACGGTGATGATGAAGATGATCAGCAGCACGAGCATCACGTCGATGAACGGGATCA
>CAZFOT010000003.1:0-57760 GCA_964520365.1 uncultured Hydrogenophaga sp.
AGCCGTTGATCTTGTCGAGTTTGTTGAGCGCGAAGTAGCGCTCACCGTCCTTGGGGATGCGCACCTCGCCCTCGATCATGTCGCCGGTGTGCAGGTTGAAGCGGCGGATCTGGCTGGGCGAGATGTAGATGTCGTCGGTGCTGGCGGTGTAGCTGGTGTCGGGCGCTCGCAGGAAACCGAAACCGTCGGGCAGCACCTCGAGCACGCCGTCGGCGTTCACCTGTTCGCCGCCCTTGGCGCGCTTCTTGATGATGGCGAACATGAGCTCCTGCTTGCGCATGCGGCCGGTGTTTTCAATCTCAAGGGCTTCGGCCTGCTTGAGGACTTCAGACACGTGCAGTGCCTTGAGTTCGTTGAGGTGCATGGAATTCACTCCGAACAGGAGTTGAGTCAAAAACCGGGGGGAGGGTGCGCCGGCGCCTGGATGCAGGGCGGTGCGCTGGGGGCGAGGCTGGACTCTGTCAGTGCAGCTCTGGGGAAATTATGACAGGAAAAAAGCGGTCCGGCGCAAGTGATCCGGGCATTGCACCCGACACGGGCATTGCGGACCGCTTTGTTGCGTCAGGCCAGTTGCTGGTCGATGAAGGCCGTGAGCTGCGCCTTGCTCATGGCGCCGACCTTGGTGGCCGCTGGCTGGCCGTCCTTGAACAGGATCAGGGTGGGGATGCCGCGGATGCCGAACTTGGCGGGCACGTCGCGGTTGTCGTCCACGTTGAGCTTGGCGATCTTGAGCTTGCCGTCGTAGCTGCCGGCCACCTCATCGAGAATGGGCGCGATCATCTTGCAGGGGCCGCACCATTCGGCCCAGAAGTCCACCAGCACCGGGGCCTGGGCGTCGAGCACATCGGTCTTGAAGCTGGCATCGGAAACGTGTTTGATCAGGTCGCTGGCCATGATTCATCCTAAGGAACGTTGAACGGGGGAAGTTACAGTCGGTGCACCGGTGGCCGTTGTTCCTGCCAACCGCTTCAGCGACAACCACATCATTGTGACAGAAACCCCTATTCCATGAATCCTGTCTGCCCGGCAGAGGATGGCCCCCAGTGGGCGCGGCTGCTGGACGAAATCGATCGGCTGACGAGCCAGCGCGGCGTGGCGCCCACCCGCGTGCTGGTGCTGATGCCCTATGCGCAGCTGATGGACGTGGGCCGGCGCGCCTGGGCGGCCAGGCATCCGGGCGGTTTCGCTCCCCGTTTCGAGTCGAGCCGCAACCTCGCCATCTCGCTGCGGCCTTTCCTGCCGGGTCCGACCGACCTGAGCATGGACGTCGCGCGCGACAGCCTGGTCGCCGCGGCGTTCGTCGACAGGGTCGCCCAGGGGCGGGCCGAGCCGGCGCTTCGGGCGCTCATGGTTTCCAGGCTGGTCGAGGCGGCCGCCCAACTGGCGCCGGTGGCCGCTTCGGTGCCGCCCGGGCAGCGCCTGGAATGGGCGGCACAGGTGCGCGACGGGCTGCAACTCGCGCCGGCCGCGCTCCAATGGGAATCCCTGGTCGCGTCCCTGGCGCTGGCCTGGGCCAGCACCTCGGCATTCGCCACCGACGCCTGGTGGACGTCCGAGGCCGCGCCGGGCGTGCTGGCCGACGCGATGGTGATCGTGCCAGGCTTCCACGACGACCCCTTGGTGGCGGCACTGCGCGAACACTGGGCGGAGCGCGCCACCCTGATGCCCTTGTTCGCCGAGGGCGAGCGTCCACCGACGGGCGGTCACGCGAACCTGCACCGGTGCATGGACAGCGAGGACGAGGCGCAACGGGCCGCCGCCTGTGTCATCGCTCGGATCAACACAGGGCATTCGCCGGTGGCGCTGGTGGCCAACGACCGCATGCTGGTCCGGCGCATCAGCGCCTTGCTCGGCGGCGCCGGCATCCGCGTGCGGGACGAGACGGGCTGGAAGCTCTCGACCACCCACGCTGCTTCACGGGTCATGGCCTTGCTGCGCGCGGCCAGCCCGAGAGCCCGGATGGACGACGTGCTCGACTGGATGAAGCTGGCGCCGGCCTGGAGCGATGCGCAGGTGCGGGCGATGGAGCGGGCCGCCCGCGAGGTGGGTGCTTCGCTCTGGCATGCGGCGCTGCAGCGGCCTGGGCTGGCCGAGGCGGTGCCCGCAGATCTGCCGCCGCTGCTGGCGGCGCTGCAGGCGCCCCGGGCATTGGGCCAGTGGCTCACCGACGCGGCCGATGCCCTGGCCGCTTGTGGCGTGTGGACCCCGCTCCAGGCCGACCCGGCCGGCCAGCAGGTGATCCGGGCCTTGCGGCTGGGCCAGGCGGCGTCCGAGGAAATCTCGGCCGTGACCCGCGCATTGGCGGAAACGGCCGCCAGCGCCGATGGCCGGGGCCGCAAGGACGCAAAGCCACATGGCCGGATGGCGCTGGCCGCCTTCGGCGACTGGGCGCGCGAGGTTCTGGAAGGCGCGAGCTTCACCGCCAGGACGGACGCCGATCCCATGGTGGTGGTGGTGCCCATGGCCCAACTGCTGGGGCGGGACTTTGCGGCGGTCGTGGTGCCCGGGTGCGACGAGGTCCACCTGCCTGCCTGCCCCGAGCCACCGGGCCAATGGACCGTTGCCCAGCGTGAGGCCCTGGGCCTGCCCGGGCGGGCCGCGCTGGCCGAGGCCGCGCTGCGGGCCTGGCAGGTCACCCTGGCCTCGCCCTGGCTCGACATCCTGTGGCGCACCCAGGAACGGGGCGAATCCCTGCTGGCCAGCCCATGGGTCGAGGCGCTGGGGCCGGGCGCGTCTCCCGACCCGCGCGCATCCCGGCAACTGGCCGTCGAAGCCGTCCAGCGTCCGGCCCCCGCGGCCGGCGACGTGCTGCCCGATACCTTGTCGGCCAGCGCCTACCAGGACCTGCGCCATTGCCCCTACCGCTTCTTCGCCTTGCGCCAGCTCCGGTTGACCGAGGCGCCGGAGCTCGACGAAGCGCCCGATCAGCGCGACCTGGGCAACTGGCTGCACGCTGTTCTGCGCGCGTTCCACGAACAGCGGGGTGACGCGCGCCCCGGCATGTCCGCGGACCGCGAGACCCTGGATCGGCTCGCCATGGAGACCGCCGATGCCATGGGCCTGAATGCCGGAGAAGGGGGCGCCGGGTTCCTGCCGTTCGAGGCGGTGTGGCCCGCGCTGCGCGAGGGCTATCTGACCTGGCTCGCCGGCCACGAGTCCCGCGATGGCCTCGCCGGCCCGCGTTTCGAGAAGGCGGAAGCCGCGTTCGATGCCCGGCTGGGTGAATGGAAGCTGTATGGCAAGCTGGACCGGGTGGACGTCCAGCCGTCGCCCGAGGGGCCGATTCCGATGGTGATCGACTACAAGACCGAAAGCCGCGCCAGGACGCTCGAACGCGTCAGGGAGCCGCTCGAAGACACCCAGCTCGCCTTCTACGCCGCGCTGCTGCCGCAGGACAACCTGCGCGCTGCCTACCTGAGCATCACGGACAAGCGCGGCGACGGGCCCAGGGAGGCGGCCACGCTGTGGGTCGAGCAGGAGGACGTGCTCATGGCGCGGGAGCAGTTGCGCCAGGGCCTGGTGAGCGACATGTCCCGAGTGGCGCAAGGGCAGCCCATGCCCGCGCTGGGCGAGGGCCAGGCGTGCGACTTCTGCGCCGCGCGCGGCCTGTGCCGCAAGGATTTCTGGGGGGCTGTATGAGCGCCGTGCCGGGCCGCCCCAAGCAAGCTCTCACCGCAGTGCGAAGCACGAAGGTACTCCCATGACCGCGCCCGCCTACCGGATCGATGGCCAGCCCGCCGCTCGCGAGGCCTTCTACGCGCTGGCCTGCGACCCCGGGCGCAACGTCGCCGTGGAAGCCTGCGCCGGCGCGGGCAAGACCTGGATGCTGGTCTCGCGCATCCTGAGGGCCTTGCTCGACGGCTGTGCGCCCCAGGACATCCTGGCCATCACCTTCACCAAGAAAGCCGCGGGCGAAATGCGCGAACGGCTCCACCAGGAACTGCGGCGCTGCGCCGATCTTCCGGACACGGACCTGGCCAGCGAACTGCGCGCGCGCGGGCTGGGCGAGGTCGAGGCCACGCGGCGTGCTCCCGAGCTGCGCGGGCTTCACCAGCGGGTGAGCGCGGCGGGCCGCCAGATCCAGGTCCGCACCTTCCATGGCTGGTTTGCCTCGCTGCTGCGCGGCGCACCGATGTCGGTGCTGCAGGATCTGCGGCTGCCGCCGCAGTACGAACTGCTCGAAGACGACGCGCAGGCCGTGGCCCTGGTGTGGCCGCGTTTCTACGCGGCGCTGGTCAGGGACGGCCAGGGCCGGCAGGACTTCATGGACGCGGTGGCCGGACACGGCCGCCACCAGACGCTCAAGGCGCTGGAGAACGCGCTGCAGAAGCGGGTGGAGTTCGCGCTGGCCGATGCGGCCGGTGTGGTGGACGGATCGGTGAAGCCCTTCGGCGAGCTGTACCCGCGCTGGAGCAGCCTGGCCGCGCCCGAGCAGGCGTTGCTTCAGCCGGGCGCGCGCGAGCGCTGGCTGGAACGGGCCCGCAAGCTGGGCACTGAAACCAACAAGACGCCCAGGGCCGCCGCCAACGCCGTGGTCGATGCGTTCATGCTGCCCGACGAGAGCGCCCGGATGCCCGAACGGCTGGCCATGCTGCGCAAGGCCTTCTTCGTCGCCAGCGAAGACCGGCTGACCAACCACCTGGGCAAGTTCGTGGCCGCCCAGGAAGCCGAGCTGGAACTGCAGGACCTGTGCACGGCCAGGCGCCAGCACCAGTCCTGGCTGCACCACCAGCGCATGGCCCGGCTCACCCGCGTGCTGCTCGCCGCCTATGGCGATCTCAAGCGCGAGCGCGGCTGGATCGACATGAACGACGTCGAAGGCGCCGCGCTGCGCCTGCTGGGAGACACCGAACTCTCGGGCTGGATGCAGCAGCGCCTGGACGCCCGCGTGCGCCACCTGCTGATCGACGAGTTCCAGGACACCAACCCGCTGCAGTGGCAGGCCTTGTACGGGTGGCTTTCGGCGTACGCGGGAGCGGGTGCGGGCGATGCCCCTTGCGTGTTCCTGGTGGGCGACCCCAAACAGTCCATCTACCGGTTCCGGCGCGCGGAACCGCAGGTGTTCAAGGCGGCGCAGGCCTTCGTGGTCCATGGGCTCTCGGGCGCGCTGCTCAGTTGCGACCACACGCGCCGCTGCGCCACCGGCGTGGTGGATGCGCTCAACCAGGTCATGCTGGGTGCGCTGAAAGCCGGCGAGTACGGCAGCGACTACCGCGCCCACACCACCGAAAGCACGGACGCCGGCGCCGTGCTGGCGCTGCCCCAGGTGCCGCGCGATGCGGCGCCACGCGGCGAAGTTGCCGAGCGCGACGAGCAGGCCTGGCGCGACAGCCTGATGACGCCCAGGGTGCTGCCGGAAGACAGCATGTCGGCTCGCGAAGCCCGCCAGGCCGCCGACTGGGTCGCTACAGAGATCGCCTCGGGCCGGGTGCCGCCGGGTGGCGTGATGGTGCTCTCGCGCCGGCGCGAGCGGCTGGGCTGGATGCACCAGGCCTTGCTGGAGCGGGGCATCGCCAGCGAACAGCCCGAGAAGATCGATCTCTGCGAAGCGCCGGCGGTGCAGGACGTGGTGGCCTTGCTCGATGCGCTGGTCTCGCCCTCGCACGACCTGAGCCTGGCGCGCGCGCTCAAATCGCCCTTGATGGGCCTGGACGACAACCTGCTGGCCCAGATCGCCCGGCTGCGCTTGCGCTGGACGGCGCGTTCCGACACGGCCAGGGCGGTCCCTCCCTCGTGGTGGGACGTGCTGCAGCGGTTCGAAGCGCTGCCAACGGATGAACAGGTGGCGCTGATGGCCATGGCTTGCGCCACGCCCGGGCAGGCCGGCGAACAGGCCGAAGCGCTGGCCCGCAGCGCGCAGCAACTCGCCCTGTACCGGCGTTGGGTGTCGAGCCTGCCGCCGCACGATGCCTTGTCCGCCATCTACGACCACAGCGATGCGCTGGCGCGGTTTGCGCAGTCGGTGCCGGCCAGCCAGCGCGACGCGGTGCTGGCCCAGTTGCGCGACCTGCTGCTGCAGTCGCTGACCCAGGAGGGAGGGCGCTTCCTGACGGCCTACCGTTTTGTCCGCGCGCTCAAGGCCGGCGGCATCAAGGCCACGCCCACGCACGCGGCCGATGCCGTGCGCCTGCTCACCATCCATGGCGCCAAGGGCCTGGAGGCCCACACGGTGCTCATGCTCGACACCGACGCGCCTTCGTCCCGCCCGGACAGCATGGGCGTGCTGGTCGACTGGCCCGGCGAGAACCCGGCGCCGAGCCGCTTCGTTTTCCTGGCCAGCGAGAAGTCGCCACCGGTCTGCGCGGCAGAGGTGCTTCAGGTGGAGCAGCAGGCGCGCGCGCTGGAAGAACTCAACGCGCTGTACGTGGCCTTGACCCGCGCCGAGCACCGCCTGGTGGTTTCGAGCTTCGAGCCGCACCGGCGTGGCCAGGCGGCCACCTGGTACCAGCGGCTGGCGCCGCTGGCGCGGGACGCTGGCGACGTGGCGCCGGCCGGGGAGGCGGCCCGTGCCACCGAGACGCCGTCGAAGCATTTCGATCAGCCTTGCCTGCCGCTCCTGGCCGTGGAGGTTCCGGTGCCGGCACCCCAGGCGCCGCGGCTCGGCGGCCCGGCGGCCGATGGCACCGGCGATGCTTTCGCCCGTGTGGGCCTGGCCCTGCACCGGCTGCTGCAATGGCGCCCCACGCCCGCGGGCGATTTTGAATGGACGCCATTGCACGTGCAGGCCGCCTCGCGCGAGTTCGGGCTGGACGCCGAGCAGGGCCAGCAGGCCCTGGCCATCGCGCGGCGCATCGTCTCGGGCCCCGCCGCATGGGTCTGGGACGCCGCGCGCCTGACCCAGTGGGGCAACGAAGTGGAACTGTTCCACCAGGGTGATCTGCTGCGGCTGGACCGCCTGGTGCGCGAGCGCGGCGCGGGCGCGGAACCCGGTGCCTGGTGGGTGCTCGACTTCAAGAGCGCCGCGCACCCGGAACGCCAGCCGGAACTGCTGGCCCAGATGAACCGGTACCGGCAGGCGGTGGCGCAAGCCTGCCCGGGCGAGCCCGTGCGCGTCGCCCTCATCGGTAGCCAGGGCGATCTGGTCGAACTGTTGCCCGAGGAGACGAGCGAATGAGCGCTGCGCCGGAAATGCCGGTGCCGCTGCAGGTCGAGGTGGCGGTCATCGGCGGCGGCCCGACCGGGCTGATGGCCGCCGAGGTGCTGGGTGCCGCCGGTGTGCCGGTGCACCTGTTCGATGCCATGCCGTCGGTGGGGCGCAAGTTCCTTCTGGCCGGCAAAGGCGGCATGAACCTGACCCATGCCGAGCCGCTGGAAGCCTTCGTGCAGCGCTACGCCGAAGCGGCACTGCCGTTGCAGACCATGCTGCAAGCGTTCGGCCCGCAGGCGGTGCGCGACTGGGCCCGGGGCCTGGGCATCGACACCTTCGTGGGTTCTTCGCACCGGGTGTTTCCGACCGACATGAAGGCCGCGCCGCTGCTGCGTGCGTGGCTGCAGCGCCTGCGCCATCCGCAGGGGCAGGGCGCGGCCGTGCAGTTCCACATGCGGCATCGCTGGACCGGCTGGGTGCCTGGTGCTTCCGGCCGCATCGGCCTGCGCCTGCAATCGCCCGCGGGGACCATGGACGTGCAGGCGCGCGCCGTGGTGCTGGCGTTGGGCGGCGCCAGTTGGGCGCGCCTGGGGTCGGACGGCGCGTGGATGGCGCCTTTGCAGGAAGCGGGCATTGCCGTGGCACCTCTGCGCCCGAGCAACTGCGGTTTCGACGTGGCGGGCTCACCGGTGCACGGCGCCGGCCAGGGCTGGAGCCCGTACTTCGCCGGGCGTTTTGCCGGCCAGCCCTTCAAGGCCGTCAGCCTGGCGTTCCAGGGCCGCGATGGATCGGCGTTCCATCGCCGGGGCGAGTTCGTGGCCACGGCCAGCGGCGTGGAAGGCAGCCTGATCTACGCGGCGTCGGCCCTGTTGCGCGAGGAGATCGCCCGCGCCGGACAGGCCACGTTCCACCTGGATCTGCAGCCCGATCGCCGCCCGGAGCAGGTGCTGGCCCATGTGGCGCATCCCCGGGGAGCGCGCAGCCTCTCCAGCCACCTCAAGAGCCGCCTGGGCCTGGACGGCATCCGCATGGCGATCCTGAACGAACTGCTGGACAAGGCGACGCTGCACGACCCAGAGCGCCTGGCGGCGGCGATCAAGGCCCTGCCGGTGACGGTGGTGGCGCCGCGCCCGCTGGACGAGGCCATCAGCACGGCGGGCGGCGTGGCCTGGCCGGCGATGAATGAACGGCTCATGCTCACGGCCATGCCCGGCGTGTTCTGCGCGGGTGAAATGCTCGACTGGGAAGCGCCCACCGGGGGCTATTTGCTCACGGCCTGCCTGTCCACCGGGCGCCAGGCGGGCGAGGGCGCGTTGCGCTACCTGCGGAACCCAGGCACCTGATCAGGTTGGCGTGGCCTCGGCCACCGGCGCATCCGCGCAGGCCTGGGCCGCGAGCGTCAACGAGCGCAGCCGCAGGGCCGGGTCGAACACGTCGCTGACCAGCATCAGCTCGTCCGCTTCGGTGGCCTGGACCAGCGCGCCCAGGCCGTTGCGAACGGTCTGCGGGCTGCCGATCACCGCACAGGCCAGGAAGTCGTCGATGGCGGCGCGTTCCTGGGGATGCAGGTGCTGCATGAAGCCGTGCACCGGCGGCGGCAACTGGCCGCGCTTGCCGGTGAGGATGCCCAGCACGCGCTGGTAGGTGCTGCTGGCCAGGAACTCGGCTTCCTCGTCCGTGGGAGCGGCCACCATGGGCACGCCCACGATCGCATAGGGTCGGGCCAGCGTGGCCGAGGGCTGGAAGCGGCTGCGGTAGACCTCGAGCGCCTGCAGCAGCAGCCGGGGCGCGAAATGGGAGGCAAAGGCATATGGCAAACCGCGCTCGGCCGCCAACTGGGCCGAGAACAGGCTGGAGCCCAGCAGCCAGATCGGCACCTCGGTGCCGGCGCCGGGCATCGCGATCAGGCGCTGGCCGGGCTGGGCGGGGCCCAGCAGCCGCTGCAGTTCGGCCACGTCGCGCGGGAAATCGGCTTCGGTCTCCACCCGGTCGCGGCGCAGGGCGCGCATGGTCAGGGGGTCGGTGCCCGGCGCGCGGCCCAGCCCCAGGTCGATGCGCCCGGGGTAGAGCTCGGCCAGGGTGCCGAAGGTCGCGGCCACCACCAGCGGCGCGTGGTTGGGCAGCAGCACGCCGCCCGACCCCACGCGCATGCGTTTCGTGCCCCCGGCGATGTGGCCCACCAGCACCGCCGTGGCCGAGCTGGCGATGCCGCTCATGTTGTGGTGCTCGGCCAGCCAGTAGCGCTTGAACCCCAGTTGCTCGGCGTGCTGCGCGGTGCGCAGCGCAATGGCCAGTGCATCGGCCACCGAACCGCCCTCGCGCACGGCGACCAGGTCGAGCAGGGACAGGGGGACGGCGTTCAGGGGTTTCATCGCGGCGGCTTGTGAGCGTTACATGGCGGCTGCCAGCATGCCACGGTATTCATCGGCCGTGGCGATGCGGGGATTTGTCTTGTGGCAATGATCGGCCAGCGCACCCTGGATCACCCGGTCGAACATGTCGGGCGTCACGCCCATGGCGGCCAGTCCGGTGGGCAGGCCCAGGCGGGCGTTCATGTCCTTGATGGCCTCGGGGATGTCGCCGCCGCTTTGCAGGCCCATGGCATGCGCCATGCGCTGCAGGCGCTGATCCTTCTGCATCGACTCGGCCTCGGCATTGAAGCGGATCACCGCCGGCAGGAACATGGCGTTGAGCGTGCCGTGGTGCAGGCGGGGATCGACTCCGCCGAGGCTGTGGCTGAGCGAATGCACGCAACCCAGGCCCTTCTGGAACGCCATCGCACCCTGCATGGAGGCGCTCATCATGTTCAGGCGCGCTTCGCGGTCCTGCCCGTTTTTGGTGGCCCGTTCGATGTGTGCCCAGCCGCGCCGCAGGCCATCGAGCCCGATACCGTCGGCGGGCGGGTTGAAGGCGGGCGCCATGAAGGTTTCCATGCAATGGGCGATCGCGTCCATGCCGGTGGCGGCGGTCAGCATGGGCGGCAGGCCCAGGGTGAGCTCGGGGTCGAGCAGGGCGGTCCTGGGCACCAGGTGCCAGCTGTGGAAACCCAGCTTGCGGCCATCGTCGACGATCACGATGGCGCCGCGCGCCACTTCGCTGCCGGTGCCGGCCGTGGTGGGCACGGCGATCAGCGGCGGCACGCGTTCGGTGATCTTCGGCGAGCCGCCTTCGATGGTGGCGTAGGTTTTCAGCGGGCCTTCGTGCGTGGCCGCGATGGCCAGGCCCTTGGCGCAGTCGATCGAGCTGCCGCCGCCCAGGGCGATCAGGCCGTCGCAGGCCTCGCGCCGGTACACCTCGACGGCGGCGCGCACGGCGGACTCGGTCGGGTTGGATGGCGTCTGGTCGAACACCGCCACCGGCCACCCGGGCAGGGCGGCCAGCGCCTTGTCCAGCAGGCCGGCGGCTTTCACGCCCGCGTCGGTCACGATCAATGGGCGTGTGATGCCCACGCGCTCGCATTCGGCGTTCAACCGGGAAAGGGCGCCGAAGTCGATCAGGATATTGGTCACATACAGGATCTGGGACATGCTTGTCTCGCGTTATGGTGTGGGGTGGTACCGAAAACTATACGGCGGGAGGTGCCCTGGACCCAAGCCGCCGGCGCCGATCCAGGTCCCGCAAACGACAACCCCGGCCAGACCGCTCTTCCCCCATGTCGCAACACCTCAATCCCAGGGCCCTCCTGACACCGGCTTCGCGCGGCCTGCTCGACCGCATCGCCCGTGCCGGCCATCCGCCCATGCATGCGCTCTCGCCGGCGCAGGCCAAGCTCGCCTACGCGGCGGGCGCCGGTGTGCTCGAACTGCCTTCCCACAAGCTGGCGCGGGTGGAGGACCTGCTCATTCCGGCGCGCGACGGCCATCGCCTGAGCGCGCGCCTGTTCGCCCCGGCATCCGACGATCCGCTGCCGGTGCTGCTGTACTTTCACGGTGGTGGCTTCACGGTGGGCAGCGTGGCGACGCACGAACCGCTGTGTCGCCACCTGGCCCACCTGGCCCATGGCGCCGTGGTCTCGGTGGACTACCGCCTGGCGCCCGAATGGAAATTTCCCACGGCGGTGAACGACGCCTGGGACAGCCTGGCCTGGTTGCGCGACCAGGCCCCGGGCCTGCGCCTGGACGCAGCGCGCATCGCCGTCGGCGGCGACAGCGCGGGCGGCACGCTGGCCACCGTGACCGCCATCGCCGCGCGCGACGCCGCCTGGCCGCTCGCGCTGCAACTGCTGTTCTACCCGGGCTGCGCAGGCCACCAGGACACGCCCTCGCACCACACCTTCGCCAGGGGTTTCCTGCTGGAGGAACCCCACATCAGCTATTTCTTCGACCAGTACCTGAGCCAGCCGGCGCAGCGCGACGACTGGCGCTTCGCGCCGCTCGACGGGGTTGACGCTTCGGGACAGGTGCGCGATCTGGACGGTGTGGCGCCCGCCTGGGTCGGACTGGCCGAATGCGATCCGCTGGTCGACGAGGGTGTGATGTACGCCGACCGCCTGCGCATGCAGGGCGTGCCGGTGGACCTGGAGATCTACCCGGGCGTGGTCCACGGGTTCATCCAGTTCGGCCGGGCGATTCCCCAGGCGCTGACCGCCCACAACGACGCGGCGCGCGCGCTGCGCCAGGCCTGGGGCGGTTGATCCAGAGGCGCTTCGTCAGTCGGGCAGCCTGACCCCTTGCGTGCGGCCATGCCGGGTGCTGCGGTCGTATTCCCTTTCGGCCCGTATCGCATCGTCCAGGATGCGGCGGCCGGTTCGGTTGGCCGCCTTCCCCAATTGCGCGCAGGTGGTTTGCGGGGGCAGGGCCAGAATGCCTCGGTCGATGCCGTTCGCCGCGTCCTGGGCGAACTGGAAATGCCCCATCTCGTGGTGGCGCAGGGCGGCGGCATAGCGGTCGAATGCCTGCTGGACGTCGGGCGGCGCGCCCATCAGCACCGGCAGCGTGATGACGCCCGTGACCCGGGTCAGCGTCCTGTGGATCGCGCAGCGGCCGTCGGGCGTGAGGTTCCACCAGAACTGCCAGTTCACATGCCATTGCGTGTAGCCGTGAAAGACCTTGCCGTCCTGCCGGATCGGCGAGGCGTCGCTGATCGACCGGCGCAAGCCGGTATCTGCCCGGTACGGCACCTCGTAGGTCTTGAACTCGAGCGACTGCACGACCTTCGCAAGGGCTGCCGCGGGCAAGAGCATCAGCAGGAGGTACAGGTGCAGCAGGGCGCGCATGGTGGGTGTGTCGGCATCCGGAAGATCGAGGGGTCGGGGGTGGAGTGCTGCGCGCGACGGCACCTGGCCCGGCAACGCACTATCCTTGCCGCCACGATAACCGCAGACACGGAGACCCGCCATGCCGCTGACCCGCGCCGAATTCCGCTTCTTCCACCGCCTGCGCGTGCGCTGGGCCGAGGTGGACATGCAGAAGATCGTTTTCAACGCGCACTACCTGATGTATTTCGACACCGCCATCGCCGACTATTGGCGGGCGCTGGCCTTGCCCTACGAGGCGTCCATGCACGAACTCGGCGGCGATCTGTACGTGGTCAAGGCCACGGTGGAATTCCATTCCTCGGCCCGGGTGGACGACCAGATCGACGTGGCCATGAAGTGCGAGCGGGTCGGCAAGTCGTCCATCGTGTTCACAGGCGCCATCTTCCGGGGCGACGAACACCTCATCACGGGCGAGATCGTCTACGTGTTCGCCGACCCCGCCACCCAGACCTCGCGCCCGGTGCCGCAGGCACTGCGCGACATCCTGCTGGGCTACGAGGCCGGCGAGGCCATGACGGCCGTCAAGGCCGGCCCGTGGAGCGATCTGGGCGATGACGCCCGGCGCATCCGTACCGAGGTGTTCGTCGAGGAACAGCGCATCCCCAAGGAACTGGAGTGGGACGAGGCCGACGCCACGGCGCTGCACGCCGTGGCCTACAACCGGCTCGGCCAGGCGGTGGCCACCGGGCGCCTGCTGGGGGCCGGCGGCGCGAGCGTGAAGATCGGCCGCATGGCGGTCAACCGGGTGCTGCGCGGCGGCCATCTGGGCCGGCAGGTGCTGCAGGCGCTGACGGACGCCGCGCGCCATTCGAGCGCGACCGAGGTGGTGCTGCACGCCCAGCGCAGCGCCGAAGGCTTCTACCTGCGCCAGGGCTACCAGCCGCGCGGCGAACCCTTCGTCGAGGCGGGCATTCCCCACCAGGAGATGGTGCTGCCGCTGCGCTGATCACCAGTGCAGCGTTTCGCTGAGGCGGTGCTGGGCCGACCAGTTGTGGGACCGGTCCGGGTCGGGCGGTGGCGGGTGCGTCCATTCGTCCATCTGCACCCGCCAGGTCTCCGAAGGCGATTGCGCGGGGCGATCGACGCGTATCAGCGTGCTGCTGCGGGTGCCGTAGCGCCGCTCGGGCACGTGCACGAACGCGCTGGACAAGGCCTTTTCGGCGGGCGCGGCCAGGCCGGTGGCGGGCAGTTCGTCCGGTGGCGCGTGCACCGTGCTCGAAAGGGCCTGCGTCAGCGTGCGTTCGGCGTCGAAGGCGCTTTGCTCGACCGACATGCGCATGGCGTGCATGAGCTGGCGCGTCTTGGGCCAGGGGGTGTTCAGCGTGGCGTTGGACAAGCCATAGACGCCGGGCGCGAGCAGGCGGTGGTGCAGCCCGCAACGGGATTCGTCGTGCGGCGCGTCGGGCGAGCGGTTGCCCACCCAGCCCCACTCGCCCCGGTGGAAATCACCCACCACCAGGTTGAAGCCGGCGTAGTCGCGCGCGTCGATGCTCGCGACCATCTCGGGCCAGGCCAGCTTGCCCCGCAGCCATCGGAGAGGGAGTTGTCCGCGGCTTCTCCGCGCCGGCTTGTCGCTGGCGCCACGCACATTGGTCAGCATCGCCACCCGGCCAGAGGCCGTCACGCCCAGCCAGGTGCCGCCGTCCTTGAGATCGCGGCCGGCCCATACCGACTGGCCATCCGGCGCTGTCCACCGGTACAGCGGCGCCGTGGGCCGGTCGAAGAATTCGTCCCGGTTTCCCGCGATCATCAAGGGTCGATCGGGCGTGACGCCAATGGCGAAGGCGATCAGGCACATGCCGGGCGGACCTCAGATGTCTTCGAGCAAGGGATAGGGCAGGGGCAGCAGTTGCAGGCCGGGTCCCGCGGCCGATCCAGCACTCAGCCGGCCCGACGCCGCCGCGCCGGTCTGCATGGACACGATCGCGTCCCACCCGCCGGTGGGCCGCTCGCCGGCCGCCGCCACCGTGCCGCAAGGCTGTTCGGCATCGCTGTCGTGGAACACGGGCTGGCCGGCTTCGAGAGGCGCGTCGCCATGCGCGAGGTAGGCCCGGCGTTTGATCGTGCCCCGGAACTGGCTGCGCGCCACGATCTCCTGGCCCGGATAACAGCCCTTCTTGAAGTTCACGCCGCCCACCGATTCGTAGTTCAGCATCTGCGGGACAAAAGCCTCGACCACGGGCTGGCCGAGCGTGGCCACGCCGCTCATGACCTCCAGCCAATCCCACTGGGCCTGGCCGAGCGTGGGCGCGAAAGGCGCCGGTTGCTCGCCGGGCGCCACCCAGAGCGCGCGCGGCGTCCCGTCGGCGGCAGGCAGGCGCACCAGTTGCGCACCGTCGAGATCGGCCTTGCTCCAGATTGCGTCCGGCAGCGCGGCCGGCACCTGCGCGCCGGCCAGTCCCCAGATCTGGAAGCTGTCGCTGGCATCGCTCAGCCTGGCCTGCGCGCGCAGCACGAACATGCCCAACCGCTTGAGCGTGGCCGGCAGCAGGTCGCGGCTGCACACCAGCAGGATGTCGTCGTGCTCGCGCTTGAACCCGACGAAGCTGGCCAGCATGCGGCCCTTGGCGGAGCAGAACGCCGCCAGCCGGGCTTCGGAGAGCCCGAGCAAGGCGAAATCCTGGGTCAACTGGCCGTGCAGGAACTTGGCTGCGTCGGCGCCCTGGACCCGGATGGCGCCCAGGCGGCTCAGTCGGGCCGCGCCCTGCAGGCGGGGCGCATCGGGCAGGGCCGGGGCAGGCGAGGGGATGGGCATGGCGTTGCTCATGGAATGATGGTGTGCGCGTGTCCACGCGGAGGGGTCGATTATCATCTTCCACCCATGAAGACCACGCCTTCGCCACATTTGCCCATGCCGGCAGCGGGACCGTGATCCGCCTGTTCAAACGCCTGTTCGCCATCGCGCTGCTGCTGGGCGCGCTGGGCTTCGCGCTGGCCGTCTGGTGGCTGCGGCAGCCGCTGCCCATGGCCGCATCCGTGACCCAGCAAACGCCGCTGGACGTCACCATCGTCCCCGGCGCGTCGGCGCGCGGCGTGGCGCAGTCGCTCAGCAGCGCGGGCGTCTCGCTGCCGCCCATCGTGCTCTACGCCTGGTTCCGCGCCTCGGGAAAGTCCCGCGACATCAAGGCGGGCAGCTACGAATTCACGCCCGACACGACGCCCCGAACCCTGCTCGACAAGCTGGTGCGCGGCGAGCAGGCGCTGCGCAGCATCACGCTGGTGGAGGGCTGGAACATCCGCCAGGTGCTGCACGCGGTGCGGTCGTCGCCCGATCTCGGCCGCGACCTGGAAGGCCTGGACCATGGCGAGATCATGGCGCTGATCGGCTACCCGGGGATTCATCCCGAAGGCCGGTTCTTCCCCGACACCTACCGCGTGACCAAGCACGCGCCCGCTTCGAGCGTGCTGCGCGCGGCGGCACAGGCCCTCGATCAGCGGCTGGCCGACGCCTGGGCGCAACGCCATCCCGACACCCCCTTGCGCTCGCCCGAGGAGGCGCTGATCCTGGCCAGCATCATCGAGAAGGAAACCGGGCTGGAGAGCGACCGCGGCCGCATCGGCGGCGTGTTCAGCAACCGGCTGCGCATCGGCATGCGGCTGCAGACCGACCCGACCGTGATCTACGGGCTGGGCGAGGGCTTCGACGGCAACCTGCGCCGCATCCACCTGCAGACCGACACGCCCTACAACACCTATACCCGCGCCGGCCTGCCGCCGACGCCGATCGCCGCGCCGGGGCGGGCGTCGCTGATGGCGGCCGTGCGGCCCACCACCACGAATGCCATGTATTTCGTGGCCAGAGGCGACGGCTCCAGCCAGTTCAGCGCCACGCTGGAAGAACACAACGCGGCGGTGCGCCGCTTCATCCTGCGGCGCTGACCGCCTGCCTTTTTCCACGCGATGTCAACCCACGGACTCTTCATCAGCTTCGAAGGCATCGACGGTGCCGGCAAATCCACCCACATCGCGGGCCTGGCCGACGCGTTCCGGGCGCAGGGGCGGGCGGTCACGCTCACGCGCGAACCCGGCGGCACGCCCCTGGCCGAGAAGCTGCGCGCGCTGGTGCTGGACGATGCGATGGACCCGCTGTGCGAATCCCTGCTGATGTTCGCCGCGCGGCGCGACCATCTCTCGCTGGTGATCGAGCCCGCGCTGGCCCGCGGCGAGGTGGTGCTGTGCGACCGTTTCACCGACGCCACCTTCGCCTACCAGGGCTATGGCCGCGGGTTTGATCTCGCGGTGCTGGAGCAACTGGAGCAATGGGTGCAGTCCCGGCCGGACGATCCCGGGCACTTGCGCCAGCCCGACCTCACCGTGTGGTTCGATCTGCCGGCCGAGGTGGCGGCCGAACGCCTGGCCTCGGCGCGCGCGCCGGACCGGTTCGAGTCGCAGCCCGTGGCATTCTTTGGCCGTGTGGCCAGCGGCTACGCCGAGCGCATGCGGGCCGACCCTGACCGCTTTGCGCGCATTGCGGCGGACCAGGACGTGGCGGCGGTGTGGCGCGAGGTCCGGCAGGTGTTCACCCGAAAAGGCTGGTTGCCCTCATGAGCGCAGCCGTTCCGCAAGCACAGGCACTGGCGCCCTGGCTGCAGCAGCAGCTCCAGGCCCTGCTTGCGCAGCGCGGCCACGCGCTTTTGCTGGCGGGGCCTTCGGGCCTGGGCCAGTACGACCTCGCGCTCGCGCTCGCGCGCGCCTGGCTGTGCGAGCAGCCCACCGCGCAAGGCGCCTGCGGCCAGTGCGGCAGTTGCCACGCGATCGACGTGCACACCCACGCCGACCTGCGCGTGCTGATGCCCGAAACCGTCAGCCTCGAACTGGGCTGGCCGCTGGACGAGGCCGCGCACAAGGAGATCGACGACAAGAAGCGCAAGCCCAGCAAGCTGATCCGGGTCGATGCCGCGCGCGACGCGGTGGCCTTCACCCAGCTCACGCGCTCGCGCGGCGCGGCACAGGTGATCCTGGTCTATCCGGCCGAGCGCATGAACATGGAGTCGGCCAACACGCTGCTCAAGACCCTGGAGGAGCCACTGGGCGAAGTGCGGTTCGTGTTGGCGACCGAAGCCGCCCACCAGCTCCTGCCGACCATTCGCAGCCGCTGTCAGACGCATGCGATGGCCTGGCCCGGCGCCGAGGACGCGCTGGCCTGGCTGCAGGCCGCCGCCGGCAGCCTCACGGGCAAGGCCGTGCCGCCCGAGCTGGCCCAGGTCTGGCTCCAGGCTGCCGGCGGCCGGCCCGCCGACGCCCTGCGCTGGGCCCAGGCCGGCCTCACCGCCCAGGCCTGGCACCAGTTGCCGCAGACCCTGGCCCGGGGCGACTGGTCCCCGATGGCCGACTGGCCGCCGGCCCAGCAGCTCGAGGTGCTTCAGAAGCTGTGCCACGACCTGATGGCGCAACGCGCAGGCGCGCCCACGCGGTTTTTCCCTGCCGGACACCTGCCGGCCCCGCCGCGCTGGATCGCCTTGTCCACCTGGTCGCGCGAACTCTTCACGGCGGCGCGCTCGGTGGAGCACCCCTACAACGGCGGGCTCATGCAGCAGGCCTGGGCCGCCCGGACGCGCCAGGTGCTGGCCGCGACGGCAGGGCCGGGAGCCATGGGGTGAATCCGCGGATGCAAACGCCTGCAATCGCGCCGAACGTCACGCAATGGCCCGAAATGCGCGGCCCCGGCGACCCAGTTGGCGGTTACCCGCCCATGGATTGCCGCTAAACTTCGCCACCATGAGCACCATGTCGCCACCGTCGGCCGCCGCGCGCCCCAGCGTGATCCAGCTCTCCATCAAGGAGAAGGCCGCGCTGTACGCTGCTTACATCCCCCTGTTTGCCGACGGCGGGATATTCATCCCCTCGTCGCGCGACTACCGCCTGGGCGATGACGTCTACGTGCTGCTCAGCCTGCCCGACGATCCCCAGCGCTACCCGGTCGCGGGCAAGGTGGCCTGGGTCACGCCCGCCAAGGCGCAGGCTGGGCGCACGCAGGGCGTGGGCATCCGGTTCCCGGCGGACGAAAAATCCCGCCTGCTCAAGCTCAAGATCGAGGAAATCCTGGGCGCCAGCCTGGGTTCCGAGCGCCCCACGCAAACCATCTGAGCCCGGTTCCCGCCCGGAACGGTGCCAGTGCCCCGGCGGGCCAGGCCGCAGGCCGTGGCAATTCTTGTATTGGTCGCCCATGTTCACCGATTCCCACTGCCATCTGAGTTTTCCCGAGCTGCGGGCGCAGTTGCCGACCATCCTCGGCGCCATGGCCGATGCCCGCGTCGGGCGCGCGCTGTGCATCTGCACCACGCTGGAGGAGTTCGACGAAGTCCACGGCCTCGCCCGGGACCATGCCAACCTCTGGTGCACCGTGGGCGTGCATCCCGACAACGAGGGCGTGCAGGAACCGTCGCTGGACGACCTGCTCGCGCGCGCGGCCCGGCCCCGCGTGGTGGGCATCGGCGAGACCGGGCTCGACTACTACCGCCTCGGCGAGCGCACGGTGGCCGACATGGCCTGGCAGCGCGAGCGCTACCGGACCCACATCCAGGCAGGGCGCCTCACGGATCTGCCCCTGGTGATCCACACGCGCAGCGCGTCGGACGACACGCTGGCCATCCTGCGCGAGACCGGCGGCTTCGAGGGCGGCGCAGGGATGGACGCCGCCCAGCCCCGGTCGCGCGGCGTGTTCCACTGCTTCACCGAAACGGCCGAGGTGGCGCGGGCGGCGCTGGACCTGGACTTCTACATCTCCTTCTCCGGCATCATCACGTTCCGCAACGCCGGCGATCTGCGCGACGTCGTGCGCTTCGTGCCGATGGAGCGCATGCTGATCGAGACCGACAGCCCCTATCTGGCCCCGGTGCCGCACCGGGGAAAGACCAACACCCCGGCATACGTGCCCCACGTGGCGGCGCAGGTGGCCGAGATCAAGGGACTGCCCGTGCAGGCCGTGGCGGAAGCGACCAGCCGCAACTTCGAGCGCCTGTTTTCACGCATCGCGGGGTGAAGAAATGTTCATGAACTGGATGAAGTTATGTAAAAAATACATTGTTTTTACATGTATTTTTCTTTTTTCTTCTGGCGCTTTTGCAAATTCCTACGAGGCCTTCTTCGAGGCCGTCAAGCGCGACGACGAGTCCGCCGTCATCGCGCTGGCGCTGCGCGAATTCGATCTCAACACGCTCGATCCCGACGGCAACCACGCCCTGCTGACGGCCATGCAGCTGGGCTCCGTCAAGGTGGCCAACTTCCTGCTGGACCAGCGCTCGGTCAAGGTCGAGGTGCGCAACAGCCGGGACGAGAGTCCGCTGATGATGGCCGCGCTCAAGGGTCGGGTCGCCCTGGCCAAACGGTTGATCGAGCGCAAGGCCGAGGTCAACAAGCCGGGCTGGACGCCGCTGCACTACGCGGCCACCAACCCCGAGCCTTCGAGCGTCGAGATGACCCGTCTGATGCTTGAACACCACGCCTACATCGACGCCGAGTCGCCCAACCGGACCACGCCGCTGATGATGGCGGCGCGCTATGGCCACCCGGACGTGGTCAAGCTCTTGCTGGAGGAGGGCGCGGACGTCTCGCTCAGGAACGACAAGGGGCTTTCGGCCATCGACTTCGCGCGCGGCGCCAACCGGCCCGCCGTGGCCGATCTGATCGCGCGCGAGGCGCGCGCGCGCCAGCCCAGGGGCACCTGGTAGGCGCGCGGCCCGATGTCACTACGTGCAACTACGTAAAGACGGCAGGGGGTTTTGAGGGTCCAATCCATGCACCGTCGAGGGAGCCGCGTGCGCAGGAGGCGTCGGGCATCCATGACATCCACAGGAAAACGGAGACTTCATGACCAAAAGAGACACGAGAGACATCATCGGGGGCCTGGTGATGATCGCGTTGGGCGCGTTCGCGGCCTTCTATGCGCAGCGCTACGAATTCGGCGCCCTCAACCGCATGGGCCCCGGCTACTTCCCGGTCGCCCTGGGTATCCTGCTCGCGGTGCTGGGCCTGCTGATCGCGCTGCCGGCCTGGTTCCGTCCTCACGTACCGGGCGACTCCGCACGCTGGAAGGTACTGGCCATCATCATCGGCAGCGTCGTGTTCTTCGCCCTCACGCTCAAGCCGCTCGGCCTGATTCTCTCCACCGCGCTGGCCGTCTTCATCTCGACGCTGGCCGATCCGGACATCACGTGGAAGGTGCGCGGCAATGTGTCCGTCGGCGTGGCCATCATCACCTGGATTGTGTTCAGCTTCGGGCTGAGCATGGTGCTGCCCACCTGGCCCTGGAGCAACTGAGGCTCGAACCGCCATCCATTGCATAAAACCACAATCAAGGAAACAACATGGAAATGGGATTGTTCGACGGCCTGATACTGGGATTCCAGTCGGCCCTGAGCCCAACCACGCTGATGTATTGCGTGCTCGGCGTCTTCCTCGGGATGGTCATTGGCGTGCTGCCCGGCATCGGCGCGCTGGCCTCCATCTCGCTGCTGCTGCCCATCACCTACCACATCCCGCCGACATCGGCCATCGTGATGCTGGCCGGCGTGTACTACGGTTCCCAGTACGGCGGCTCCACCGCCTCCATCCTGCTGAACCTGCCCGGCACGGCGTCCTCGGCGGTGACCTGCCTGGACGGCTACCCCATGGCCAAGAAGGGCAAGGCCGGCCTGGCGCTGTTCATGACCACGGTCGCCTCCTGGGTGGGCGCCATGATCGGTATCCTGGCGCTGGTCCTGTTCTCGCCGGCCATTGCCGAGATCGGCCTCAAGTTCGGGCCTGCCGAATACTTCTCGATGATGATGCTGGGCCTGGTCGCCGCCTCGACGCTCGCCTCGGGCTCGCCGGCCAAGGGCCTGGCCATGGTGGTGCTGGGCCTGCTGCTGGGCACCGTGGGCACCGACGTGAACTCGGGCGTGTCGCGGTTCGACTTCGGCATCCCCGAACTCATGGACGGCATCAACCTCGTGGCCCTGGCCATGGGCTTCTTCGGCATCAACGAAGTGATCGGCGGCGTGGGCCAGACGCGCTCCACCGAGGTGCAGAAGGTCACCATGCGCAGCATGCTGCCCACCAAGCAGGAGACCAAGGACTCGATCATGCCCATCCTGCGCGGCACCGGCATTGGCTGCTTCCTGGGCGCCTTGCCGGGTACCGGCCCGTCCATCGCATCCTTCATGGCCTACGCGGTGGAGAAAAAGGTCGCCAAGGACCCCAGCCGTTTCGGCAAAGGCGCGATCGAGGGCATTGCCTCTCCTGAAGCTTCCAACAACGCTGCCGCGCAGACCGCCTTCGTGCCCACGCTGTCGCTGGGCATCCCGGGCGACGCCACCATGGCGCTGATGCTGGGCGCGCTCATCATCCACGGCATCCAGCCCGGCCCGCTGCTCATGAGCCAGCAGCCCGAGCTGTTCTGGGGCCTGATCGTGAGCTTCGGCGTCGGCAACATCATCCTGCTGATCCTGAACATCCCGCTGATCAACATGTGGGTGTCCATCCTGCGCATTCCCTACCGCGTGCTCTATCCCGCCATCCTGATCTTCATCAGCCTGGGGGTCTACAGCGTGAACAACAACGCCTTCGACGTGCTGGTGGTGGCGGGCCTGGGTGCCGCCGGCTACCTCATGGGCGTGCTCAAGTTCGAGGCCGCGCCGCTGCTGCTGGGCTTCGTGCTCGGGCCGCTGATGGAGGAAAACATGCGCCGCTCGCTGCTGCTCTCGCGCGGCGACATGATGACCTTCATCGACCGGCCCATCAGCGCCGGGCTGCTGGCCGTGTGCGGCCTGATCGTCCTGTGGACCATCTGGAGCGCGGCCAGGTCCACCATGCGCGAACGCGAACGCGCCCACGATTTCGGTTAAGCCCGAGCGCATTTCCTGCGCAAACCGCCATCTGGCAACAGGTGGCGGTTTTTTCTTTGCGCGCTGCGCATGGACGCGCTCCTGACCGGGCCCGCATCTCCGGGCATGCGTTCCGAGGTGGTTTTCATATTTATAATGCGATGTATTCGCATTCGCTATACGGTACTGCCTGCTTTGCTACCGTTTTCTCTGAACACCTCCATGCCACAAACGCCAAGCGCTCCCATTCCAAGGTCGGCCAGCCACCGGGAGGAACCGCAGCCTCTCCCTGACGACGACGAAGCGTTCGCGAGCACCGCCACCGACGGGGAACGCCCTGTGGGGAAGAGCCGAAAGGCTTCCCGCACCAAGCGCTGGTTCCTGGTGCACAGCTGGACGGCGCTGCCGATCTGGATCTTCCTCTTTTTCGTGTGCCTCACCGGCTCCATCGCCACCGTGAGCCAGGAGATCGTCTGGCTGGCCGATCCGGCCGTGCGGGCGCGGCCGCCCGCGTCGGACGCGCAGGTGCTGGGCTACGACGAAATCCTGGCCGCGGTGAACAAGGCCCGCCCCGACGCCATCGTGCAATCCATCGCCCGCCCGGTGAAGTCCCAGTTCGCGCTGGCCGTGCGCGTGGCGTTCGCCGACGGGACCAACGCCACGATGCACGTCAACCCCTACACCGGCGACATCCAGGGCACGCAGACCGGGTTCGATTTCCGGCAGTTCATCCGGGCCCTGCATGGCTGGCTGCTGATGCCGTTCAACAACGGCTTCAACTTCGGCTGGTACGCGGTTTCCCTGCTGGGCCTGCCGCTGCTGGTGTCGCTGGTCACGGGCCTGGTGGTGTACAAGAAGTTCTGGCGCGGTTTCCTCAAGCCGAGGCTGCGCGTGCGCCAGGGAGCGCGGGTGTTCTGGGGCGATTTCCACCGCCTGGCGGGCATCTGGTCGATTCCGTTCGTGCTCATCATGTCCGTCACCGGGTTGTGGTTCCTGACCCTGGCGCTGCTGTCCGATCTCTCGATTTCCATATCCACCGAGGGGGTGCCACCCGTCATCGCGCGCGAAAACGTGCCCGCCAGCGCCAACGCCCTCAAGCCTGCCGTGATCACGCTGGAACAGGCCGCGGCGCGCGCCCGCGAGGTCATGCCCGAACTGCAGCCGCTTTCCGTGCGCCTGCCGGGCAGCGCCTACGACCACGTCGTGGTGCAAGGGCGCGGGAACTACCCGCTGTTGTTCGAGCGCCTGCACATCAACCCCTACAGCGGCGAGGTGGAGTCGGTGCGCCGGGTTTCCGACCGTTCCGCGCTGGAGCTCTTCACGGAATCCATGCGGCCGCTGCACACCGGCGACTTTGCCGGCTTGTGGCTCAAGCTGGTCTATTTCTTCTTCGGCCTGCTGCTGACCATGATGGTCTTCAGCGGCATGCTGATCTGGACCAAGCGCACCGTTCAGGCCACGGTCTCGGCGCTCAAGCGCGAGCGCAAAGGCAGCCAGCAGCCGATCAAGCGAGACGAACCCGCGATCACGCCAGACACCGCCAACCCCGTTCTTGCTTCCATGGAGGGCGCGAAATGACATCCACCCCGGCTCAAGGCCATCCATCCTCCGGACTCAAGGCCTGGTGGCTTCGCTGGCGCTACCGCCTGAGCGCGCTGATGCTGGCCATCCCGGTGATCTGCGTCACTGGCTACTTCGACCGGCTGGCGCTCAATGGCGGCGCCAAGGGAATCGGCGAACGCGAGGTGGGCGAGATCGTGGTCGGTCCATGGTCTGTGCGGATGGCCGAATGGCAAGTGATGGAGCCTTACCGCGACGGCGATGCCGGCAACATCAAGGTGTTCAGCATGGCGCTTTGCGAGGCCTGCGTGCCGCAGGTGAAAGCGTCCTACCTCCGTGTCGGCAAGCCGCGCAGCCTGCGCGCCGCTGGCGGGTTGTTTTTCGGCACGCCTTACCTGCAGTGGGCCAGCGTGCCCATTCCCGACGGAGCCGGCGAAGACGCCGAACTCTGGATCACGCTCGAAGGATGGGACGGCGTGGTGCACCAGGCCGCCGTGCCGCTGGCACAAGCGTCCCCCACCACCGTTGCCTGGATCAAGAAACGAGGAGCCGCATCATGAACACCCCGAATGCCAAGACCCGGTTTTTCCGCGCGGCGCGCACGCCGCTTCGCCCGCTGCTCGTGGCCGGCCTGCTGTGCAGCGCCACCCTGGGCTGGGCGCACAACCCGGTTTGCATCTGCACGAAGCACGGCGGCAACGAAGTGCGCTGCGTGGGGGGGTTCTCCGACGGCAGCAAGGCCGCTGGCGTGAAGCTCGACGTGATCGCCTACGACGAAACCATCGTGCACGCGGGCAAGCTGGGTCCGGACTCCACCATCATCTTCAAGCGACCCGCGGGGGAGTTCTACGTCCTGTTCGACGCAGGCCCCGGCCACGTGGTGGAGGTCGACCACACCGACATCAAGTGATGGTCGAACACATCGTCAAGCCCGCCGGTGCCGGGAACGAGACCAGGTGGGTGCTGTTGTATGCGCTGTGCATCGTGCTGGTGGCCGGCGCGGTGATCGGCGTGCGCACCGAGCCGGCGGAGCCACCCACCATTGCCGCGCATCAACTCGATGCCCGGGATGATCTCACTTCGGCGGAGCAAGGCATCTATGCCGACCTTCGGCTGGTCGCGGTCGAGCTGCCGGACCTCCACCCCGAAGCCCGTCCCTCCGTGGCCGAATTGCAGCAGGCCGCATTGCCGCCGTTCACGGCCGATGCCGGGGCGTCGGGCAGGGGAGGGCACACCTGGTTCAGCGTGTCCGGCGAGCAAGCCGACGCCTACCTCGGCCTGAGCGCCGCGCCCGAGGTGGCCGGCTCGATGCTGCTGCGCCTGGCACCACTCGCCGCGGGCGCACCGCACGGCGACACCGAGCCCGACATCTGGCTGAACCGCTCGGCCAAGCCGGCACCGCCCTCCCAACTGGCAACGGAGCACCTGATCGCCGGCGGCTGGCGGCAGGTGGTGAGCCGCTTCGACGCCAGCGTGACCCGGCACAAGCACTGACAAACCCTGGATGACCGCCGCGCGGGCCGCGCCGCGCCGCACCTTCTTCAACCCGAAAGCCGCCATGTCCAATCCGTCTCTTCCCGTTTCCCGCGCGCAGCGGCATCCGACCCGCCGGCGCTGGCTGATGGCGGCCGGCCTGACACTGGCACTGCCGGCTGGCGTCCTGGCCCAGGAAAAGGGGAAACGCCTGCGCATCGGCGTCACCCTCCATCCGTACTACAGCTACGTGGCCAACGTCGTGGGCGACAAGGCCGAGGTGGTGCCCGTGATTCCCGCGGGGTTCAACCCCCATGCCTACGAACCCAGGGCCGACGACATCAAGCGCATCGGCACGCTGGATGTGATGGTGGTCAACGGCATCGGACACGACGACTTTGCCGAACGCATGATCGCCGCCAGCGAGAAACCGAAACTGCCCGTGATCGAGGCGAACGCCGACGTGCCCTTGCTGGCGGCCACCGGCATGGCCGGACGCGGCGGCTCCGGCAGCGTGGTCAATCCCCACACCTTCCTGTCCGTGACCGGCGCCATCGCCCAGGTCAACACCATCGCGCGCGAGCTGGGCCGGTTCGATCCCGCCAATGCCCAGGCCTACCAGGCCAATGCGCGCGCCTACGCGCGCCGCCTGCGCACCCTGCGTGCGGACGCGCTCTCGGCGCTGGCCCAGGCCCCTGGCGCGGGCTTCAGGGTCGCCACCATCCACGGCGCGTACGACTACCTGCTGCGCGAATTCGGCCTGGAGGTCACGGCCGTGGTGGAGCCGGCCCACGGCATCGAGCCCAGCCCGTCGCAGCTCAAGGGCACGATCGATCGCCTGCGCGAGCTCGACGTCAAGGTCATCTTCTCGGAAATGGACTTTCCCTCGACCTACGTCGAAACCATCCAGCGCGAAACCGGCGTGCGCCTCTATGCGCTCACCCACATTTCCCACGGCGCCTACGAGGCCGAGAAGTTCGAGCGCGAAACCGCCCGCAACCTGGCCACGGTGGTCAAAGCGATTCGAGAGGCCACGCTGTGATCGGGCCTTCCATTGCATTCGACAACGTCTCACTGACCCTCGGCCGAACGGAGATCCTGCGCAAGCTCCGCTTTGACGTGGCCGCCGGCGGCGTGCATGCGCTGGTGGGGCCCAACGGCGGCGGAAAGAGCTCGCTGGTCAAGACCCTGCTGGGGCAGATGCCTCATACCGGGCGCCTGGCGCTGACCTGGCCGCAGGCACAGGGCATCGTCGGCTACGTTCCGCAGACCATCGAATTCGACCGTGGCCTGCCCATGACGGTGGAGGATTTCATGGCCGCCACCACGCAGCGCCGCCCGGCCTTCCTGGGCCGTTCGCGCGATGCGGCGCCGGCCATCGGCGCGGCGCTCGAGCGCGTGGGCATGGCGGGCAAGCGCAGCCGGCGCATGGGTGCGCTCTCGGGCGGCGAACGCCAGCGCGTGCTGCTCGCCCAGAGCCTGGTGCCGGCCCCCGGGCTGGTCGTGCTGGACGAGCCCATGGCGGCGCTGGACGAAGCGGGCGTGCAAGTGTTCGAGAGCCTGCTGGCGGACTGGCGGGCCGCGGGGGTCACCCTGCTCTGGGTCGAACATGACCTCGACGCGGTGGGCCGCCTGGCCGACCGCGTCACCGGCCTGAACCGCGGCGTGCTGTTCGACGGCCCGCCGGCCGAGGCATTGACACCGGAGCGGCTGCTGGCCCTGTTCTCCACCCACCCCAGAGTCGCCGCGCCAGCGGACGAGGTCGCGGCATGAGTTTTGAATCGTTCCGCCTGACCGTGCAGGCCTGGGCCGAGGCCGGCTGGCTGCCGCCCTCGCTGGGCTACGGCTTCGTGGTCAGCGCGCTGTTGGCCGGTCTGATCATCGGCCCGGTGCTCGGCGGCCTGGGAACGCTGGTGATGGTCAAGCGCTTCGCGTTCTTCTCCGAGGCCGTGGGGCACGCGGCATTGACCGGCGTGGCCATCGGCATCCTGCTCGGCGAGCCCTACACCGGCCCCTACGGCAGCCTGTTCGGCTATTGCCTGCTGTTCGGCGTGCTGCTGAACTTCCTGCGCAACCGCACCGGCCTGTCGGCCGACACCCTGATCGGCGTGTTCCTGTCGGTGTCGCTGGCCATGGGGGGCAGCCTGCTGCTGCTGCTGTCCGGGCGCGTGAACATCCACATCCTCGAAAACGTGCTCTTCGGCTCCGTGCTCACCGTGAACGGGCAGGACATCGCCGTGCTCGCGGTGGTGGCCGTGCTGGTGGTGGCGCTCGCCCTGCCGTTCTACAACCACATGATGCTGGCCAGCTTCAACCCGCAACTGGCCACCGTGCGCAAGGTCAGGGTCAAGCTGCTGGACTACCTCTTCGTCGCTCTGGTGACGGTGGTCACCGTGGCCGCCGTCAAGGTGATCGGCGCCATTCTGGTCGGCGCGCTGCTGGTCATCCCGGCGGCGGCGGCGCGGCTGCTGAGCCACTCGATGCGGGGATTCTTCTGGCTCTCGGTGCTCTTTGCCACCGTGAGCACGATCGCCGGCATCCTGCTACCGATCGAGCTCGGCCTGCCTGTGCCCTCGGGCGCGGCCATCATCCTTCTGGCCGGCGCGCTGTTCGCCCTGGCGGCCACGCTGCGCGGCATCGTGCCCTCACTCAAAGGACAAGCCGGATGAACGAACGACACCGCACCCTTTCGCGCCGCCGCGCCCTCTCGGCCGTTCTGCTCGGAGCCGGCGGCCTCGCGACCGGCTCGGCGGCGACCGCCTCCAATGCGGGCCAGGAACGAGCGGGCGCCGTCAAGGTGCTGGCCGCGCACCCGGTGGCCTATGCCGTGACCCGCCACTTGGTCGAAGGCTCGCCCGTGGTGCTCGAGCGCGCCGCGCCGCAGACCCTTCCGCCCACCCGCCACGCCGCGTACTTCGGGGGCAGGGGAGAGGGCGCGCTCAGGACCGCGGCCCGCGGCGCCGATGCCGTGGTCGGCCTGCGTTCCGTCTGGCCGGAAGACCCGCTGTTTCCCCTGGCCCGCCGCGCCAATATCCGCATCGTCGAAATCGACGCCGCCCGGCCGGTCGACGGCGCACTCCCCGGTGTGACATTGCGGCCAGGCAACCCGGGCGACGGCCAGCACGCCTGGCTGGACCCCACCAACCTCGGGCGCATGGCCGACATCGTCGCGCACGACCTGAAGCAGCTGGCGCCCGGGAGCGCGTCGACCATCGGGGAACGCTCGGCCGCTTTCAAGCGGGAAGTGGTCGAACTCACGGCGAAGGCCGGGCAGGCCCTGGCCAGGCTCGACGACGTGGCCGTGTACAGCCTCTCGGATCGGCTCGATCATTTCGTGGCCGGGTTCAACCTCGATCTGGTCGGCCGCGATGCCCGCGACGACACCGCGTGGACGCCAGACGCGCTCGCTGCGCTGAGCCAGCGCCTGCGCGGCGAGTCGGTATCGGCCGTCTTGCATCACCGCGAGCCGGCCCAAGACGTGGCCCGGGCGGTGAGCGACGCGGGCGCCCAGCTGGTGGTGCTGTCCACGCAAGGGATCGACCCGCTTTCCGAACTGTCCGCCAACGCCGAACTCGTCATCAAGGGCCTGGCGGGCGGTTGAAGAAGCCTGGCACCGGCGGGGAAGGGCGCGTGGCCCGGGTTCACCGGGCAGCCAGATGCAACAATCGCGGCTTTCACGATCGGCGCGATCCCAGATGAGTTTTGAAGCTTCCCCAACCCTCGACATGTCCAGCCCGCAGGCCAAGCGCGATGCCTACGGCACGCTCTGCGCGCAGGTGCGCTCCGTGCTCGAAGGCGAGCGCGACTGGCTCGCCAATCTGGCGCAGTTTTCCGCGCTGGTGTATGGCGCGATTCCGGGCCTGAACTGGGCTGGCTTCTACATGGCGCGCGGCGAGGAACTGGTGCTCGGGCCATTCCAGGGCAGGATCGCATGCGTGCGCATCCCCTTCAGCCGCGGCGTGTGCGGGGCCTGCGCCCGAACCCGGACGGTGCAGCTCGTCGATGACGTGCACGTATTCCCTGGTCACATCGAATGCGACTCGGCCTCTCGGTCGGAGTTGGTGCTGCCGGTGGCGATCAACGGCCATCTGCGTGCGGTTTTCGACCTGGACAGCCCCGAGCTGGCGCGTTTCGACACCGAGGATGCGCGCGGCCTGAGCGAAGCGCTTGACTGGCTGGTTCAGGCAACCGATTGGACATAGGGAACAACCGCAGGCGCAAAGCTTCTGGCGCCATCCTGGCGGTGGCGAGCTGACGTTCAGACGGTGTCTTTCGCTGAATTTGCTCCATGGCGGCGCATTTTCGATATATTCTTGAAAATATACCGTTGCATATCGACCTTTGTTGAGAGGTCGCCGCCCTTGGAGGTTTCCCCATGTCCCCTTCCGCTCACCGGCAGAACGTCGATTTCTGTTCCATCTACCCCTCGAACCAGGGGGATGGATTTGTCATGGAGATCACCCAGAGCGGGCAGGCACCGGTGCACCTGAAGTTTCCGGTCTGTGTCATTCAACAGTTGATGCGGACCCTGCCGCATATCGATGCCGCAGTCCAACTCGGCCGTGGGCCCGGGCCTTCGACTTTGATGGCCTATCCGCTGCTCGCCTGGAAGGCCCAAGGCGTGGAGGGCACCCTTGAAGAGGAGGCGGGAAGCGTGGTGCTCCAGTTGCGCAACGATCGCTTTGTCGATACGTCTCTGGACCTCGACCTGGAGACGGCCATGGCCCTTCAGCGAGACCTGGGCCTTGCCATCGCACAAGCCCGGTCCCTGGGTTCGGCGACCATTCCCGCCGCTTCACGTCAAAACTAGGGCCTCGATGACAAAACCCATTCAAATTGCCGATCTGCGTTTCTTTGCAGTCTTGGCCATTGCGGGGAGTCTGAGTGCGGCAGCGCGTGAACTTGGCATCACCACCCCTGCGGTAAGCAAACATCTGGCTCAAATGGAGGCGAAGGCGGGCGTGCTGCTGGTGAATCGAACCACACGGCAAATGAGCCTGACGCCAGCGGGCGAGCTGTACCTGGAGCATGCCCGCCGCATCCTGAGCGAGGTTGACTGCATGCAGGCCTTGCTGAGGGTTTTCACCCCCCAGGTGGAAGAGGAAGACAGGACGGAAGCCCCGCTCTGCGAGTGAGCAGGGGCGTGAACGGTGGCTCTATCCGTGCTTCAGGCAGAACCTGGAAAGCGGTGGCCGGGAACGCTCTTTCGCCTGCATGCTTGCATCCAGGCGCTCCAGCAAGACAGAAAAACTCGCGGCACTGGCGGTGCGCAGTGGGTGGAAAGGGATCCGGTGCTTCTCGCAAACGCGCTTGAGGGTGGACATCGAATCATGGTCAATGCAATCGACGGGGAACACCACCATGTCCGCTCTTGGCAAGGCTGCCGCAAGCAGGCCCTTGCGATCCTCGATGCCGCCATCGTGCAAGTGGAACTCCCCGCCGGCGGATTCCACAAGGGCCTTGATGACACGGTTGGATGTCGGGCGCCCACCCACATACACAACGCGCTTGCCGTGCAGTACGTCGGCGAAGCCCGCCTGAGTCGATGAAGCTTGCAAACGGTCGGACAGGGTCGCTTCCACCGCGCACAGTTCGGCATTGAGCGAGTGGATCAGCGCCACCGAGTTTTCTCGTTGATCCAGGAGTTCCTGGAGGAGCGCCTGGTCCTTCCGCGCCTGAGTTTCAGCGATCTCCCGGCGATGGGTCTGGTGCGCCAGCAACTGGTCACGGGCTTTCAGCTCGGCCTCGAGCGCGTCGAGCCTGGCTTGCAGCGCCTGCCATTGATCCGGTACCCCCTCTATCGGCTTTCGCAGCGCCTGTTCGGCCAGAGCGGCCGAGAGCGCCTCTCGCTCGGCTGTGACTTGCTGTAGCCGCAGTTGCTGGTTTTCAACCCGGGCATTGAGCGCATCGTTTTCCTGCTGCAGCGCCACGAGGCGCCTTATATCTGCTCGGTTCGCCGCGCCAACCAGGTGCGACAGCATGTGCACTTCGCCGAATGCCAGTTGGCGAAGCTCGGGCGTCACAAGGGGGTGCGTCATCAATGCCCAGTAGGCGCCGGGCACTTCGCCGCTCTTGAGACATGCATTCCAGCAATTGCGCAGTTCGTCGGCGGTCTTCAGACGCTGGAATCGCTTGATCGCCGACTCATAGCGGTCATCCAATGCCTTGTGAATCGCTTTCGCTGCCGGGCCGCCTTCGCCTGCAAGCTGCACCCCCGCATGGTGGATATCCAGATCGCTTGCCCGCCCGCGGTCCAGGTCACAGTACCTCGGCACGAGTTTTCTCAACTCGGCGGTACTGAAGCAGGTGCCGATCACAGAGCAATGCAGATGTGGATTCAGCTCGGCGAGCTTCGCTCTCCGGGAAGACCGATCTGCATCGCCCTGCAACGGGGAGCAGCATGCATCGGCCAACGGGGCAGGCCCCATCCGTGCCGATTCGGTCATCAATGCAGCGATTCGTGTGGTCGGGGCGTGCTTGAATGGGGGCGTGTTCATCCGGAGTACCACCTAGATCCAGGCGTGCGCAATGACGAGAAGTGGCGCACACAGTTTTCTGTCCGCAAACACGAATGATGTGTTTCGCGGCAATTTCGTTATATTCCTCAGTATATTTTGATTGGGAAAGAAACACCATGAACCTGCCAAATGCCGCCATCGTTCACAAGACCTCTCAAAGTCCTCAAGAGAGCAGGTGCGAGCTCCCGGCGCCTCGGGAGCAAGTGATTTGCCGACCGATCGGCATGGTGCGAAGCCGATTCCTTGAGATCCCCGGCATGCCTATTCAGACCTCCGGCGCGCCCGATGAAGCAGGGCAGGTCGAGGTATTCGAGGAGTTCCAGGCCGGTTTGCGAGACATCGAGGGCTTCGAGTACCTGATCCTGCTCACGCACCTGCACCAGGCCGGGCAGCGCCTGGAAGTCGTTCCGTTTCTGGACGATCAGGCGCATGGCGTCTTCGCGACGCGTTCACCTGCGCGACCCAATCGCATCGGACTGTCCATCGTGAAGCTGTTGGCGGTGGACGCAGGCGTGCTGCGGTTCACTGGAAACGACATGCTGGACCGCACGCCGGTGCTGGATATCAAGCCCTACGTACCGCGATTCGACGTTCGCGAGACACAGCGCATCGGATGGTTTGCCAGGAGAATCTCGGAACTCCCGGCGGTGCGTTCCGACAACCGGATGGCCTGACCGATCCTGGTGCTCAGCGGGTGCCCGAGTCCGTGCTCGATATCGCCGGCGATCCGATGGCCCGCTCGATGGCGTCGCTCAGTTCGAGGCGAAAGGCCTTGGCACTCTCGATGTCGAAGGTGAAGGCCGACTCGATCTGCTTGTCGGTCCGCACGCAAAACGCAATGTCGCGATCGAGGCCCGATCGTTCGACAGACCAACCCACCACCGGGTGGGCCATGATCGCCGACGACAGGTCCGTCCGTGCATGCTCCATCGCTGCTTCGAGGCGGGGAAGAACCCGCATCAACTGGTACAGGGCTTGCGAAGGCAGCCGCAACCGCAACGGCCGCGCCTGGCCATCCTGGCATTCGAGCAGGAAACCCTCGCCATCGGCAAGCACCTGCACCCCGCTGAACTCGAAAGGGCTGGCTACGGGCGCTGGCGGGCTGTCAAGCTCCCGCCCGCCATGAGGCGAAACTGGTGTGTGGTCGCAGACGGTTGGGTTCATGGTCTCGGGCAGTCACGGAGGCGGGGTGATGGAACGCACTTTCCCAGTATCGTGCGTTCGTCAACGTTGTATTCCTATGAATATATTGAATTTTGTACCCCGGTGTCTACTGTGGCCTTTGTCGAATGAAGCGTGAGCCAGGAGAGAGGGCGGGAGCACCTCGGGTTGTCAAGGCTTGATGTAGCCAAAACCCTCGCGGAACTGGAGCTGCCCGATGCGCACCACGCCGGAGGGGGTGAAGGCGGCATCGAGCACGAACTGGTCCTTCTTGAGGTCCATCGCGCGCAGCGTGAGTTCGCAGATCTCAAACTTCACGCCCTTGGCCACCAGGTCCGAGATGAGCGGGCCGTACTCGATGTTGGCATTTTTCTTGTCCCTGGCGCCTTCCCGCATGAAGTGCACACCATCGCCGACCGCCACGGCAACGATCTGCGTGCCTGGCGCGGTATCCATGTAGTTGCGCAAGGTGCGAAGGCCCGCCGTGGCCTGGGCGTCGCTGTTGTCGAAGTGGTAGACCACCTTGTCCTGCGCGAGGGCACCGGTCAGGGTGAAGGCGAGCAGTGCTGCGCCGATGAGCTTGCGGGTCGTTGCCATGGAAGTCTCCTGTGATGGGTCTGCGGGTTCATTGAGATGGCCCGAGTGTGGGAAGGCTCGGATTCCATCGATATATTTCAATAGATACATCGATCTGCTATATTAGCACTTGCTTATGTGTGTATGGACAAGAAGGAGACCTTCGATGCAGACACGATGGAATGGCGGTACCTCCCGGCGATGGGGTTGGATGTTTGGGTGCGTCCTGGGCTTGAGCCAGCTGGCCCTGGCCAATGACGACGAGAAGTTCGACACGTTTCGGGACATGCTGTCGGAAGACAATCCTGGCGAATTCTGGATCGATGCAGGCAAGGCGCTCTTCGAAGAAAAGCGCGGCCCCAGGAAGCAATCGTTGCAGGCCTGCGATTTCGGCCTGGGTCCGGGGGTACTGAAGGGCGCCTATGCGCAGATGCCGCGCTACTTCGCGGACACCGGGCGCGTCGAATCGCTCGAAGGGCGGCTGGTCACCTGCATCGTCCGGCTCCAGGGCCTCAAGGAGCAAGACATCCTCACGCCGCACTACCTCAACGCGGCGGAGGAAAACAGCACGCGCGACGAACTGACGCAGCTCACCGCCTACGTGGCCGCGCAATCCAACGGCCAGCCATTCAGTGCACCGCTGCGCCACCCGGCGGAGCAGCAGGCGCACGACCTTGGAAAGTACGTGTTCAGCCGGCGCATGGGGTCGATGGACCTTTCATGCGCCAGTTGCCACGGCGGCGCCGGCAAGGTCCTGCGGGGTGTGAGCCTTCCCGTGCTCACGGACCCGGCCACCGCAGGCAAGGTCACGTCGGTGTTTCCAGCCTACGTGCTCAAGGACGGCAACGTGCGCACCTGGTGGTGGCGCAACCAGCGCTGCGTGCTGGCCATGCGGCTGCCATGGCTCATCACCGGTTCCGACCTGGACGTGGCGCTCACGCTGTTCCAGATCAAGCAAGGGGAGGGCAGCCGGCAGCCCATCGCCGTGCCTGGCACCAAACCCCGTTCGTGAAAGGCCCGAGATGTCTTTTCTGACTTCCTCTTCCATGTGGGGTGCGTTGGCGGCGGCTGCGGGCGCTCTGTGTCTGGCGCCGGGCTCGTCGGCCGGTTCCGCCGAGCCCGACGCGAACCCGGCCATGGAGCGGGCGTTCCAGGCGGCGGCGCGGCGCAGCTTCCTGCTCAACGAGCCGGCCGAGTTCGACCGCCTCAACGACCCCACGCTGGCGGCCTGCAACGAGACCGGTGACAGTCCTTCGGACAAGCAGGTGGGCGCGATCCTGCAGCGAGAGCAGGCGGCCATCGCCTATCCGTCCGATGGCCGCCTGATGGGCGACTGGAAAAAGGGCAAGGACTGGGCCGAGCAGACGCACGGCGGGCGCATCGGCGTGCCCGGCTTCGCCGACGCGGACGATCCCCGCCACCTCAACGGCGCCAACTGCTATGCCTGCCACGCCATCGACCCGGCATTCCCGCAGGCCGGCAACATGGGGCCACCGCTCTCGGGGTATGGCCGCGTGCGCGGCGTCAGCCCCGAGATCGTGAAATACACCTACGACAAGGTGTTCAACGCCAAGGCCACCAACCCCTGCTCACTGATGCCGCGCTATGGCGGCCCTTCGCGCCTGCTCACCGCGCAGCAGGTGGCCGACATCGTGGCCTTCCTGCTGTCACCCGAATCGCCGGTGAACCAGCCCGCACCCGCAACCCGGCCCTGAACGGAGAACCGAAACATGCCTGCCCAACGTCCGTGCCCCGAAACCCCGCGCCGCCACTTCCTGATCCAGGCCGGTGGCTGCGCCGCAGCCGCCGCGCTGGGCATTCCTGCCTTCAGCGCGCTGGCCAGCGACACCGCGCCCGCCGCGATACCCGCCCCCCATCCGGGCTGGCTGTTGGCGTTCTCTGGTGCCGGAGCGCGCGGTCCCAAGGTGCCCGACATGCCCGCCCGCCAACTCTCCAGGCATGTGTGGGGCATCATTGCGCGGGATGCTTTGCCGTCGGGAGAGAACCTCGGTTTCTTCAGCAGCTGTTTTTTCGTGCTCACGAAAAAAGGCGTGGTGGTGTTCGACACCGGCTCGTCGGTGCAGGTGGGCGAGATGTTCATCCGCCAGATACGCCAGGTGAGCCGGGCGCCGGTGGTCGCGGTGGTCAATTCGCACTGGCATGGCGACCATTGGATGGGCAACCAGGCCTTCTACCAGGCATTTGGCGCGAAGCTGCCGGTCTACGCCCTGGCAGGATGCACCGCCGGCATCCAGGGCGCGATGGGACAGGCCTGGGTCAGGAACATGTTCTCCTGGACCCAGGGGGCGATCAATGGCACCGAGCCCATGCTGCCCAACCGGGAGATATCGCACGGACAGGTGCTGGACTTCGGCGATGTGAAGCTCAGGGCTCATCACTACGCCGTGGCCCATACGCCGTTCGATCTCTGCATGGAAGTTGTTGGCGACGGTGTCACCCTGATAGGCGACCTGGCAGGCAATCGCCGGATATCCAACATGGACGACGGCTCCTTCGAAGGTTCTCTTGCTTATTTTTCCCAGATCGAAAGAAACACCCGCACCCGGCTGTGGTGCTCCGCCCATGGCGAGCCCTCGGCCGACCAGTTGCAGTGGAACCAGACCTTGTTCACGGGCATCTGGGACAGCGCGCTGGCCGCAGCCAAAGAGGGCGCCGGCCCCGAGGCCGCCAAGGCGATGGCGCTGACGCACCCGAAGGTGATCGAGGCCATGCCCGGCACCATCGGCTTCAACGCCAATATCGGCAAGTTCTGTTCCATCGCCTACCTGGAAGCCGAGAAGAAGCTCTTCTGAGCACGGGTGTGGGCGAACCTGCATTCACTCCATGGATTGCCTGGGAGTGGGCAGCAGCCTCGTGCGCGCACCGACGTGGCGCCGCGGTGGGTTTCAAAATTGTTTTATTAACATAATATACATCGTAGAATATTAAACCATCGACAATCAAAACCCGATCCGGCACCCTGGTGCCGTGCTCCATCGGGGAAATACCAGCGTCCTGGTCAAAGAGATTGGAATGCTCAGACCTACAATCCATTACCTCGGCAGGAGGCCAATCCTGCCGCTCCCAAATTCAACCGTTCTAGGAATTCGATGAAAAACCTGTTTCTGACCCTGAGTCTGATCGCATCGGCCGGGCTCGTCGGCTGCGGAAAGTCGGAAGCGCCGGTACCCGCGGCGCAAGCGCCTGCCGCCGCCGCCGCACCAGCGCCCGCCGAACTGGCCGAGCTCAAGGTCGCGATCGACCCCACCTATGAGCCCTTCACGTACAAGACGGCCGATGGCAAGCCTGCCGGTTTCGACGTCGACATCGCCGAGGCGCTCTGCGCTGAAATCAAGCGCAAATGCGCCTATGTCGAACAGGTCTGGGACAGCATGATTCCCGGCCTCCAGGCCAGGAAATACGACGTCATCATCAGTTCGATGTCGATCACCGAGGAACGCCAGAAGGTCGTGGATTTCACGGACAAGTACTACAACACTCCCAGCCGAATCGTGGTCAAGGCCGACACGCCCTACACCGACGAGGCGTCCCTGAAGGGCAAGAAGATCGGCGTCCTCAAGGGCAGCACCCAGGAAAAATACGCCCTGGGCGAACTCCGGCCGGCAGGCGTCTCGGTGGTGCCCTACGAAGCCCAGGATCAGGTTTACCTGGACATCAAGTCCGGTCGCCTGGACGGCACGGTGGCCGATTCCGTGGAAGTCACGGGCGGCTTCCTGAGCAAGCCCGAAGGTGCGGGTTATGGTTTCGTCGGCCCGGTCCTCCATGATCCGAAGTACTACGGCATCGGCGTGGGCGTGGCCCTTCGCCAGGGCGAAACCCAGCTCAAGGAAGAACTCAACGCCGCCATCAAGGCGATTCGCGCGAACGGCACCTACGAAGCCGTGAGCAAGAAATACTTCGACTTCGACGTCTACGGCGAATGAACTGAGACCGGAATCGCCTTGTCCGGCTATTTCGCCTCTATTCTTCAGGGTGCCCTCATCACAGTGGGGGTATCCCTGTCCGCGCTGGTCCTGGCCGTGCTGCTGGGACTGCTCGGCGCCGCGGCCAAGCTGTCCGGGCGCTCCGTGCCGGTGACGCTGGCCACGATCTACACCACGTTGGTGCGAGGCGTTCCCGAACTGGTGTTGATGCTGCTGATCTTCTACGGCGGCACCATCGGCATGAACCATTTGCTGGCAATGGCCGGCAGCAAGTCCACCTTCGACATCAACCCCTTCCTGGCCGGGGTGCTGACCATCGGCTTCATCTATGGCGCCTACATGACCGAGACGTTCCGGGGCGCCATTCTGGCCATTCCCAAGGGACAGATGGAAGCCGCCTGGGCCTTCGGCATGGGACCGGTGCGCACTTTCCTGCGCATCACTGCCCCGCAGATGGTCCGCTACGCCCTGCCCGGCTTCACCAACAACTGGCTGGTGCTGATCAAGGCCACGGCGCTGATCAGCCTGATCGGCTTGCACGAGATGACCTATCTGGCCAAACAGGCCAGCGCGGCCACGCGCGAACCGTTCACGTTCTTCCTGTTCGCCGCGGCGCTGTTCCTGGCCTACACCTCCGTGTCCCTCTGGGCCTTGCGCTGGTTGGAGCGCCGCTACAGCGTGGGTGTGCGGCGGGCAACCGTCTGAGGTTCACGGCGCATGCGGTGGAGCGTCATCTTCGAGCCGGGCACGCTGGCGCTGTATGCCGAGGGCGTGGCAACCACGGTGACGCTGCTGCTGTCCTCGCTGGCGGTGGGTGGGCTGATGGCGCTCGCCTTTGCGCTGGCCCTGACCAGTTCGATACCACCGCTGCGCTGGCTGGTCGGCGCCTACACCTATGTGATCCGGGGCACCCCGCTGCTGATCCAGGTCTACCTGATCTATTACGGCATCGCGCAGCTCGACTGGGTGCAAGCGCGCTGGAACGACGTCTGGCCATGGACCCATTTCAAGGAGCCTTTCTTCTGTGCCTTGCTGGCCTTCAGCCTTAACACGGCCGGCTACACGGCCGAAATGCTCGCCGGAGCGATCCGCGACACCCACGCGGGCGAGATCGAGGCGGCGCAGGCCATGGGCATGAGCCGGTGGCAAACCATGCTGCGCATCGTCATGCCCAGCGCCCTGCGCCGCACCCTGCCCGCCTACAGCAACGAGGTGGTGATGATGCTGCACAGCACCAGCCTGGCGAGCACCGTGCCCGCCATGCTCGACATCACCGCGGCGGCCAGCCGGATCTATTCGGACTACTATCTGCCATTCGAGGCATACATCTTTGCCGCCGCCATCTATCTCGTCATCACCTTCGCGCTGGTGACGGTGTTCCGCTGGGCCGAGCGGCGCTTCCTGGTGCACCTCGCACCGCGTTCGCATTGATGAGCTGGACCATGCAACGCATCGAATACCCTTTGCTGACCCAGAGCCTGGGCAGCCAGAAAACGCTGGTGGGTTTCCAGATAGGCGACCCCGCGGCGCGGCCCAAGGTGTACATCCAGGCCAGCCTGCACGCCGAGGAATTGCCGGGCATGCTGGTGTCGCACCATCTGCGGAACCTGCTCGAACGGGCGCACGCCGACGGACGGATGGATGGCCAGGTGGTGCTGGTGCCCGCGGCCAACCCCATCGGCCTGACACAGCGCGTGGACCACCATGCCCAGGGGCGCTTCGAGCTCGGTACCTCGGAGAACTTCAACCGGCACTACCCCGACCTGGCCGGCGCCGTCTGGCCCGGCATCCGGGACCGCATGGGCGCCGACGCGGCCGCGAACGTGGCGACTGTGCGCTCGGCCATGCGGGACTGGCTGGAACAGTGGCAGCCAGCGACCGAATTGCAGAGCCTGCGCCGCCGGCTGCTACTGCTGTCCCACGATGCCGACTTCGTGCTCGATCTCCACTGCGATTGCGAGTCGGCCATCCACATGTACTGCGAGGAAACCTGTTGGCCGGCACTGGAGCCCCTGGCGCGCCTGCTCGGCTGCCAGGCGGTCCTGCTGGCGCGGGATTCGGGCGGCGGGCCGTTCGACGAGCGGCTCTCCGGTGCCTGGTGGCAGCTTGGCGAGCGCATGGCGGCCGAGGGCATGAGCGCCACCCTGCCCCAGGCATGCGCGAGCACCACCGTCGAACTGCGCGGCGAAGCCGAGGTGTCTCACCCGCTGGCACGGCAGGACGCACGGGCGATCATGGCTTTTCTGGAGCACACCGGTGTTCTGCGGGCGGATCACGAAGCGCCGGGCGACCTGCCCCCCCTGCCCTGCGACGCCACGCCCTTGTCGGGCTCGGAGACCTTGCGCTCCGCCCTCCCCGGCGTGCTGGTCTACCTGGCACGCCCCGGCCAGCGCCTGAACGCGGGCGACGTGGTCGCCGAGGTCATCGACCCCACCGCGCCCGGCGCGTCCCGCGTGCATGAGGTGAAGGCAGGCGTTGGCGGGGTGCTTTATGCGATCGTGAGGGACCGCTACGTCCAGGCCGGCGGCGAAATCGGCAAAATCGCGGGCACCCACCCTTTCCGCACCGGCGACCTGCTCGGCGCCTGATCCGTACCACGCCATTGGCCCGCGCCCATGAACCCTGACACACCTTCCTCCAACGATCCGGCGTCCTGCCTGCTCAGGGTCGAAGGCATCCACAAGCGCTTCGGCCCCAACGAGGTGCTCAAGGGCGTTTCGCTGCAAGCCCACGCGGGCGACGTGATCAGCCTGATCGGCAGTTCCGGGTCCGGCAAGAGCACGCTGCTGCGCTGCATCAACCTGCTCGAAAAACCCAACCAGGGCCGCATCATCCTGTCCGGGGAAGAGCTCGAACTCAAGGCCGATCGCCACGGCGAACTGCAGGCTGTCCAGGCGGCCCAGCTGCAGCGCCTGCGAACCAGGCTGGCCATGGTGTTCCAGCACTTCAACCTGTGGGCGCACATGACTGTGCTACAGAACATCGTCGAGGCGCCCATCCACGTCCTTGGCGTGCCGCGCGACCAGGCGGTGGAGACCGCGCGGCGTTACCTGGAGCGGGTGGGCCTGCGCGGCGTCGAGGACAGGTACCCGTCCCATATGAGCGGCGGACAGCAGCAGCGTGTGGCGATCGCGCGCGCGCTGGCCGTCGAGCCGGCCGTGATGCTGTTCGACGAGCCCACCAGCGCGCTGGACCCCGAGCTGGTGGGCGAGGTGTTGCGGGTGATGAAGCTGTTGGCCGAGGAAGGCCGCACCATGCTGGTGGTGACACACGAAATGGGCTTTGCCAGGGAAGTGTCGAACCACCTGATCTTTCTGCACCAGGGACGCATCGAGGAACAAGGGGTGCCCGCCGAGGTGCTGGCCCGCCCCAGGAGCGAACGGCTCGCACAGTTCCTCTCGGGCAATCTCAAATGAGGCCGGCGTGCTGCGCCGCGTCAGCGGCCCGCACCGGCGGAGCGGGGCAACAATGACGCCCGGGTTCACATCGGGTTCAACAAACCGGCGCTGACCAGGGCAGCATCGGGTTCGGCGAAGGCCGTGCCGTGGCGATCGGTCAGCGGGCCGCCGCCGGGAATCACGGCGCCGCCGGCCGTGTAGCCCACGGCCTTGAACTTCCATTGCGCGCCGATCCGCTTGAGGTTGCCCACGTGCAGCCCTTGGGCATTGCGCACCTGATAGACGCCGTCGCTGATCCGGGTGAGTTCGAGTGGAGACATGGACGCTGGCCGTGTGGGTGGGTTGGATGAACCCGATTACACCTCAGCAGTGAAGCAGGGGTCCTGGCTCGGCAAGCGCCTTCCTGCGCAGGCGAATGGACGGCAGGCCGGCGATCGCGCGCGTCGTCCAAGGCCGCGCCCATCTGACAAAGATCAATGCGGATGCAAAAGCAGGGGTCATGCAAGACCGGACAACCCGATCGACGGGACTTGCGGTGGTACGCTGGACCATCGCGATGCGGGAGTCGAGCCGGCCTCCCGCGCTCCGTTTCATCGGCATCGACCAGCAGAAAGGCACATCATGCAAGTCCAAGTGAATACCGACGACCACATCCAGGGTGGCGAATCGCTCGCTCAGTGGGTGAATGACGAAACCCTGAGCCGCCTGGCCCGCTTCCGCGATCACATCACCCGCGTCGAAGTGTTCCTGACCGACCTCGATGCGAGCAAGTCCGGGGTCAACGACAAGCGCTGCCGCCTCGAAGCCCGGGTCTCCAATCGCCCGCCGGTCACCGTCACGGCCGACGCCGACAAGATGGCCGTCGCCTTCACCGATTCGGTGGAAAAACTCACCCGGGCCCTGGACGCCGACCTCGGCCGCCTCAAGGACCGCAAGGGCCGAGAAACCATTCGCACCGGCAAGGACCAGGACCAGGCAGCATAGGACTGGCCGGCTCACCCTCCCCCGCGATGCGGACCTCGGAGGTCAGTCGTCCGCGCCAGCGTCCAGCCCCGGGAACAGCACCTCGGTGAAGCCGAAACGGCTGAAGTCGCGCATCCGCATCGGGTAGAGCATGCCCCAGAGGTGGTCGCATTCGTGCTGCACCACGCGGGCGTGGAACCCCTCCACCGTTCGGTCGATGGGTTGGCCCAGCGCATCGAAGCCCCGGTAGCCGATGCGCCGCCAGCGCGGCACCACGCCCCGCATGCCGGGTACCGAAAGACAGCCTTCCCAGCCCTCCTCCTCTTCGTCGCCCAGCGGGGTGATGACGGGGTTGACCAGCACGGTGCGAGGCACCAGGGGGGCATCCGGATAACGCGGATTGGGCGTGGACCGGCCAAACACCACCACTTGCAAGTCCACGCCGATCTGGGGGGCAGCCAGTCCGGCGCCGTCGGCGGCGGCCATCGTATCTTCCAGGTCGGCGACCAGTTGGTGGAGCTCCGGGGTATCGAACGCTTCCACGCGCCGGGCCACGCGAAGGAGCCGGGGGTCGCCCATCTTCAGAATGGTGTGTACGGTCATGGCGGTGCAACGGTTGGCAGTCGGGCGCGGGACGCGCCGAAAAGAAAAAAGGAAGAGCCACCCGCAGGTGGCTCTTCTTCAACGGAGCGCGAACCGGATCAGCGGATCACGGCCAGTTCCGTGCGCTGACCACCGCGGTAGGTCATGAGCGTCAGGGCACCGTTCTTGATGTCGCCCTTTTCGTCGAAGGCGATGTTGCCGGTCACGCCCTTGTAGTTGGTGGCCTTGAGTGCCGGCAGGTACTTTTCCGGGTCGGCCGAATCGGCGGCGACCATGGCGTTGACCAGGACCTTCACGGAGTCGTACACGTACGGGGCGTACACCTGCACGTCAACACCGAACTTGGCCTTGAAATCGGCGCGGAACTTGTCCATGCCTTCCTTCTGCTCGCCTTCCACGCCGCCGGCTTCCGCGCAGTAGACCTGCTCGTCGGTCATGCCTTCGGCGGCCAGCTTGGGCAGCTCGCTGGTGCAGATGCCGTCGCCACCGAAGAACTTGGCGTTGATGCCGAGTTGCTTCATCTGCTTGAGCATCGGGCCAGCCACGGCGTCCATGCCGCCGAAGAACACCACTTCGGGGTTGCGCGCCTTCAGGGTGGTCAGGATGGCGTTGAAGTCGGTCGCCTTGTCGTTGGTGAACTCGCGGCCCACCACGGTGCCGCCGGCGGCGGCCACGGCCTTCTCGAACTCGTCGGCGATGCCCTGGCCATACGCGGTGCGGTCGTCGATCACGGCGACGTTCTTGGCGTTCAGCGTGTTGACGGCATAGCGGCCCAGCGTGCCGCCGAGGTGCACGTCGTCAGCCACCATGCGGAACACGCCGGGGTAGCCCTGGCGGGTGTACTTGGGGTTGGTGGCCGACGGGGAGATCTGCGGCAGGCCGGCGTCGTTGTAGATCTGCGATGCGGGAATGGTGGTGCCCGAGTTCAGGTGACCGATCACGCCGGCGACCTTGGCGTCCACCAGCTTGGTGGCGGCCGCGGTGCCCTGCTTGGGATCGGCCGCATCGTCCTCGGCCAGCAACTCGAACGTCACGCGCGCGCCACCGATGGTGAGTCCTGCGGCGTTGAGTTCCTCGATCGCCATCCGGGCGCCGTTCTCGTTGTCCTTGCCGAGGTGGGCAATGGCGCCGCTGGTGGGACCAACGTGACCGATCTTGATGACCTGGGCGGCAGCCGCCGGAGCCGCCTCGGGCGCGGCGGCGGCCGGTGCTGCCTCTTCTTTTTTGCCGCAGGCGGCAAGCGCGACAGCCGCGGCGATGACGGCCAGTTTGATGTTCAGTTGCATAGAAATCCTCGGAAAGGAGCAGTAATTGGAATGCGGAGGGAACTTTTTTCTCCACATCCATAAAGATACTCCAAAAAGCATCGGTATTGAGCAAGTGGGCCCCGGCCGGAACGGCAACGAGGGTTTGCCCGAACCCCTATTACCGCATTGAATGCGCCATTAGCAGCCATTCAGCGGCATGGAAAGCGGCCGACGTTCAACCCGGCGGCGGGGAGGCAAGGTCGTGGCTGACGGGCTCGGCGCCTTCTTTCCTGTACCGCTGCCAGCGCTCTCGGGCCACCTGCCGATCGAGATCGTCCTGCGCGACGACTTCGATCACCTTTTCAAACGCCCGCCACTCGCCGACCCACTCCTCCTGAAGATTGACCAGGACGGCAGCCTGGTTTCGAGGTGCAAGAACGGTGCCGATGTGTATCGGCGTCCTGGTCTTGACGTGATCGGGGTCGGTGGCACGGCAGTGGGGAATGAACGCGTCGGGCGACATCGTCCACAAGGCCGCGTCCAGGGTTTCGAGCTGGTGAGGCGGCACGAGGACAAACAGCGACGTGCCTTTGAGATACGCCTTCCTGAGCAGGCGGCACGCGTACCGCAGCTTGTCCGGGGCGTTGACGTGGAAGGCGACCTCCGTCATGGATTGGCTGCCGGCGTCCGAGAGCGCCTCACGGCTTGCGCCGCGCCGGCCGTGCCGCGTTCGACGGTGCGGCGGCCGCGTCCAGCACGTATTGCAGCAGGAGCGGCACGGGTCGGCCGGTGGAGCCCTTGGCGGCCCCGCTTTTCCAGGCCGTGCCGGCGATATCCAGATGCGCCCAGGGCAGTTCCGCGGTGAACTTCTGCAGGAACTTGGCGGCCGTGATGGCGCCTGCGGCCCTCCCCGCGACATTGCCCATGTCGGCGAAATTGGATTTCAGCCCCTCGCCGTATTCCTCGTCCAGCGGCATGCGCCAGCAGGGATCGAGCGCGGTCTCGCCAGCCTTCTGGAGCGCCGCGGCGATGTCGTCGCGGGTCGAGAAAAGCCCGGAACGCACGGCGCCCAGGGCGATCACGCAGGCCCCGGTGAGGGTGGCGATGTCCACCACGCTGTGCGGCTTGAACCGCGCGGCATAGGTCAGCGCGTCGCACAGGATGAGGCGCCCTTCGGCATCGGTGTTGAGGATCTCGATGGTCTGGCCGCTCATGCTGGTGACCACGTCACCGGGCTTGACCGCCTGGCCGTCGGGCATGTTCTCGCACGCTGGAATCACCCCCACGACATTGACGGGCGGTTGCAATTCGGCCAGTGCCGCGAAGGTGCCCAGCACGCTGGCCGCCCCGCCCATGTCGAACTTCATTTCGTCCATCTCCGCGGCCGGTTTGATGGAGATGCCGCCGGTGTCGAACGTGATGCCCTTGCCCACCAGCACGACCGGAGCGACTCCCTTGGCGGCGCCGGCGTAATGCATCACGATGAAGCGCGGGGGCTGTGCCGATCCCTTGGCCACGGCCAGGAACGCGCCCATGCCCAGGGCCTCCACCTGCCGGGCTCCCAGCACCTCGGTCTTGATGCGCGGCTTGCGCCCCAGCTTCCTGGCCGCCTCGGCCAGCAGGGTGGGCGTGGCGTGGTTGGCCGGACGGTTGGCCCACTCCTTGGCGAGTTCCACGCCGACGATCTGGGCCTTGGCAATGTCGAAGCTGCGCTGCATGGCCGCAGCCCTGGCCACGCCGACCGTGACGCGCTGGATGGCTCTGGCCTTGGCGGAAGGCTTGGTGGTGGTGTAGCTGTAGGTGGCATCGGCGCAGGCCTGCATCGCGGCCCGCAGGGCATCGCCGTCGGCGGGAAGCAGGCTGAGAACAAGCCCCACCTTCCTGACCGCGGGGTGCTTGAGCTGCGCCATGCCGGCGCCCACCGCCTTGCGCACCGAGGCCGCGTCGGCGGCCCCGGCCCGCGCAAGGACCACCCGGGCGGCTTTGAAACCCGGCGCACGGTAGCAGGCCAGGGCCTTGCCCACGCCGGCTTCGAGATCGCCCAGGCGCGCCGCGCCCGCGATCAGTTCGGCAACGGCGCTGGACGCGTCGGCGGCAAAGCCGTCGGGCACCAGGATCAGCAAGGCGTCCACGGAGAGCCCCGCGGCGAGGGACGCGGGCAGCGTCTTGAGTTCAAAGTCCATAATTGCGCATTCCTCTAATCTCTTTCGATGTTATTCCATTCTTCCATTCGCAGAGAGTTGGCGCGCAGCTTCGGGGCAACGCTGGTGGTCCTGTTCACCATCGTGATCACCATGCTGCTGATCCGGACCCTGGGTCTGGCCTCCCAGGGCAGCGTCAACCCCGAGGAGATCATGCTGGTGCTCGGGTACACGGTGCTCGGGCGCATGCCCACCATCCTCACGCTCGCCCTCTTCATCTCCATCGTCTTCACCTTGTCCCGGATGTACCGGGACAGCGAGATGATCATCTGGTTCGCCAGCGGACGCTCGCTCGGCGGTCTCCTGGGTCCCGTGATGCGGTTTTCCTGGCCGGTGCTGGTGGTCATCACGGTCATGGTGTTCTTCGTGTGGCCCTGGGCCAACCAGCAGACCGACGAGCTGCGCGACCGCTTTGAGCGGCGCGGCGACCTGGACCGGGTGGCGCCCGGCCAGTTCCAGGAATCCTCCAGTGGGCGGCGCGTGTTCTTCATCGACAAGGACACGGCCGATGGCACCGAAGGGCGCAACATCTTCATCTCCAGCATCGAGGAAGACGGCTCCGAGAGCGTGACCTCGGCCCGATCGGCCCGCATCGAAATGATCGACGACCGGCAGATGCTGATCCTGAGCAATGGCCAGCGGCTGGACACCGATCCCGAATCGGGCGACCTCAAGGTCAGCGAGTTCGAGGAATACGCCACCCAGATCGGCAGTTCGAGGGTGGCACCGGGAAGCAGCCAGGCGCTGAAGGCGATGCCATCCTGGGAGCTCGTGGTCAATCCCACGCTGGCCAAGCTGGGCGAATTCGGCTGGCGCATCGGCGTGGGCCTGACGGCGTTCAACTTCGTGCTGATCGCACTGGCCACGACGGTCAGCAATCCCAGGGCCGGCCGGGGCGGCAATCTGTTCTTCACCATGTTCGCCTTCATCCTGTACTTCAATTTCCTGAACATCGGACAACGCTGGGTCACCAGCGGGCTCATGGGGCTGGGCAGCCTGCTGCTCGTGCTCCACGGCACGGTGTTCGTGCTGGCGGTGCTGTGGCTGGCCAAGCGGCACCACAACCTCAGTCTTCGGGAAGGCCTGCACACCCTCATGGGGCGGAGGGCCGGCGCATGAGGACCATCCGCCGCCTGATCTACGGGGAGGTGTTCATCGCGGTCGGATTCGTCCTGCTGGCCTTCCTCTCGCTGTTCTATTTCTTCGACTTCGTGGACGAGCTGACCGCGATCGGGCGCCGCTCGCGGCTGGAACCCGAGCTGAGCTACGAGTTGCGGCACGCGCTGCTGTATGTCGCCCTGCTGATTCCCAGCCGCATCTACGAGTTGATGCCGATCGCGGTGCTGATCGGATCGGTGTTCGTGCTGGCCAGGCTCGCGCAAGGTTCGGAATACACCATCCTGCGCACCAGCGGCCTCGGACCCTGGCGCGCGCTGCGCACGCTGCTCGGCCTGGGCGCGATCTTCGTGGTGCTGACCTTTGCCATCGGAGACTACCTTGCACCCTTGTCGGACCGGACCGCCCAGCTTCTGAAGGCCCGCTACGAGGGCCGCATCAGCGTGGGGCAAACCGGCGCCTGGCTCAAGGAGCGGCAGACCTACAGCAATTTCTCCGTCAATGTGGGCGCCATGACGCCCCGCGGCGAGCTGGCCGACATCCGGATATTCGAGTTCGACAACCATGGGTTCCTGGTGTCCACCCTGCAGGCCGGGACCGGGCAGATCGAGGGGAACGAATCCTGGACCCTGCGCAACGTCGTGCGCAGGGAGTTCGATACCGCCGGACTGTCCTCCGCGCACATCAAGCGGATCGATCAGGAGACCTTCCAGTGGCCGAGCAGCCTGAGCACCGAGATGGTGTCGGTGGCCCTGCTCCGGCCCGACCGCATGCGCACCGCCGATCTGTTCGCCTACATCCAGCACCTCGATGCCAACAACCAGACCGCTCAGCGCTACGAGATCGAGTTCTGGCGCAAGGTCTTCTATCCCCTGAGCTGCCTGGTGATGGTGGTGCTGGCGCTGCCGTTCGCCTACCTGCACTTCCGCTCGGGCGCCCTCACCGGTTACGTGTTCGGCGGGGTGATGATCGGCATCAGCTTCTTCCTGCTCAACAACGTGTTCGGCTACATCGGCAACCTCAACGACTGGCGCCCCTGGCTGGCCGCGGCGTCGCCGGCGCTGATCTACACCGTGCTGTCGCTCGGCGCGTTCGGCTGGCTGGTCCTGCGAAGGTAGCGCGGCATGCTGGGTGTGATCGTTCTCTCCCATGGCTCCCGGGACCCCCAATGGCGCCTGCCGGCCGAAGCCGTCGCCCGGCGAATCGCCCGGGACGACCCGTCCGTCCGGGCAGGCTGCGCCTATCTGGAGCTTTGCGAACCCGCGCTGCCCACCGCCTGCGAGCGGCTCATCGAAGAAGGCGCGACCCTCATCCGCGTGCTCCCCCTGTTTTTCGGCATGGGCAGGCACGCCCGCGAGGACCTGCCCAGGCTGATGCGCGACCTGACGCTCAGACACCCCGGCGTGCGCTTCGAGCAGCTCGCCGCCGCCGGAGAGGACCCGAGACTGACGGCATTGCTGGCCCGGATCGCACTGGAGACGCCCCCATGAACCTGCATCAATTCCGTTTCGTGCAGGAAGCGGTGCGCCGCAACCTGAACCTCACCGAGGCCGCGAAGGCCCTGCACACGTCTCAGCCGGGCGTGTCCAAGGCCATCATCGAGCTGGAGGACGAACTCGGCATCGACATCTTTGCCCGCCACGGCAAACGCATCAAGCGGGTGACGGAGCCCGGGGCCCAGGTGCTCAAGAGCATCGACATCATCCTGCGCGAAGTCAACAACCTGCGGCGCATCGGCGAGCAGTACTCGGCGCAGGACAGCGGCACGCTGTCCATCGCCACCACGCACACCCAGGCGCGCTACGTGCTGCCCGGCCCGGTGGCTCAGTTGCGCCAGGCCTACCCCAAGGTCGGCGTCAGCCTGCACCAGGGTTCGCCCGACCAGGTGGCCAGGATGCTGATGGAGGAAGTGGCGGAGATCGGCGTGGCGACCGAGTCGCTGGTCAACTACCCCGAACTCATCACCCTGCCCTGCTACGAATGGCAGCACGTGCTGGTGCTGCCATTCGATCACCCCCTGCTGGAGCGCGAGCGCATCACGCTGGACGACCTGGCCAGCGTGCCGCTGATCACCTACCACCCCAGCTACACCGGCCGCAGCCGCATCGACCAGGCGTTCGCGCTGCGGCACCTGAAACCCAACATCGTTCTCGAGGCCATCGATTCGGATGTGATCAAGACCTACGTCAAGCTGGGCATGGGCGTCGGCATCGTGGCCGAGATGGCGATGCAAGGCGAGAGCGTCACGCCGGACCTGGTCTCGCGCCCGGCCGCGCAGCTGTTCGGGCACAACCTGGCGCGCGTGGCCTTCAAGCGAGGTACCTACCTGCGGCATTTCGTGCTGAGGTTCGCCGAACTGCTGAGCGAGCGCCTCTCGCGCGACCAGATCCTGCGCGCCATGAGCGGCACCCCCGACGACTACGAACTGTGACCCCCCCCTTTTGCCCGCGCACCGAACGCCATGACCCTGCCCGCACCGCACACCCCCAAGCTCGAATCCCGCCTGCCCCGCGTGGGCACCACCATCTTCAGCGTGATGTCGGCCCTGGCCAGCGAAACCGGTGCGGTGAACCTGGGCCAGGGCTTCCCCGATTTCGACTGCGACCCTACGTTGGCCGAAGCCGTGAACCTGGCCATGCAGGCGGGGCACAACCAGTATCCGCCGATGCCGGGCGTGCCCGCCCTGCGCCACGCGGTGGCGGCCAAGATGCAGGCGCTGTATAGCCGCGAAGTGCATCCCGAGAGCGAAGTCACGGTCACGGCCGGGGCCACGCAGGCCATCCTCACCGCGATCCTGGCCGTGGTGCACCCCGGCGACGAAGTCATCGTGCTCGAACCCTGCTACGACAGCTATGTGCCCAATATCGAACTGGCCGGCGGCGTCGTGGTGCGGGTGCCGCTCACGCCGGGGATCTTCCGCCCCGATTTCGACCGCATTGCCGCGGCCCTCACCTCGCGCACGCGGGCGATCATCGTCAACAGCCCGCACAATCCCAGCGGCACCGTGTGGAACGAGGCCGACATGCTGCGCCTGCAAGGCCTGCTGGCGCCCACCGATGTGCTGCTCATCTGCGACGAGGTCTACGAACACATGGTGTTCGACGGACAGCCGCACCAGAGCGCGCTGCGCTTTCCCGGGCTGGCGGCCCGTGCGTTCGTGGTCAGCAGTTTCGGCAAGACCTACCACGTGACCGGCTGGAAGGTGGGTACCGTGGTCGCTCCCGCGCCGCTGATGGCCGAGTTCCGCAAGGTGCACCAGTTCAACGTGTTCACCGTCAACACGCCGATGCAGCATGCCCTGGCCGCGTACATGGGCAACCCGGCCCCCTACCTCGACCTGGCGGATTTCTACCAGCGCAAGCGCGACCTGTTCCGCGAAGGGCTGGGCCAGACCCGCTTCGGCCTGCTGCCCTGCGAAGGCACCTACTTCCAGTGCGTGAGCATCGCCGACCTGGCGGTGCCGGAGCGCGACCTGCCGGAGGCGGATTTCTGCCAATGGCTGACGCGCGAAATCGGCGTCGCCGCGATTCCGCTGTCGGCCTTTTATGGCAATGGGTTCGACCAGAAGCTCATCCGCTTCTGCTTCGCCAAGCGGGACGACACCTTGCTGGAAGCGCTGCAGCGCCTGGGCCGCCTCTGACGGTCCAGCAGCTGGTCAGTGCATCTCGTCCAGCGGCAGCAGGCGCACGATGTAGCTCGGCTCGTGGGGCAGTTCGAGCGCCACGTAGAGTAGCCCGTCGGGGCCGGTCGCGACGTCGCGCACGCGGCCCAGGCCCTTGAGCAGGATCTCCTGGTGCAGCACGCGGTCGCCATCGACCACCATGCGGCGCAGTTCCTGCTGGCCCAGCGAACCGACGAAGAGCTGGTTCTTCCAGCGCGGGAACGCGTCGCCGGTATAGAAGTGCAGCGCGCCGACCGCGATCGACGGGGTCCAGTGCAGCACCGGCGCTTCCATGCCCGGCAGCGCGGTGTGCGCCGAGACCGGCGTGCCGTCGTAATGGATGCCATGGGTCGCCAGCGGCCAGCCGTAGTTGCCGCCGCGGCGGATGTGGTTGAGTTCGTCGCCGCCGCGCGGCCCGTGTTCGCTTTCCCACAGCCCGCCGTCGGCCGGGTTGCGCGCCAGCCCCTGCGGGTTGCGGTGGCCGTAGCTCCAGATCGAGGCCAGCGCCCCGGGCCGGCCGGCGAACGGGTTGTCGGGCGGTACGCGGCCGTCGTGGAACAGGCGGTGCACCTTGCCGTTGGGGCGGCCGAGGTCCTGCGCCTGGCCGAGTTCGCCGCGCTCGCCGAAGCTGAAGAACAGGTGGTCGCCGTCGAACAGCAGGCGTCCGCCGAAGTTGACGCCCTTGTCGCTGTAGCTCGACGGCGGCGCGGCGAAGACGGTCTGGTGGTCGACCAGGCGCTGGCCGCGCAGCCGCGCGCGCACGACCTTGGTCGTCGTGCCGCCATTCGGCCCGCGGTCGCTGAGCGTGAGGTAGATCCAGGCGTTGTGCCGGAAGTCCGGGTGCGGGATCGCGGACATCAGGCCGGCTTCGTGCTCCACCCAGACCGGCGGCACACCGGTGACGGGGACCGGACGCTGCCAGCGCCCGTTGCGCGCGGTCACGGTGAACAGACTGCCGTCGCGTTCGGAGAGCAGCATGCGGCGGTCGGGCAGGAAGGCGATGGACCAGGGCACGTCGAGCTGGTCGATGACGCGTTCGATCAGGTAGATGTGTTCTTCGCTGCGCTGGATGCCGGCGGGCAGCGCGCGCGCCGCCTGCGGCATCGGCGCCGTCGCGCGCCCGGCCGTGTCGTGGATCAGCAGCGCCAGGGCCTGTATCTCGGCGGCGCTGAGTGCGGCACCGAAGCCGGGCATTCCACCCGCAGGAACGCCGTCGCGGATGCTGGCGGCCAGCCGCCTGGCGTCGGCCAGCGGTGCGTCGATGCCGGCGAAGCCGCGCGCCTTGGCGCCCTGCATGCGGTCGCCGTGGCAACCGGCGCAGAGCTGGGCATAGAGCTCGGTGGCCGCGCGCGGCACCGTGGCCGGCTCGGCCGAGGTGCCGGCGCAAGCAAACGCCAGCAACAGGAAACCGATCGTGTAACGCATCCAGGGGGCAACATGGGAGAGATCGCGGAACGCCGGGCAAGCGAGCCCTTTGCAGAGCGGGCATGTTATCGGCCGAGGCGAGGACTGGCAACCTGCTCCTGTGGAGTGGGAGACCGGCCGCCTGCCCGAGGGGCAGGCAACCATGAGGTCTTGTGTGGTGTTCGATTCTTGAGGAAGCTCTTGAGCAGATTGCTTCGCTCCCATGCTCCATGGCTGCAGGCCGCTCATCCCGACTGCGTCCCAACGCGACCCCTTGTGGATCGTGGACGGGCTCTCACAGCATGAGCTGGGCCCAGCATTTGTCCAGGCGCTTCACGCTCACGGGCTGAGGCGTGCGCAGTTCCTGGGCGAAGAAGCTCACGCGCAGTTCCTCCAGCAGCCAGCGCAACTCCTGCAGGCGAGCGTCCTGCACGCCCTTGCGGTCGGCCACGAGCCGCCAGAAGCGCTGCTCCTGCGGGCGCAGCTCCGCCAGCCGGGTGGCATCGCGCGCCGGGTCGGTCCGGTACTTGTCCAGCCGCAGTTGCACCGCCTTGAGGTAGCGCGCGAAATGCTGCAGTTGCGCGTAAGGCGTGGCCAGCAGGAAGCGCCTGGGCACCAGCCGCTGCAGTTGCTGCGCGATGTCGCTGGCCACCTCGGGCGGCGCCTTGCTGTCCTTGAGCTTGCGAACGGCCGCCGCATACTCGGCGAGGATGGTGCCGGCGGTGCGCGCGATTTCGTTGGCGATCAGCGTGAGGCGGCCCCGGCCTTCCTCGACCCGGCGCTTGAAGCTCCTCTCGTCACCCGGCAGCGGCTCGCCCAGGAAGGCCCGGTCCAGCGCGAGCTCGATGATCTGGCTGCGCAGTTCCTCCAGCGTGCCCCCGCCCGAGCCGTCGCTGCCCTTGCCCACCTGCATGTAGGCCACGCCCATGGCCTGCAGGCCGGGCAGGTTCTTTTCCAGGTACTTCAGCGCATCGCGGATCTGCAGCGCGAACAGGCGGCGCAGGCCCTCGCGGTGGCGCGCCTGCGCCACTTCCGGTTCGTCGAACACCTCGATGCCCACCGCATCGCCGCCATCCACCAGCGCCGGGAAGCCGATCAGTGTCTGGCCGCCCTTGCGGATCTCCATGAGCTCGGGCAGCTCACCGAAATCCCAGGTGGTGTGGCGTTGCGCGGCCAATGGGGTCGCGGGCGCAGCAGCAGATGGCGCCACCTTGGATGGGACAAGCGCAGTGCCTTCCTGCCTTTGGGCGGGCGCCTTGGCTTGTTCTTTCGCCAGGGAACCGAGCTTGAGCGATGCGAGCGCCTGGAACGCGCCGCGCGCCTGGCCGCCCAGTTCGGCCTTGAGCGCGGCCAGGTTCCGCCCCTGCCCGAGCTGGCGGCCGTGTTCGTCCACCACGCGCACGTGCATGAAGTGGTGGGCCGGCAGCATGTCAACCTTGATGTCGTTGCGCACGATGTCGAGCTGGGTGGCCTCCCGCACTTGTCTGAGCACGGCATCGGTCAGGTTGCCGGCCCCGAATGCGGCAGGCTCGTTCAACGCCTGCGCGAACCGTTCGGCGGTGGCCGGCAGCGGCACCAAGCGCGAACGGGGGCGCTGGTGCAGGGTCTTGAGCAGCGCCAACACCTTGTCCTTGAGCATGCCGGGCACCAGCCAGCCGCAGCGGTCCTCGCTGACCTGATTCAGGGCAAAGATCGGCACGGTCACGGACAAGCCGTCGCGCGGGTCGCCTGGCTCGTGCAGGTAGCTGCAGGCACAGTCGACGCCGCCCAGGCGCATGGTCCTGGGGAAGGCCTGGGTGGTGATGCCGGCGGCTTCGTGGCGCATCAGCTCTTCGCGCGTGAGCATCAGCAGTTTCGGGTTCTCGCGCGCCGCCTGCCGGTACCAGCGCTCCAGGCTGTCGCCGCTGCACACGTCGGCCGGCAGTTGCTGGTCGTAGAACGCGTAGATCAGCTCGTCGTCCACCAGCACATCCTGGCGGCGCGACTTGTGTTCCAGCTCCGCCACCTGCCGGACCAGCTTCTGGTTCGCCGACAGAAACGGCAGGCGGGTCTCCCATTCGCCCGCCACCAGGGCCTCGCGGATGAAGATTTCGCGGGCGCCCGCCGGATCGACCCGGCTGTAGTCGGTGCGCCGGTTGCTGTAGACGACCAGGCCATACAGCGTGGCGCGCTCCAGCGCGGACACGCGCGCCGCCTTCTTTTCCCAGTGGGGATCGAGCAACTGCTTCCTGATGAGGTGGCCGCCCACCTGTTCCAGCCAGGCCGGGTCGATGTTGGCGATGCCGCGGCCGAAAAGCCGCGTGGTCTCCACCAGTTCGGCGCAGACGATCCAGCGCCCGGGGCGCTTGCTCAGGTTGGCGCCGGGGTGCCGGTGGAACTTGATGCCGCGCGCGCCCAGGTACCAGTCTTCGGTCTCGCTTTTCTGCCCCACGTTGCCCAGCAGGCCCGAGAGCATGGAGAGGTGAAGCTGTTCGTAGCTCGCCGGCGTGGCATTGGGCCGCCAGCGGTGCTCGGCCACCACCGTGTGCAACTGGGTGTGGATGTCGCGCCATTCGCGCACGCGGCGCACGTTGATGAAGTTCTCGCGCAACAGGTTTTCGTACTGTCGGTGGCTGAGCTTGTGGTCCTTGCCGTGGCCGCCCTTGCTGTCGTCCAGCCACTTCCAGAGCTTGAGCGTGCCGCTGAACTCGCTTTTCTCGTCGTCGAACTTGGCGTGGGCCTGGTCGGCCTGCGCCTGCTTGTCCATCGGCCGGTCGCGCACGTCCTGCACGCTCAGGGCCGACGCGATCACCAGCACCTCGTCGAGCGCGCCACGCTGCTGCGCTTCCAGGATCATGCGGCCCACGCGCGGGTCGAGCGGGAGGCGCGACAGCGTCTGGCCGATCGGCGTGAGTTCGTTGGCATCGTCCACCGCGCCCAGTTCCGACAGCAACTGGTAGCCATCGACGATCGCGCGCTTCTGCGGCGCCTCGATGAAGGCGAAGTCCTCCACCGCGCCCAGGCGCAGTGCCTTCATGCGCAGGATCACGCCCGCGAGCGAGCTGCGCAGGATTTCGGGATCGGTGAAGCGCGGCCGGGCGTTGAAACCCATTTCGTCGTAGAGGCGGATACAGATGCCGTCGGCCACGCGGCCACAGCGCCCGGCGCGCTGGTTGGCGGCCGCCTGGCTGATGGGCTCCACCATCAGTTGCTCCACCTTCTGGCGGAAGCTGTAGCGCTTCACGCGCGCCGTGCCGGCGTCGATCACATAGCGGATGCCGGGCACCGTGAGCGAGGTTTCGGCCACGTTGGTGGACAGCACGATGCGCCGACCGCTGTGGTCCTGGAAGATGCGGTCCTGCTCGGCTTGCGAAAGGCGCGCGAACAGCGGCAGGACCTCGGCCGAGCGCAACACCGGTTGATGCGAGAGATGCTTGCGCAGATGATCGGCCGCCTCGCGGATCTCGCGCTCGCCGGGCAGGAAGACCAGGATATCCCCACCCTGCGGACCTCGCCAGAGTTCGTCCACCGCGTCGACGATGGCGTTGTTCAGGTCGTAGTCGCGGCTTTCCTCGAACGGGCGCCAGCGCACCTCCACCGGAAAGGTGCGGCCCGAGACCTGGATCACCGGCGCAGGCCCATGCTGCGAAGCGAAGTACTGCGCAAAGCGGTCCGCATCGATGGTGGCCGAGGTCACCACCAGCTTCAGGTCGGGCCGGCGCGGCAGCAACTGGCGCAGGTAGCCCAGCAGGAAATCGATGTTGAGGCTGCGCTCGTGCGCTTCGTCGATGATGAGGGTGTCGTAGGCGCGCAGGTCCGGGTCGGTCTGCGTCTCGGCCAGCAGGATGCCGTCGGTCATCAGCTTGACCGAAGCGTCCTTGCTCAGCCGGTCCTGGAAACGCACCTTGAAGCCCACGACTTCGCCCAGCGGCGTCTTGAGCTCGTCGGCAATGCGCTTGGCCACGCTGGAGGCCGCGATGCGGCGCGGCTGGGTGTGGCCGATCAGCTGGGGGCGCTGCCCCGGTCGGGCATTGAGCTTGCCACGCCCCATCTGCAGCGCGATCTTGGGCAGTTGCGTGGTTTTCCCCGAACCGGTTTCGCCACAGACGATGACCACCTGGTGCGCCGCCATGGCGGCCTCGATCTCGTGCCGGCGGGCCGAGACGGGCAGGGATTCGGGAAACTCGATGCGCATCGGCTGGCGGGCCGCCTGGGCAGAGGGGGAATTGACAGGTTCGGTCACGGCGCTATTATCGCAGGCACGGATTCACGTGTAGCACATGTTTGCGTGAAAGAACGCCATGACCAACCTGACCATTTCCATCGACGAAGCCGTAGTGCGGCAGGCCCGTGTGCGCGCCATCCAGGAAGGCACCTCGGTGAGCGCCAAGGTGCGCGACTTCCTGGCGGTCTACGCCCAGGGCGGACAGGCCCAGCAAGCGGCTGCCAAGGATTTCATCGCCGCGGCGCGCAACAGCCAGGCCAACGCATCGGCCCAACGCTGGCACCGTGACGACGCGCACGACCGCCCCTACGCCGGCCGCGCATGATCTGCTTCTTCGACACCAACGTCCTCGTCTATTGCATGGATGCCGGCGACCCGGTGCGCCAGTTCCGCGCCATCGAACGCTTTGCCCTGGCCTGCGAGCAGGACACCGTGGTGCTGAGCGCGCAGGTGCTGCAGGAGTTCTATGCCATCACCACGCGCAAGCTCCAGCCCGCGCTTTCCCCTGCCGAGGCGCAGGCCCAGGTCGAACGCCTCGCCAGTTTCGAGGTCCTGGGCAGCTCGGCCACCAGCGTGCTCGAAGCCACACGCCTGGCCCAGCGCCATCAATTGCAATGGTGGGATGCCCTCATACTCGGAGCCGCCCTGCGCGCAGGGGCCGACGTGCTGGTGACGGAAGACGGCCAGCACGGCCAGCGCTTTGGCAAACTCACGCTGGAAAACCCCTTTCTTTGACTCCCATGTCCAACGTCTTCAACTTCACCTTCGTGCCCTGGTTCCGGTCGGTTGCGCCGTACATCCACAAGCACCGAAGCAACACGCTGGTGGTGGGCATTGCCGGCGAAGCGATCGCGGCCGGCAAGCTGCAGCACGTGGCGCAGGACCTGGCGCTGATACAGAGCATGGGCGTGAAGGTCGTGCTGGTGCACGGCTTTCGCCCACAGGTGAACGAACAGCTCAGGGCCAAGGGCCACTCGCCCCAGTATTCCCACGGCATGCGCATCACCGATTCGGTGGCGCTCGATTGCGCGCAGGAAGCCGCGGGACAACTGCGCTACGAGATCGAAGCCGCTTTCAGCCAGGGCCTGCCCAACACCCCGATGGCGGGCGCCACCGTTCGCGTGATCTCCGGCAACTTCATCTCGGCGCGACCGGTCGGCCTGATCGATGGCATCGACTTCCTGCATTCCGGCCTCGTGCGCAAGGTGGACACCGAAGGCATCCGGCGCACGCTGGACATGGGCGCCATGGTCCTGCTGTCGCCGTTCGGGTTCTCGCCCACCGGCGAGGCGTTCAACCTCAACATGGAGGACGTGGCCACGTCGGTGGCCGTGGCCCTGCAGGCCGACAAGCTGATGTTCCTGACCGAGGTGCCCGGCATCCGCACCGACATGAACGACAAGGAAAGCGAGATCGACACCGAGCTGCCCCTGGCCGACGCCAAGAAGCTGCTCGGTGCGCTGCCCGCGCCCACGCAACCCACCGACCCGGCCTTCTACCTGCAGCACTGCATCCGCGCCTGCGAAGGCGGCGTGGAGCGCAGCCACATCCTGCCGTTTTCCGTGGACGGCGCCCTGCTGCTGG
>CAZFOT010000004.1:0-56530 GCA_964520365.1 uncultured Hydrogenophaga sp.
CGGCCGCCAACCCGATCGCGAAGCGGCGCGTGTAACCCACGCGTTCCAGTTCGGGACCGGCCAGCGTGGCCAGCGCCGCAGCGCTCGCCGAGCCCGAGCCGCAGACCGCGCCCAGCAGGCCGCCGGTGAGGATGGTCGCCACCCCGAGCGGGAAGCGCTTGTAGCCCGAGAGCCGGTGCGCCACGCGGAACAGGTCCACGATCACGCCGCCACGCAGCAGCAACTGCGCCATCACCAGGTACAGCGGAATGATGGAGAGCGAGTAGATCGACGCGGTGTAGAAGATGTCGGGGCCGATGATGCCGTCGAACACGCGCGGCCCCATCCAGAGCGCCACACCGACGACGCCGGAGCCCAGCAGCACGGTAGCGACGCTCTGCCCGAGCAGCAGGAAGATGGTGAACCAGGCGCCGACCGCCCACAGGATCAGGGTCTGAGACATGTCACTTCGCCAGGTAGTCGGCCACGCCTTCGGGCACCTTGCCGCCCTCGGCCTGCACCAGCGAGGCCCACAGCCTGGCGGTGGCCTTGCCCGGATGGCCCTTCTTCTCGGTCTGCTCGATCCACTGGATCCAAGTGTTGGCCGAGGCCTTGGCGATGTGGGCCTGCATGTCGGCCGGCAATGTGGTGATGGCGACGAACTTGCCGCCCTTCTTCTCGGAGAGATCGCGCACCTCCACATCCTGCTTGTCGATGCCCTCGGCGTTCTTCAGCGCGGTCTCGCGCGCGATGCGGTCCCACTTCTGGCGCTCGTCGGCCGACAGCTTGTTCCACAAGGTTTCGGTGGTCGCGAGGTAACTCTCCCAGTGGCCGATCGATACGCCGGTCACGGTGTACTTGATCAGGTCCTGGAACGAGTACGACTTCCAGTCGCCGATCGACAGCACCAGGCCGTTGACCGTGCCGCGCGAGAGCGCTTCATAGGCTTGCGAAGCCGGCATGGTGACCGGCGTGGCGCCGAGCTGCTGCAGCACGATGGTGTGCATGGCCGAACCCGCGCGCAGCGGCAGGCCTTTGAGATCACCGGGCGACTGCAGCACCTTGCCGGTGGTGGAGATCGCGTACGGCGCGGTCGCGCCCAGCGGCCAGGCGCGGATGCCCTTGTCTGCGATTTCGTATTGGTAGAAGGTCTTTTCGCCCTTGACCTTGGCGGGCGAGTCCATCAGCTTCTGGAACGCCCTGGTGATCGACACCGCACTGGTATCGTAGGTGGGCAGTTGGGTCACGTCGGAGAGCGCGAAGCGGCCCTCGTGGTAGGGCGCGAGCAGTGGCGCGGCCACGTCGATGGTTCCGCCCTTGAGCGCGTCGAGCTCGCGGCCCACGGCCACCAGCTCGCCCGCATAGAAGCGCTTGAACTTGGTCGATGTGCTGGCCTCGATCGCGCTGGCGAACGGGTCCATGTGCTCGCCGACCCAGAAGTGCGCCTTGGGAATGCCGGCCGAGATGGTGAGGTCGCGGGCGGCGACCGAACCGGCCATGGCGGCGCCAAGGACGGCCAGGACAAGGGAGGGAACGAGCGTGCGGCGAGCGGTGCGGTTGAACATGTCTGTCTCCTGTTTTGGGGGGCTTCGGCGCCGGTCACCCCATGCAGCACACGGGACCCTGAACGCCACGCCATGGTCCGGCACACACCCCCCGCCGCGCCCCCCCCGAAGCGGGTGGCTAGGGTATTCCCGACCTCCCCATGGCGCTGCGGCCGTGGCGCCGACAATGTCTCTCCATGTCCACCTCACCACCTGCGCCCACCGCGCCCGTCCTGCAGGGCGCCTCCAACTTCCGCGATCTCGGCGGCCACATCGGCCTGGACGGCCGGCGCGTGCGCACCGGCCAGGTCTACCGCTCCGACCACCTCGCCGGCCTCACGCCCGATGACCACCGCGCGCTGCAAGCGCTGCAGCTCACGCACAGCCTCGACTTCCGGGGCGCTGCGGAGCGCGCCGCCCTGCCCTCCGTGGTCCCCGGCGCGACCGCCGTGTCGCTCGCGATCGAGCCCACCGTGGTGGTGCGCGTGCAGGCCCTGCTCGCGCGCGGCGAGGTGCCGACCGAAGCCGAGACGGTGGAGCTGATGTGCCAGACCTACCGCGGCTTCGCGCACGAGGCAGCGCCGACCTACGCGCGCTTCTTCCGCCACCTGCTGGAGCAGCCCACGCCGGTGGTGTTCCACTGCACCGCCGGCAAGGACCGCACCGGTTTTGCCGCCGCACTGCTGCTCGGCGCGCTCGGCGTGGGCCGCGACGCGGTGCTGGCCGACTACCTGTTCACCAACCGGCTCTACCGCCGCAGTCCGCTGGTCGAGGCCCATGGCCCGGCGCATGTGATGGACGTGTTGTGGCAGGTGCAGCCGGCGTTTCTCGACGCCGCCTTCGACGCCATCGACATCGATTTCGGCGGCCTGCCGCGCTACCTCGAAGGCCCCATGGGCCTGGGGCCGCGAGAACTTGACCGCCTGCGCGAGCGCCTGCTGGACGCCTGAGCGCTCAGGCCGATCCGACCAGGCCAAGGTCGCGCGCGCGTGCCACGGCATCGTCGCGCCCATAGACGCCGAGCTTGCCGTAGACGTTCTTCAGGTGCCACTTCACGGTCTCGGGCGAGACGCCGAGCGTCTGCGCGATGCGCTTGTTCGACATGGCGTTGGCCAGCGCGCGCAGGATCTCCTGCTCGCGCTCGCTCAGCGCCTCTTTGAGCGGCGGTGCCGGCCGAGGCACCTGCGGGCGGTTCAGCCCGGCCTGCACCTGCAGGTGCTCCACATAGAAAGCAAGCGTGGGGTCCACGTCCGTCGTGTCACGCACCCATTGCTGCGCCAGCGCCATGAACCCGTCGCCCAGGTCAAGCAGGCTGCGCACCAGGCCCAGGCGATGCCCGTCCCGCAACACGCGCACGAGCAGCGCCATGGCCTGATCGCGCTGGCCCACGCGCGCCCAGAGCAGTGCGCGCAGGCCGTGCGCGCTGCTGCGGTCGCGCCGCATCATGGCAGGGTCGTCCGGTCCACACAGCGGCTCCAGCGCGGCCAGCGCGCCGCGGTCGTCGTGCTCGGCCGCGAGCACCTGCGCGGTGGCGAAGGCCGACAGGCCCACGATGCGCACACTCGTCGGTCGGTCATCGCAGGCGTGGCGCCGGGCCAGCGCCTGCAGCGCGTGCAGGGTCTGCCGCGCCGCCGTGCCGTCGCCCATGTGCAGGTGGGTGCGCACACGCTCGATCAGGGCAAAACCCAGGCCGCGGTCCACGCCCCGGCGCTGGGCCAGCTCCTCGAGCCGATCCAGGCCCTCGAGCGCCTCCATCGGGTTGCCTTCGAGGCGGCGCAGGCGGCTGCGCACCACGGCGGCGGTGATCAGCGCGTCGGGCAGCGCCACGCGCTCGATAGTGTCGAAGCGGGGTTCGAGCAGTTGGTGCAGGCCCGCGAAGTCGTTCACCTCGTACAACGCCGCGCTCAGGAAGGCCGCGGCATTGCACGCCGGCTCGCAGTAGGGGCCGAGCGCGCGCTCGGCCTCGGCCAGCGCGTCGCGCAGCGCCGGCTCGGCGCGCCGCATGTCGCATTCGTGCAGATGTGCGAACCCACGCAGCGCCTGGCTCATGAGCGTGCCGAAGGGCGAGTCCAGCAGCGGGGAATCATCGTCGCGGCTGGGCACAGGGCCCTGCAGCGCCGCGCGCGCCTGCTCGAATTCGCCCAGGTGGATGTACAGCCAGCTCAGCAGGTTGCGCCGCCCGCCGACCAGCACCGCGTCACCGCCCTGCTGCAGGGTTTGCATGGCCGGCAACAAGGCCTGCGCGGCGCAAATGTCGTCTTCCTGCAGCGCGAGCGAGAACGCCAGCAGGCACCAGTGGGCCTGCGCCTCGGTATCGCTCTCTCGCATTCGCGTGCGCAGCGCGGCCAGGCTCTCGTGGCAGGCCGGGAACTGGCGGTAGCACAGTTGCGACCAGCCCAGCCACAGGAGCAGCGAGCCGCGCTCGCGCAGGATGGCACGCGGCAGTTCGGAGACCGCGCGCACCAGGCGCTGCAGTTCGCCGTTGAGGAACAGCTCGCGTGCCCAGCGATCCAGCCAGTCGGCGGCCTGCTGCGGGTCGCCGCCGGCCACGCCGTGGTGCACCGCCTCGCGCAGGCGCTTGCGGCGCCCGAACCACTGGCTCAGCGTGGCGTGGGTGCTGCGACGCTCGGCTTGCGCAAGGCGCTCGAAGCGTTCGAGCAACAGGTCGCGGAACAATGGATGGAAGCGGAACCAGCCCTCGCGCTCCATGCCATCCAGCGGCATGAGGAACAGGTGCTCGCGCCGCATGCGCTCCAGCAGCGCGGGGCCGAGTTCATCGCCCACCAGGTCGCTCACCAGCGCCTGGTTGAAGCCGCGCGCCGCGGCCAGGCGCGTCATCGCGTCGAGCTCTCGCAGGTCCAGCTGCGAGAGCACCTCGCGATTGAAGTAGGCGGTGAAATCGTGCGGATTCTGCACCGGCACGGCGCGGCCCAGGCGATCGGGCTGGCGCTTGATGTCGAGCGAGACCAGTTGCAGGCCTGCGACCCAGCCGTCGGTGATGTCGTGCAGGCGCCGCGCGTCGCGCTCGGGGTTGCCCGGGTGGCGGCTGCGCACGAAAGCGCGCACCTCATCGAGCGCGAAGCGCAGGTCGACGAAATCGAGTTCCATCACCGCGTCGCGGTCGCGCAGACGCGAGAGCGAAAGCGGCGGCACGCTGCGCGAGACCAGCACCAGGTGGAAGTTCGCCGGCGCGAAATCGAGCCAGATCTGCAACAGGGCGTGGGCGCGCGCGTCGCCGATGTTCTGGTAGTCGTCGATCAGCAGCACCAGCGGGCGCGGGCGCTGCATCAGGCCGCGCAGCACGGCAATCGCAATCGGATCGGGCGAGTGCAGCTCGCCATCGCGGTTGTAGATGAAGCGCGCCTCGCGCGCGACCTGCGGGTCCACCCGATCAAGCGCGGAGAACAGCGCGTCGAGCAGCGCCTGCGCGTCGTCGCCGGGCATCACCGTCATCCAGGCGAAGTCGTGGCCGAAGCCCAGCGCATGCGCGCGCCACTGCAGCGCCAGCGTGGTCTTGCCACAGCCGGCAGGGCCGAGGATGAGCACACAGGTCTTGTGGCGCGCCTCGGCCAGGCGCGCGAGCAGGCGGGTGCGTTCGATGCTGCCCGGCTCCAGCCGGGGCAGGGTCGGGTGGCCTTCAACCGGATTCATGGGATGCCTCTGTGGAACACCCACGCATGGTGCCATGGTGCACGCGGTTGCGTGGCCGAGATCATTCGTCCGAACCGACGATGGCGCCCCCGCACACCTGGATTTAGCCTGTGTGCCGACCCGTTTCGACCCACCCACAGGAGACCCATGTGAGCACCCACCGCACCGTTCAACAACTGCACGACCTGCGCGGCCGCACCGCGCTCATCACCGGTGGCTCGCGCGGCCTGGGCCTGCAGCTGGCGCATGCGCTGGGCGAGGCCGGCGCGCGCCTGCTGATCAGCTCGCGCAAGGCCGACGACCTGGCCGAGGCCGCAGCCGAGCTGCGCGCGGCCGGCCACCCGGTGGACGTGTTCGCCGCCGACGGCCGCGACGACGCGCAGGTGCTCGCGCTGGTCGATCACGCGCTGGCCACGCTCGGCCCCATCGACATCCTGGTGAACAACGCCGGCGCCACCTGGGGCGCCCCGGCGGCCGAGCACCCGATGGACGCCTGGGACAAGGTGATGGACCTCAACGCGCGCGGCGTCTTCCTGCTCACGCGCGAGGTGGCGCGGCGCAGCATGCTGCCGCGCGGCCGGGGCCGCGTCGTCAACATCGCCTCGGTGGCCGCGCTCGGCGGCACGGCGCATTCGATGCAGGCCGCGGCCTACCACGCGAGCAAGGGCGCGGTGGCCAGCCTCACGCGCGCGCTGGCCTGCGAGTGGGGCCCGCACGGCATCACGGTCAACGCCATCCTGCCCGGCGTGTTCCCGAGCCGGATGGCGCAACACATGCTGGAGCCCGCCACGCTGGCGCCCATCGTCGCGCACGTGCCGCTGCGCCGCATCGGCAACGACGAAGGCCTCAAGGGCGCGGTGCTGCTGCTCGCCAGCGATGCCGGCCAGCACATCACCGGCGTGCTGCTGCCGGTGGATGGCGGGGCCTCGGCAGTGGTGGGCGCCTGAGCGCTGCGCGCCCAGGCGCGCTGCCTCAAGCCGTCGGGAGCTTGTGGTCGCGGTACTGCTCACGCAGCTTCGTCTTGAGCAGCTTGCCGGTGGCGGTGTGCGGCAGGCTGTCGACGAACAGCACCTCGTCGGGCAGCCACCACTTGGCAATGCGCGCACCCAGGTGGTCGAGCACGTCCTGGGGCGCCACGCTGGCGCCGGGCCGGCGCACCACCAGCAGCAGCGGCCGCTCCTGCCACTTGGGGTGCGACACGCCGATCACCGCCGACTCGGCCACGCCCGGGTGCGAGGCGGTGGCGTTCTCCACGTCGATCGACGAGATCCACTCGCCGCCCGACTTGATCACGTCCTTGGCGCGGTCCACCAATTGCAGGTAGCCGTCGGGGTCGATGGTGGCCACGTCGCCGGTGGGGAAGAAGCCCTGTTCGTCGAGCACCGATCCGCCTTCGCCACGGTAGTAGCCGCTGGCGATCCAGGGGCCGCGCACGTAGAGGTTGCCGAAGGCCACGCCGTCCCAGGGCAAGACCTTGCCGTCGGCGTCGACGATCTTCAGGTCCACGCCCCACACGCCCCGGCCCTGCTTGAGCTTGACCTTCACCAGGTCTTCCTTGTCCACACCCGCGTGCTTGGGAAGCAGCTTGCTGATCACGCCGATCGGGCTGGTCTCGGTCATGCCCCAGCCCTGCACCACCTCGGCGCCGAACTGATTTTCGAAGCGCTCCAGCACCGCGCGCGACACCGCCGCGCCGCCGATGCCGATGCGCTTGACGCCAAGCGCGCGCGGATCGAGCTGCGGGTTGTTGTCGAGATACTGGAACAGCATCATCCAGACCGTGGGCACGCCCTGCGAGAAGGTCACCTTCTCGTCGCGCATGAGCGTGTAGACGCTCTCGCCGTCCAGGTGCGGGCCCGGCAGCACCAGCTTGGCGCCCACCATCGCCGCCGCGTAGGGTGCGCCCCAGGCGTTGGCGTGGAACATGGGCACGATGAGCATCAGCGTCTCGGCCGAGCTGATGCCGAAGGTGTCGGGCGCCAGCTCCATCAGCGTGTGCAGCAGCGTGGAGCGGTGCGAGTACAGCACGCCCTTGGGGTTGCCGGTGGTGCCCGAGGTGTAGCACAGCGACGAGGCGCTCTTCTCGTCGAGCTCGGGCCAGGTGTAGTCGGTGCTCTGGGCATCCATGAGCTCGTCGAAGCACAGCAGGTTGGGCACGTCGATGGCCGGCATGTGCGCGCGGTCGGTCATGGCGATGAAGGCCTTGACGGAGGTCAGGCGCGGCGCGAGCTGCTCCACCAGCGGCGCAAACGTGATGTCGAAGAACAGCACCTTGTCTTCGGCGTGGTTGACGATGTAGTCGATCTGTTCGGGGAACAGGCGCGGGTTCACGGTGTGCAGCACCGCGCCGCAGCCCGACACGCCGTAGTACAGCGCGAGGTGGCGGTACGAGTTCCAGGCCAGCGTGCCCACCCGGTCGCCCGGCTGGATGCCCAGCGTCTGCATCGCGTTGGCCACCTGGCGCGAACGCAGGCACACGCCGCTCCAGGTGGTGCGGTGCACCGTTCCCTCGGGCAGGCGCGAGACGATTTCGGTGTGGGGATGGAACGTGGCCGCGTGCTCGATGAGCGACGAGATCAGCAGCGGGCGGTCTTGCATCAGGCCATGCATGGGGTTGTCTCCAAAGAAAAACGGATCACCCACCCGGTCACCCGGGTGAGTGGGTATGCCGGCTTCAGCCGCCGAAGACGGGTCCGAAGGACTCGTACGATTTGCCGTTGAAACGCTGCAGGATCTTCTTCTCGATCGGATAGTAGTCCGTGGGCGAGGTCTTGAGGTCGATGCCCGGATACAGCATGGGCGGCGTGAAGTCGAGGCTGGCGGCCTGCTTCATCAGGTTCTCGCGCGTGAGGTTGTCGCCGGCCTGCTTGATCAGCTGTGCCACGGTGGCGGCGGTGGCGTAGCCGATCACGTTGAGCGTGTCCGAGGGGTCGCCGGAAGGGTGGTACTGCTTCATCACCGCGATGTACTCCTCCAGGTCCTTGCGGCCCTTGGCGGCGGGGTCGTCCACTTCCAGCATGTAGCCCGACGAGATGATGCCCACGGCATTCTCCAACCCGGCGGGCTTGAACACCGAGTTCACCGACTGCGACACGCTGGAGACGTAGTGCGCCGGCTTCCAGCCGATCTCGGCCGCCTTGCGGATCGCCTGCGCCGCGAACTTGGGCGTGGAGATGTTGAAGAAGGTGTCGGCGCCCGACGCCTTGAAGGACACCATCTGGCTGTCGATGGTCGGGTCGCTCACCTCGTAGGTCTGGTGCGAGACGATCATGGTCTTGGCCTTGTCGCCCAGGCCGTCCAGGAAGCCCTTCTGGAAGTCCTTGCCGAAGTCGTCGTTCTGCATCAGCACGGCGATCCTGGCGTTGGGGTTGCTCTGCAGGATGTGCTGCGCGTACACCTTGCCTTCGGCCTGGTAGGTCGGCTGCCAGCCCATGGTCCAGGGAAAGGCCTTGGGGTCACCGAAGCGCGTGGCGCCGGTGGAGAGGAACAGCTGCGGCACCTTCTTGCCGTTCAGGTAGCGCTGCACCGCCACGTTCTGCGCCGTGCCGAGCGAACCCACCATGGCCAGCACCTCGTCCTGCTCGACCAGCTTGCGCGTCTGCTCCACCGACCTGGCCGGGTTGTAGCCATCGTCGAGCGTGATGAAGTTGATGCGCCGCCCGTTGATGCCGCCGCTGGCGTTGACCTTCTCGAAATAGGCCGCCATTGCCTTGCCGATGGTGCCGTACGCCGAGGCCGGGCCCGAGTATGGGACCAGGTTGCCGAGCTTGATTTCCTTGTCGTCGGCGCCGGGATCGTACCGCTTCTGGGCCTGTGCCGAAAGCGGCAGAAGAGCGGCGGCCAGCACGAGGCCTGCACCGAGCTGGAGGGACCGGCGCAAGCCGGTGTTGGGGATTGAGGGCATGTGTGTCTCCGTTGAGGTTTGGCTGCTCGAACCGCGCCGCGTGTCGGTTGCGCGCGGTGTTTCGGTCCGAGAGCCATCGTAGGAACAGCCCCCCGCGCGGGCATCGTCGAAACTGACGATATTGCTGACGCTTGAATCAGCGCGGCGGAAACACCGGCTCGCGCTTTTCCAGGAACGCGCGAACGCCCTCGGCGAACTCGGGCCGGTCGATCAGTTCGCGCTGCCGCCCGGCCTCGCTGCGCAACTGTTCCACCAGGGTCTGCTGCCCGGCCTGTTGCTGGATGGCGCGGATCTCGGGTGCGGCGTGGGCCGGCAGCGCGGCCAGTCGCTGGGCCAGTGCCAGGGCCTGTTCGGCCAGCATGCCATCGTCCACGCATTGCCAGATCAGGCCCCACTGCGCGGCCTGCTCGGCGCCCAGGCGATCGCCCAGCAGCGACAAGGCCGTGGCGCGCGCACGCCCCACGAAGCGCTCCAGGAACCAGGTGGTGCCCAGGTCGGGCACGATGCCCAGCCGCGGCATGAAGGGCAGGTAGAAATACGCCGAGCGCGCGGCCAGCACCACGTCGGCCGCGAGCGCCAGGCCCACGCCGGCCCCGGCGCAGGCGCCGTTGACCGCGCTCACCACCGGAAACGGCAGCGTGCGCAGGTCTTCGATCAGGCGGTTCGACAGGGCCTCCATCGCGTCCGCCGTCTGCTCACCCAGGCTGCCCGTGGCGGGAGGCGACATGGCACCCAGGTCGGCGCCCACGCAGAAGCCCTTGCCCGAGCCGGTGAGCAGCAGGGCGCGCACCGTGCGGTCCTCGCGCAGCCCGGCCAGCGCGGCCCGCAGGTCTTGCTGCAGCGGCATGGTGAGCGGGTTCAGGCGCGCGGGGATGTTCAGGCGCAGCAGCGCCACGGCACCCACGCGATCGCTGATGAGGATGTTCTGGTCGCTGCTCATGCCGAACGCCTCCAGCGCGCGGCGGTGCTGCGCAGCAGGCCCACCACGCCGCCCGGCATGGCGAACATGATGGCGATCAGCACCACGCCGTACACCGCCCAGGGCGCGGCCTTGGAAAGGCTCTCGGCCAGGTTGGGCACGAACATGATGAACAGCGCGCCGAACAGCGCCCCCCACAGCGTGCCCAGGCCACCGACCACGATGCCCACCAGCAGCGAGATCGACAGGAACAGCGTGAACGAGTCGGGCGAGACGAACTGCACCGCGATCGCCGAGAGCGCGCCGCCCACGCCGGTGAAGGCCGCCGAGATGCCGAAGCTCATGGACTTGTAGTGCGGGTTGTCCACGCCCATGGCCTCGGCGGCCAGCGCGTGGTCGCGGATGGCGCGCATGGCGCGGCCGCTGCCGCTGGAGAGCAGGTTGTGGCCGATCCAGAACATCACCACCGCCACCAGCAGCGCAAACAGGTACAGCCACTGGTCGGGCGTGAGCGGCAGGCCGAAGGGCGCGTCGGGCTTCATGAGCACGATGCCGCCGACGCCGCCGGTCCACTGCTCCAGGTGCTTGTATTTCAGCAACTGCGGCATGGCCACGCCGAGCGCAAACGTGGCCAGCGCGAGGTAAAGCCCTTCGAGCTTGAGCGCGGGCCGGCCGAACAGGTAGCCGATGAAGAGGCAGGCCACGCCGGCCACCGGCACCGCGGCCCAGTACGGCAGGCCGCCGTGCTCCATGGCGATGCCGGCCGCGTAGGCGCCCAGCGCGAAGAAGGCGCCATGGCCGAGCGAGATCTGGCCGTTGTAGCCGGTCAGGATGTTCAGCCCCAGCAGCGCGATGGCGTAGCACAGCACCATGGTGCCCTGGAACAACTGGTAACCCTTGAGCACCCAGGTGAGGCCGGCGGCCAGCAGCACGAGCAGCAGCACCCAGGGCCAGGCGCTGCGCGCCGGCGACGGGCTGGAAACGGTGGCGGGGGTGTGCACGGGATTCAGGGTGGCGGAGGACGTGTTGGACATGGTGGCTTCAGACCCGCGTGACGATGGTCTTGCCCAACAGGCCAGACGGTTTGACGATGAGCACGCCGATGATCAGCGCCAGCGCCACCGACAGCTTGAGCTCGGTGCCCACCACGTAGGTGCCGATCAGGTTTTCCAGCACGCCGACGATGAAGCCGCCGAGCACCGCGCCGATGGGGTTGTCGATGCCGCCGATGAGGGCGCCGGCAAAGGCGTAGAGCAGCACGCCGGTCATCATGTGCGGGTCGAGGAAAACCACCGGCGCGACCATCATGCCGGCCACCGCGCCGATGGCGCCGGCCAGGCCCCAGCCCAGCATCAGCATGCGCCCCACGCTGATGCCCACCAGCCGCGACGAGGCCGCGTTCTGCGCCGCCGCGCGCATGGCCAGGCCCAGCGGCGTGAAGCGCAGGAACATGAACAGCAGCGCCACCATGCCCAGTGCCACCACGATGGCGCCCACCTCGTGCGCCGACATCAGCTTGCTGCCGTACCAGGCGTCGGCCGGAAACGGGCTGGGAAAAGGCTTGATGGTGTAGCCGAACAGAAAGCCCGCGAGGCTGTGGAAGATCACCAGCAGGCCGATGAAGACCACCACCACCGAGAGCACCGGCGCGTTGTGCATGGGCCGGATCACGAAGAACTCGATGCCCGCGGCGAGCACGAACGACAGCACCACCGTGGCGGCGAACGCGGCCCAGTACGGGAAGCCGGCCTGGATCAGCGTCCACGCGATGAAGGTGGAGAACATCGCCATCTCGCCCTGGGCGAAATTGATGTGGTGCGTGGCCTGGTAGATCATCACCAGCGCGAGCGCCACGCTGGCGTAGATGCCGCCGGTGGCCAGGCCGGCCAGGAGTTGGTGCAGGAATTCGTTCATGGTTTATTCACCGAGGTAGGCGCGGCGGATGGCGTCGTTCTGGCGCAGGTCGGCCGATGCGCCGCTGAGCACCACGCGCCCGGTCTCGAGCAGGTAGGCGGTGTCGGCCAGCTCCAGCGCGAGCCTGGCGTTCTGCTCCACCAGCAGGATGGACACCTTCTCTTCGGTGTTGATGCGCCGCATGATGGCGAAGATGTCCTTCACCACCAGCGGCGCCAGGCCGAACGAGGGCTCGTCGAGCAGCAGCAGGCGCGGGCGGCCCATGAGCGCGCGGCCGATGGCCAGCATCTGCTGCTCGCCGCCCGAGAGCGTGCCGGCCTGCTGCGTGGCACGCTCGCGCAGGCGCGGGAAGTAACCGTAGACCCGCTCCATGTCCTCGGCCATGCCGCCGCGGCTGTGGCGCGCGTAGGCGCCGAGCTGCAGGTTCTCCTCGGTGCTCAGGCCCATGAAGGTGCCGCGCCCGTCGGGCACGTGGCCCACGCCGAGCCGAGCGATCTGCTCGGTGGAGCGCGCGTCGATGCGCCCGCCGGCCAGCGTCACCGAGCCGCTGGCCTGCACCATGAAGCGGCAGAGCGCGCGCAGCGTGGTCGTCTTGCCCGCGCCGTTGGCGCCCAGCAGCGCGGTGACCTGGCCTTCGGCCACGTCCAGGTCCAGCCCGTGCAGCACCTGGGTGGCGCCGTAGCGGGCCTGCAGGCCGCGCACTTCCAGCAGGTTGGTCATCAGGCCACCTCCTCTTCTTCGTCGGCACCGAGGTAGGCGCGGATCACTTCGGGATGGCTGCGCACCTCGGCCGGCGTGCCCTGCGCGATCTTCCTGCCGAAGTTCAGCGCCACCACGCGGTCGGAGATCTTCATCACCAGGCCCATGTGGTGCTCCACCAGCAGCACGGTCACGCCCAGGCGGTCGCGGATGTCGCGGATCAGCTCGCCCAGGCCTTCGAGCTCCTCGTGGTTCAGGCCGCAGGCGGGCTCGTCGAGCAGCAGCAGTTGCGGCTCGCTGGCCAGCGCGCGCGCCAGTTCCACGCGCTTTTGCGTGCCGAAGGGCAGGTCGGCCACGATGCGCTCGGCATGGGGGCCGAGCTGCAGGAAGTCGATCAGCGCCTCGGCGCGCGCCTGCGCCTCGGCCTCGATGCGCGCCGCGCCCGGCAGCCGGAAGGCGTTGCGCAGCATGCCCGCGTGGTGCTTGCTGTGGCAGCCCACGAGCACGTTGTCGCGCACCGTCATCGAGCGGAACAGCGCGAGGTTCTGGAACGTGCGGCCGATGCCGATGCCCGCCATGCGGTGGCGCGGCAGGCGTGAAATGGTCTGCCCGTCGAACGCGATGCTGCCGCCATTGCACTCGTACAGGCGCGAGAGGCAGTTGAACAGCGTGCTCTTGCCCGCGCCGTTGGGGCCGATCAGCGCGCAGATCTCGCCGCGGTGGATGTCGAACGAAACCCCGTCCAGCGCCACGATGCCGCCGAAGCGCACCGTGACCCCCTGCACCTGCAGCAGGGGAATGTCTGTCTTGTCTCCGTGATCGCTGTCATGGGTCATGCTTCGATCTCTATGTTTTGTCAACCGTTGTCTGGGTCTGTCCGGCGTGAAGGAGCGCCCACCAAGAACACCGCGGAACCGGCTTTGCCGGGCCGCTGGTGTTGCCCGCTTGAGGGGGGGGATGCGGCTACACGCAGTGAGCAAGCGACGAGGGTGGTCTACAGCCTTTCAATGACGGTGACGTTGGCCATGCCGCCGCCCTCGCACATGGTCTGCAGGCCGTAGCGCTTGCCGCGCGCGCCCAGCGCGTGGACCAGCGTGGTCATGAGCTTGGTGCCCGAGCCGCCCAGCGGGTGGCCCAGCGCGATCGCGCCGCCGTTCACGTTGAGCCGATCGGCATCGGCGCCCAGCGCCTTGAGCCAGGCCAGCGGCACCGAGGCGAAGGCCTCGTTGACTTCGTAGAGATCGATGTCGGCGATGTTCACGCCGGCCTTCTTCAGCGCGCGCTCGGTCGCGGGGATGGGCGCCTCCAGCATGATCACCGGGTCGTGGCCGATCACCGTCATCTGGTGGATGCGCGCCAGCGGCTTCACGCCCAGGGTCTTCAGGCCGCGCTCGTTGACCACCATCACGCCGGTGGCGCCGTCGCAGATCTGGCTGGCGTTGGCCGCGCTGATCACGCCGCCCTCCTGCAGCAGCTTCACGCCCTGGATGGATTCGAGCGTGGCATCAAAGCGGATGCCTTCGTCGGTCTTGTGCACGTCGGCGGTGTCCACGCCATCCGCATCGCGCACCGGCAGCGGCAGGATCTCGGCGTCGAACGCGCCGGCCTGGGTGGCGGCAATGGCGCGCTGGTGGCTCAGCAGGGCGAAGCGGTCGAGGTCTTCGCGCACGAAGCCGTACTTTTTCGCCATCATCTCGGCACCCACGAACTGGCTGAACACCACGTCGTCGTAGCGGCGGTTGATGGACGGGCTCTGGTAGAAGCCCATGCCGGCCTTCTGCGCCAGCGTGGACGGGCTGAACATCGGCACGCGCGTCATCGACTCCACGCCCGCGGCGATCACCACGTCCATGCTGCCGGACATGACGGCCTGCGCCGCGAAGTGCACCGCCTGCTGCGAGGAGCCGCACTGGCGGTCCAGCGAGGTGCCGGGCACCGAATCGGGCAGCTTCGAGGCCATCACCGCGTTGCGCGCCACGTTGTTCGACTGCTCGCCCACCTGGCTCACACAGCCCATGATCACGTCTTCCACCAGGGCCGGGTCGGCGCCGGTGCGCTCCACCAGCGCGTCGAGCACCCGGGCGGCGAGTTCGACAGGGTGCCAGCCGGCCAGGCGGCCGCCACGGCGGCCTCCTGCGGTGCGGACAGCGGCGACGATATAGGCTTCGGACATGGCAAGCATCTCGGTGGTGGGTTGGGATTGCGGCCATTCTGGTGGGCACCCCCCGCAGGGGCGTCGTCGGAACGGACGATTTTTGAAGCGACCCGGTCCATGCACACTGTGGACATCCGTTTTCACGAGGAGACCACCGCCATGACCGACACCCCCCTGCTGACCAGCCACCCGCAACCCGGCGTGGCCTGCCTCACCCTGAACCGCCCGCAGGCGCTCAACGCCCTCTCGGCCGCGCTGCGCGAAGCGCTGGTGGCGGCGCTGCGGGCGCTGGACGCCGACGATGCGGTGCGCGTGGTGGTGCTCACCGGCGCCGGCAAGGCCTTCTGCGCCGGGCTGGACCTGCGCGAACTCGGTGACCACGGGGTGCCCGTGCTGGGCGGCGACGACGACCCCATGCGCGCGCTCGAAGCCTTAGGCAAGCCGGTGATCGGCGCCATCCACGGCGCGGCCGTCACCGGCGGGCTGGAACTGGCTCTGGGCTGCGACGTGCTGCTGGCTTCCACCGAGGCGCGCTTCGCCGACACCCACGCGCGCATCGGCGTCATCCCGGGCTGGGGCCTGTCGCAGAAGCTGGGCCGGCTGATCGGCCTGCACCGGGCCAAGGAAATGTCGTTCAGCGGCAATTTCATCGACGCGGCAACCGCCGAACGCTGGGGCCTGGTCAGCCGCGTGCTGCCGCCCGACGCCCTGCTGCCCGCCGCCCTCGCCCTGGCCGCCGACATCGCCGGCGCCGAGCCCGGCATGCTGCGCGCCTACAAGCGGCTCATCGACGAGGGGTTTGGTCTGCCGTTCGGGGAAGCGATGGCGCTGGAGGCGCGGCGGTCCGCCGAGTGGGCGGCGGCGCAGGCGCCGGAGGACCTGGCGCGGCGGCGCGAGGCCGTGCAGCAGCGCGGGCGGGCGCAGCAGGGCTGACAGGACTTATGCTCCGGCCCTGGACAACCATTTTCCAGGACACCCATGAGCTGGTCCGCGCAACAGTATTCGATCTTCGAACAGCAGCGCACACGGCCCGTGCGCGATCTGCTGGCCGCCATTGCGCCGACGGACGTCCAGTCGGCCATCGACCTCGGTTGCGGACCCGGCAATTCGACCGAAGTCCTGGTGGCGCGATTCCCCGGCGCCGCCGTCAACGCCATCGACAGTTCGCAAGACATGGTGCTCGCCGCTCGCCAGCGCCTGCCGGATATTCCGGTCGAGCTGGCCGATATCGGCAGTTGGAACCCGCCGGAGCGGTTCGACGTGATCCTGGCCAACGCGTCGCTGCAATGGCTTCCGGACCACGCCTCGTTGTACCCACGGCTCGTGACGAAGCTGGCGCCCGGCGGCAGCCTCGCGGTGCAGACGCCGGACAACCTGGCGGAGCCTGCCCACCGACTCGCTCGGGAAGTAGCCGCCGACGGACCGTGGGCGAACAAGATCGGTGGCATTCGACATCCTGCGCGGCACGACGCGGATTTCTATTACGCGCTGCTCGCGCCGCATTGCCGTGCCGTGGATGTGTGGCGAACGACGTACCACCACCCGATCGCCGCTGGCGCGGAGGGCGTGGTGGAGTGGTTCAAGGGGTCCGCGTTGCGCCCCTACCTCGGGCCGCTGGATGCGCGGGAACGTGAGGCGTATCTGGAGCGCTACTTGTCGGCCATCCGCGATGCCTACCCGGCCCAACCGGACGGCACCGTGTTGCTGCCGTTTCCACGGCTGTTCATCGTGGCCACGCGCTGACACCGGACACAGAAGGCGGGGGCACGGCGGCATGGAAGCCCTTCGATGATTTCGAGGCTGGCAAGCCGGGGCATTCATAACCGTTCTTTTTCCGCATAAACAAGCGCGTTTTGATTCTTTTGCCGAAAGAACGGCCCCTTTTACATTGCGGAGCTCGAAATGACTTGTCATGACAGCTCCAACCCTCCCCCTTCCCCCAAAGCGCGTCAGCCAGCGCAGCGCACCCGTCGCCACGCCGCAGCCCCTGCACTCCCAGTTGCGCGAGCGCCTGCGTGAAGCCATCCTCGATGGCACCTACCCGGCGCACGCGCAGTTGCCCTCCGAGAGCGCGCTGGGCGCCATGTTCCAGGTCAGCCGCATCACGGTGCGCCAGGCCCTGGGCGACCTGCAGCGCGAGAACCTGATCTTCAAGGTCCCCGGCAAGGGCACCTTCGTGGCAAAGCCCAAGGCGTTCCAGCAGTTGTCGCAGCTCGAAGGCTTTGCCGAGGCACTCAACCGCATGGGCTACGAGGTGCGCAACCGCGTGCTCAGCCACAAGACGGTGCCCGCCTCGCCGCGCGTGGCCCAGCGGCTGGCGATCGCCATCGGTACCCCGATCGCGCAGATCAAGCGCGTGCGCCTGGTCAACCGCGCGCCCGTGTCCTACGAGGTGACCTATCTGCCGCATGCGGTGGGCGAACGCCTGCGCCAGGCCGACCTGGCGGGCCGCGACATCTTTCTGATCCTCGAGAACGACCACGGCATCGCGCTCGGCCAGGCCGACCTGCAGATCGACGCGACGCTGGCCGACGAGGCGCTGGCGCATGCCCTGGAGGTGACCGAGGGCACCGCCCTCCTGCGCATCGAGCGCCTCACGCACACCGCCGCCGGCCAGCCGCTCGATTTCGAGGATCTGTACTTCCGGGGCGACGCCTTCCAGTACCGCCTGCGCATCGAGCGCACGCCCTCTCAAGGACATCCATGAACGCCATCCACCAGACCGTCGACGTGCTCGTCATCGGCGGCGGCACCGCGGGGCCGATGGCGGCCGTCAAGGCCAAGGAGGCCAACCCGCAGCTCAAGGTGCTGCTGCTCGAAAAGGCCAACGTCAAGCGCAGCGGCGCGATCTCGATGGGCATGGACGGTTTGAACAACGCCGTGGTGCCGGGCTTCGCCACGCCCGAGCAGTACGTGAAGGAGATCACCACCGCCAACGACGGCATCGTCAACCAGGCCACGGTCATGGCCTATGCGCGCAACAGCTATTCGATGATCGAGGAACTCGACCGCTGGGGCGTGAAGTTCGAGAAGGACGAGACCGGCGACTACGCCATGCGCAAGGTGCACCACATGGGCACCTACGTGCTGCCCATGCCCGAGGGGCACAACGTCAAGAACGTGCTGTACCGCCGCCTCAAGCGCGCGCGCGTCGAGATGAGCCAGCGCCTGGTGGCCACGCGGTTGCTCACCGGCGCCGACGGGCGCATCGCAGGCGCCATGGCCTTCGACTGCCGCACGGCCGAGTTCCATGTGGTGCGCGCCAAGGCCGTGGTGCTGGCCACCGGCGCGGCCGGGCGACTGGGTCTGCCGGCCTCGGGCTACCTGTTCGGCACCTACGAGAACCCCACCAACGCGGGCGACGGCTACAGCATGGCCTACCACGCGGGGGCCGAGCTCTCGGGCATCGAGTGCTTCCAGGTCAACCCGCTGATCAAGGACTACAACGGACCGGCCTGCGCCTACGTGACCGGCCCGTTCGGCGGCCACACCACCAACAACCGCGGCGAACGCTTCATCGAGTGCGACTACTGGAGCGGCCAGATGATGATGGAGTTCTACAACGAGCTGCAGGGCGGCAACGGCCCGGTGTTCCTCAAGCTCAACCATCTGGCCGAGGAAACCATCGCCACGATCGAGCAGATCCTGCACACCAACGAGCGCCCCAGCCGCGGGCGCTTCCATGCGGGACGCGGCACCGACTACCGCGAGCAGATGGTGGAGATGCACATCTCCGAGATCGGCCTGTGCAGCGGCCACTCGGCCTCGGGCGTGTGGGTGGACGAACACGCCGCCACCACCGTGCCGGGCCTGCACGCCGCGGGCGACCTGGCCTGCGTGCCGCACAACTACATGCTCGGCGCCTTCGTCTATGGGCGTCTGGCGGGTGAGAGCGCGGCCCGGTACTGCGCCGACAACGCCTTGCCCGAGCTCGAAGAAGAACAGGTGGCGAAAGAACACGCGCGGGTGAGCGCGCCGCTGGGCCGCGAAGGCATCCCGCCGTCGCAGATCGAATACAAGCTGCGCCGCATGGTCAACGACTACCTGCAGCCGCCCAAGGTCACGAAGAAGATGGAGATCGGGCTCGCGCGCTTCGAGCAGATCCGCGAAGACCTGGAGCAGATCGCCGCGCCCGGCCCGCACGAGCTGATGCGCGCCATGGAGGTGCACGCCATCCGCGACTGCGCCGAGATGGCGGCGCGCGCCTCCCTGTTCCGCACCGAGAGCCGCTGGGGGCTGTACCACCACCGGGTGGATTTCCCCGAACGCAACGACACCGACTGGTTCTGCCACGCCCAACTGCAGAAACGGGGCGAGGCCATGGTCAGCTTCAAGCGGCCCATCGCCCCCTACATCGTGCCGCTGCAGGCCAGCGAGCTGTCCGCCTACCAGCACCTGCGCGTGAACCCCGCGAACACACCGGCCGCCACGGCGGAGCCCGCATGAGCGCCGCGCCGGGCCGTTCCCAAGCAAGCTCGCACCGCAGCCCACAGGGCGAAGGTACCCCAGTGAGCCGCGCCACCACGACCTCATCAGGAAACCGCCCCATGCCCCTGGCCTTTCAACCCACCAGCCTGCCCGTGCGCGTGGACGAGGAACTCTGCATCGCCCACAAGGGCTGCACGGTGTGCGTGGACGTGTGCCCGCTCGACGTGCTGGCCATCGACCTCAGCAAGGGCAAGGCCTTCATGAAGTTCGACGAATGCTGGTACTGCATGCCCTGCGAGAAGGACTGCCCCACGGGGGCGGTCACTGTCGATATCCCTTACCTGCTGCGCTGAACACCGCCTCCTTCAACCACACCGCCTTGACCTACGGAGTACACATGAAACACCACCTGAACCGCCGCGACATCACCCTGGGCGCCGCCGCACTCGGCCTGAGCGCCGCCTGGCCCGCCGTGCACGCGCAGCAGGAGACGATCCGCGTCGCCATCGGCACACAGGACACGACCATCAATTGCGCCACGGGCGGCTTGGTCATCCGGGAACTGAAGCTGCTGGAGAAATACCTTCCGCGCGAGGGCCGCTACAAGAACGTGAAGTACGACATCCAGTGGAAGAACTTCACCTCGGGCGCGCCGCTGACCAACGAGATGGTGGCCGACAAGCTCGACATCGGCTCGATGGCCGATTTTCCCGGCGCCAACAACGGTGCCGCCTTCCTGAAGGCGGGCAAGCGCAGTGTCTTTCTGACGGTGCTGTCGGGTAGCACGCTGGGCAGTGGCAACGGCATCGTGGTGCCGGTCCAGTCCACGGTGACATCGCTGTCCGAACTCAAGGGCCGCACGATCTCCGTGCCGTTCGCATCCACGTCGCACGGCATGCTGCTGCGCGCCGTCGCCGCCCAGGGCTGGGACCCGCGCAAGGACGTCAACATCATCACCCAGGCGCCCGAAGTCGCGGGCCCGGCGCTGCAGGCCAACAAGATCGAGGCGCATGCCGACTTCGTGCCCTTCGCCGAACTGTTCGAGCACCGCGGCTACGCGCGCAAGATCTACGACGGCGCCCAGGCCAACGCACCGACCTACCACGGCTCGCTGGTGAATGCCGAGTACGCGCAGAAGCATCCCGAAATCGTGATCGCCTACCTGCGCGCCGCCCTGGAGGCCGACCGCCTGGTGGCCGCCGAACCCGAGAAGTTCAGCGAGCTGATCGAGAAGGTCACCGGTATCGAGGCCGGCATCAACTACCTCTACCATGGCCCGCTCGGCCTGCAGACGCGCGACCTGACCTGGAAGCCCGAATACCGCCAGGCGCTGGCCACCTCGATCGAGACGCTCAAGCTGCTGGGCCGCGAATCGCCTCTGGAGGCCGCCACCTTCGTCGACGACAGCTACATCCGCGCGGCCTTCAAACAAGCCGGCCTGAACTATGAAGCCAAGCTGGCCAACTACGACAAGGCGCCGCTGAAAGCCAACGACGCCGTCACCGGCAAGCCGATCACCGACTTCCAGCGGGTGGCCAGCATCTGGGTGCAGGGCGAGGCCAAGGCCCGCCACTATGCCCACATCAAGACCGCGCTGGCCGAGCTGGGCAAGATCGAGCAGGCCGGTGGCAAGGTGCGCGGCGTGTACGTGCACGACCTGATTCACCGCATCAAGCTGCTCGCGCCGACGACCTGGTATGCCGCCGATGCCAAGGGCGAACTGAGCGCGTTCCTGCAAAAGGACGCCGCCACGGCCTATGCCAACGCCAACAAGGGCCGCGTGCTCGACTTCGCGGCCGCCCGTGCGACGGCGGGCGCGGCGCTCTGAGCGCACGCGAGGAGACACGCAAGATGACCCACTCATCCCCCATGCAGCAGCCCGCGCGCATCGCGCTGCGTGGCGCTGCGGTGCTCGGCTGCGTGCTGCTGTGGCATCTGCTGGCCACGCAGCGCGTGAACCTGGGGCTCGTCACCTTCGCCAACGTGCCGCCGCCGGCCGAGGTGCTGGAAACCGCCTGGGCCTTCGCGCAGTCGCCCAAGCTGGTGCCCCACCTGGCCAGCAGCCTGCAGCGCGTGGGCCTGGGCTTCGGCCTGGCCGCGCTGGCTGGCGTGGCGCTGGGGCTGCTGATCGGGCGCCTGCGCTGGGTCCGCGACGTGCTGCTGCCGCCGCTGGAAGTGGTGCGGCCCATCCCCGCCGTGGCCTGGATTCCGCTGGCGATCCTGATGTTTCCCTCCTCCGAGGGCAGCATGGTGTTCATCACCTTCGTCGGCGCGCTGTTCCCGATCCTGCTGTCCACCATCCACGGCGTGGAAGCGGTGGACCCGCGCCTGATCGCCTCGGCGCGCAGCCTGGGCACGGGGCGCTGGCGCCTGTTCACCGAGGTCATCGGACCCGGCGCATCGCCCAGCATCGTCACCGGCCTGTCCATCGGCATGGGCACCTGCTGGTTCTGCCTGGTCACCGCGGAGATGATCGCGGGGCAGTACGGCATCGGCTACCACACCTGGGAGTCGTACACGATCCAGAACTACGCCGACATCGTGGTCGGCATGCTGCTGATCGGCGTGCTGGGCATGGGCAGCAGCGCATTGATCCGCGCCGGCGGACAGTGGCTCATGCCCTGGTACCGGCCGCAAGGAGCGCAACGGTGAGCGGGCGCGACGCTTTCGTGGAAGGCGGCCGCATCACGGTCGACGACGTGTCGATCGTGCTCGGCGGCACGCTGGTGCTGCAGCAGGCGACGCTGGACATTCCGCCGGGCGAGTTCGTCTGCCTGCTGGGTCCGTCGGGCTGCGGCAAGTCCACATTGCTCGGCGCGCTGGCCGGCCACCTGGCGCCCAGCGAGGGGCGGTTGACGCTGGATGGCGAGCCCATTGCCGGGCCGCACCCCGAGCGCGGCCTGGTGTTCCAGCAGCACACCCTGTTCCCGTGGAAGAACGTGCTGGCCAACGTGGCCTTCGGCCTGAAGATGAAGGGCGTGCCGCGCGCCCGGCGCGAGCAGCAGGCGCTGGAGCTGATCCAGCTGGTGGGCCTCACGGGCTTCGAGCGGCGCTATCCGCGCGAACTCTCGGGCGGCATGCAACAGCGCGTGGAGATCGCGCGCGTGCTCATCAACCACCCGCGCGTGCTGCTGATGGACGAGCCCTTCGGCGCGCTCGACGCACTGACCCGCGTGCGCATGCAGCAGTTGCTGCTCGACGTGTGGGCGCGCGTACGCACCACGGTGGTCTTCGTCACGCACGACATCGACGAGGCGTTGTTCCTGGCCGACCGCGTGCTCGTGATGGGGCCGCGCCCGGGGCGCATCATCGAAGATCTGCGCCCCGGCTTCGAGCGGCCGCGCGACGCCGATCTGGTGACCGACGCGCGCTTCGTCGCGCTCAAGCGCCACTGCCTGGCGCTGCTGCACCCGCATGCCGATACCGAGGCGCGCGACGCGCGACTCACGCCGCTGGGCGCGCCCGCGGCGGGGACGCTGCAGTTCGCGGTGTAGCGATCCATGAGCACACGCATGGCCACCCACCCCGCCGCCTGGAGCCTGGATTTCGCCAGTCTGAGTCCGCCCCGGCTTTCCACCGATTCACATCCAATACCCCTGCATGAGCTTTCCCCCCGCGAACGATCCCGAACTGCAGGCGCTCGCCGCCCGCCTGGCCTCCGGCGATGTCACCGTGCGCCGCATGGCGGTACTGGCGCTGGCCGACAAGGCTGACGAGTCATTGACCGAACCCCTGGTGCGGGCGCTGCGCGACCCGGCACCCGAAGTGCGTGCCGCCGCCGCCCAGGCACTGGAAACGCTGGAAACCGAAGACGCCGTGCAGGCGCTGGTGGCGGTCCTGGCCGACACAGACGCCGGCGTGCGCGAGGCCGCGGCCCACAGCCTGGCCGAACTGAAAGACCCGGCCTGCGCCGAATGGCTGCTGCCCCATGCCCACACGGGCGCCGCCCCGGTTCGCGCCGCCTTGCTGCGGACGCTGCGCGAGCTGCGCGCGCCCGGCAGCGCAGCGCCCGCCCTCGCAGCGCTGCAGGACGCCGACGCCACGCTGCGGCGCGAGGCGATTGGCGTGCTGGGCTACCTGCGCCACACAGAAGCCCTGCCGGCGCTCGCACGGCTCGCGACGAGCGACCCGGTGGACGAGGTGCGCCGGGCCGCCTCGGGCGCGCTGGCCTTCGCCACCCACGACGCGCTGGCCGCTCAGGCCTTGCACACCGCCCTGCGCGATGCGAGCTGGCAAGTGCGCGAGGAGGCCGCCACGGCGCTGGGCAAGCTGCGGCACGCCGATTCGGCCAATGCCTTGCTGCCGGCGCTGGACGATCCCTACTGGCAGGTTCGCCTGCGCGCCGCGCGCAGCCTGGGGCGCCTGCGCAGCCGCGCCGCCGTGGCGCCTTTGGCGGAGGCGCTCACCCACACCGTGAGCAACCTGCGCAAGGAAGCCGCGCTGGCCCTGGGCGAAATCGGCGATGCCGCCGCGCTGCCTGCCCTCGCGCACGCATGCGAGGACCCCGACCCCGAGGTGCGCAAATCGGCCCGGCTGGCGCTGGAGCAGATCCACCACGCCCAACGGGCAACGGCCGCCGCAACATCCCATGGCGCCTGAGTCCATCACGGACCACCGCGCGCAACGCGCGCTGGAATTCGTCTGGCTGGACGGGCACCGGCGGCAACTGGCCTACGAAACCCTGCGCGGGCAATGCCCGTGCGCGCATTGCCGCGTGGCCCGGCAAACCGGCACGGGCGAACCGCCCACCGCGCCCGATCTGCAGATCACCGACTTGCGCCCAGTGGGAAGCTACGGCGTGCAGATCGTCTTCAGCGACGGGCACGACCGGGGCATCTATCCGTGGGTGGTTCTGCGCGACTGGGGCACAGGCTGAGAATCTTTTGGGGCTTCGTGGGAAGTCCATGCGAAGGGTCAGGCCGCACGCGATCTGCCGATGTTGACCAAGCCACTTGCAAGGAGCACACCGACTGCCGCAAGCGCAGCCGCCGTGGCTGTTGCGGGAGCGAGCGCCTCGCCCGAGAAAATCGCACCGCCCAATGTGGACAAGACCGGAACCAGTGCAGCAGAAGCAGCGGCTGGCCTTCACCAAGGATCACTCAGTGCCGGGTGACGACGATGGGCTCGCCCTTGGTGATGATCATCGTGTGCTCGTATTGCGCCGACAAGTTGCCCTGCACGCCAACCAGGGTCCATCCATCGGATGTCTCGGTCACCACGCGGCTCTTTGTCGAGAGGAAGGGTTCGATGGTGATCACCATGCCGTCTTTCAGGATGCGCCTGTCCGTCGGATCGAAGTACCCGGGAATGTGCTCGGGCGCTTCATGAAGCGCACGGCCGACCCCGTGGCTGCCAAGGTTCTCGATGATCTTGAAGCCGTATGCCTTCGCGGTTCGCTCGATGGCAGCACCGATGCCATTGATGGGCTGGCCGGCGCGGGCCTGCTTCATGGCTTGCTCGAGGGCCGTGCGGGTGGCATGGCACAAGCGCGTCTTCTGCGGGTTGGTCGGGGGCACGATTCTCGTTCCGCCGGTATCGGCGAAGTAGCCCCCCAGCTCGGCGGAAACATCGACGTTCAACACGTCGCCAGGCCGAATCACCCGATCGCCCGGGATGCCGTGCGCGGCCTCCTCGTTGATGCTGATGCAGGTCGCGCCCGGAAAGCCGTAGGTGAGCCTGGGCGCCGATCGTGCGCCATGCTTCTCAAGCCATTGCTCGCCCAGCGAATCCAGCTCGCGCGTGGTCATGCCGGGTTCGGCAGCGTCAAGCATCTCCTGAAGCACGTACGAAACGATCTTGCCTATGCGCTTGAGTGCGGCGACATCGTCCTGGGTTTCGATGGTCATGTGATTTCCTGTCTGAAAAGAGCCATGAGAGGCAGAACCCTTGACGCCATCCCTTCGATGGGCGCCGGTGTTTGACCGATGCGCACGGCGCCACAGGCCAAATAGAAGGCCTCGGCGTTTGGGTCGGCCTCGATGAGAAGGGTGTTCGCTCCAGCTGCTGCCGCAACGCGAGCGGCCTCACGAAGCATGAATCGCCCGACGCCTTGACCCATGCGGGAAGGGTGAACCCAGAAATGCTCCAGTTGCCACTGCCCGGCTTCTGGAACGAGGAGGAAAAACCCGACCACATGCTGCTCCATTTCAGCAACGTAGGTTGGACAAGAGCCAATCATTTCAGCAGAGACGCGAAGGCTCTCTCGCCATTCGGCAAGCTGAGCCTGGCTGTATGACCAGTGGGCCTTCGACTCCATGGCCAGCATGGAGAGCATGGGCGCTTCGTCTTTCCGGGCGCGGCGTAGCTTCATGAGCATCCAACGCCTGTCAAGCCGCGCCACCGAACACTCTGACCTGAAAGACGTTTCCTTCAGGATCAACTGCGTTGCAGGCAGTGAAGCCCTGCCCTTGCCAAAGCTGCGTTTGAACGATGCCGCCCAGTTTGGCGACTGCGCTTCGAGCCCACTCAAGGCTTGGCACCGGAAAGAACAGCTTGATCGCCGTTTCCTCTCGCGGCGTCGGAGGCACAGAAATCTCGAACGTGCTGGCAATGTGCATCGGTATCGCGTGAACAACCAACTGGATGTCCGGCGACTGCACGACAGCGTATTCAGCATCGGCATGAAGCACCTCGGCCATGAGCAGCTCGCGATAGAAGCTCGTGAGCGCGCCAACGTTCTTCGCGTAGATGACTGCTCCTGCTCTTGCTGGACCCGGCATGTGAATTCCCCCCTGATGTGCTGCGGTGATTGCTTGCGATCAATGTTTGAGCTGAGCGGCCTGCCCTTGTGGGTCCGCTCCAGCGAAGGGTTTTGCCACTCTTGGGCGCGACGTTCAGACAGCCTCGATCTCCGTGGTGCAGGGGAGAGCCCGGCGCATGGCATCTCCGACAGGCGAATGCGCCTCAGCCCACTCAACGATCGCGCGGAGTTGCTCCGGCGTTGTGTCAGGAGCTGCGATGCGCACGTGCACGTGCAGGCTGAGAGGCCCCGGATGGATGTTGTCGCCGACACCAAAGAGACCTCGGTCGTCCGACAGACTGGAGACGGTGACTTCCAACTTCGACAGTGCAACACCCAGCTGGGCGGCTCGCATGGCGATGACCGTCGCGTCGCAGTTTGCAAGCGCGGCGCGCATAAACCAGCCTGGTGTTGGGGCGCTGGCGCCTCCGCCTGCCCCCTTCGGCATGTCGCTGACGAGCACCGCACCGTGCGGACCTTCAGCTTTGCACCGGAGACCCTCTTCGATCACTGCGATAGCCGCCTTGTCAGTCGAACGCGCTGCGTCAGGGTTTTGAGCGAAGTACTTGCTGACACCTTCAATCGCCTGCTGGATGGATGCAATGGTCACGTATATCCCCTGCTGTGGTGGCATGAAGTGTCGCGGTTGAGATGCCTTAACGCTTGAGTCAAGCCGCGCCGCGAAGCGGCGTCGGCTTGGATGAATTGTTAGCGCCAGCCTCATACCGGGCAAGACGCTGCTCCAACGTACCTGTGTGCAGCTCGAACAGATGGTTGTCAAAGTCGTAAAAGTATAGGGACAACCCCTCTCCCTCGATGCGACCACGCGGCGGGCGAATCTCGACGCCAAGCGCCTCAAGCTTGGCCTGGTACATGGGCAAGTCAGATTCACTCACTGCAAAGGCAAGGTGCTGATACGAACGCTCAGCGGGTGGATCACCTTCCATTGCAGCAACCCAAGTGCCTCCGAGCACAAAGAACAATCGCAGTCGAACAACATCAGCACGCGCATCCCATCAATGCGTTTGAAATCCAGACAGAACTCAGGCCGAAGGGTGCGCCAGCGAGCGCCTCACCGCGGCGCCATCCGGATCGCCCCATCCAGCCGCACGCTCTCCCCGTTGAAGTAGCCATTGGTCACCATGGTCTCGACCACGTGGGCGTATTCGTCGGGGTCGCCCAGGCGCTTGGGAAACGGCACCGAGGCGGCGAGCGCGGCTTTCACGTTGTCGGGGGCGCCTTGCAGCAACGGGGTGTTGAAGATGCCGGGCAGGATGGTGTTGACGCGGATGCCGTCGCCCATGAGGTCGCGGGCGATCGGCAGCGTCATGCCGACGATGCCGGCCTTGCTGGCAGCGTAGCTGGCCTGGCCCATCTGGCCGTCCTGCGCCGCGACCGACGCGGTGTTGACGATGGCGCCGCGCTCGCCATCGGCCAGCGGCTCCAGCGTGAGCATGCCGGCGGCGGACTTGGCGATGCAGCGGAAAGTGCCCACCAGGTTGATCTGGATGATGCGGTCGAAGTTGGCGAGCGGGAAATGCTTCACTTCGCCCGTGGCCTTGTCGCGGCTCGCGGTCTTGACCGCGTTGCCGGTGCCGGCGCAGTTGACGAGGATGCGCTCCTGCCCGTGGGCCGCGCGGGCCTTGGCGAAGCCGGCGTCCACCTGCTCTTCGTTCGTCACGTCCACCGTGCAGAAGATGCCGCCCAGTTCCCTGGCCAGGGCTTCGCCCTGTTCGGCGTTGAGGTCGAACAGCGCGACCTTCACGCCGTGCGCGGCCAGGCGGCGCGCGGTGGCCGCGCCCAGGCCGGAGGCGCCGCCGGTGATGACGGCGGCGATGCTCGAATTCAGTTGCATGTCAAAAACTCCAGAGATGAATGGAAAGGGATTCAGGCGGCGTGGAAGCGCTCGCCGCGCGCGGCCAGTCCGCGCATGCGCGACGTGGGTTCCAGCGCCGCGCCGAGCGTGGGGGCCAGGCGGTCGCAGCGCGCCACCACCTCGGCCAGGCCGAGCCAGTCGGCGTACTTGAGCGGGCCGCCCGCGTAGGCCGGGAAGCCCAGGCCGAGCAGCATGGCCATGTCGAGTTCGGCCGGCGTGCCGACCACGCCCTCTTCCAACGCATGCGCGGCCTCCACGATCATGGGCAGCATCATGCGGTCGACGATTTCCGCGTCGCTGAAAGCTCGCGGGCCGTTGGGCTGCAGGCGCGCGAGCAGCGCGGGCGTGTCGGGCGCGGGCGAACGGCGCGGCTTGCCTTGCGCGTCGGTCTCGTAGCGGTAGAAGCCGATGCCGTTCTTCTGCCCATGGCGGCCCTCGCCGGCCATGAGGCGCAGCGCGTCGCGCTCGATGCGCGGCATGCGATCCGGGTAGCCGGCCGAGATCACGTCGCTCACGTGGCTGCCGGTGTCCATGCCCACCACGTCTTCCAGATACGCCGGGCCCATGGGCCAGCCGAAGGCTTCCATGGCGCGGTCCACTTGCACGAAGTCAGCGCCGTCGGCCACCAGCAGCAGAAAGCCGCGCATGTAGGCGGTGAGCACGCGGTTGACGAGAAAGCCCGGGCAGTCGCGCACGACGATGGGCGTCTTGCCCATGGCCACCGCATAGCCGACCGCCGTGGACACGGCGGCCTCGCTCGTGCGGCTGCCCCGGATCACCTCCACCAGCGGCATCATGTGCACCGGGTTGAAGAAGTGCATGCCCACGAAGTTTTCGGGGCGCTGCAGCGGCTGGGCGATGTCGTCGATGCGCAGGCTCGACGTGTTGGACGCGATCACCGTGCCCGGCGCCACCTGGCCTTCGAGCTCGGCCAGCACCTTGCGCTTGACGCCAAGGTTCTCCACGATGGCTTCGATCACGCAATCGACCTCGCCGAAACCCGCGGTGTCGAGCTGCGGCGTGATGGACGCGAGCACGGCGTTGGCGCGCTCCTGCTTGAGCTTGCCGCTCTTCACCCGCCGCGCGAGCTGCTTGGCGGCTTCGCCCATGCCGAGGTCGAGCGCGGGCTGGGCAATGTCCTTCATGCGCACCGGCACGCTGCGCAAAGCACTGGTGTAGGCGATGCCGCCGCCCATGATGCCCGCACCCAGCACGGCGGCGCTGCGCACCGGCGTGCCGGCCTTGGCGTGGCGCTTGAACAGCTTCCTGAGCGCCTGATCGTTCAGGAACGCCTGCACCAGCGCACCCGCCGCCTGCGTGCGCGCCACCTGGCCAAACGCCTTGGCCTCCAGCGCGATGGCGCCGGCGCGATCGTGGTCAGCAGCCTCGGCCATCATCTGCACCGCCATTTGCGCGGCGGGCTGCTGGCGCGCAGCGAGCGGCGCCACCCTGGCCAGCGCGGCCTCGAAAATGGGCGCGCGCTCGGCGGCGGGCATGGGCACCGGCTCGCGCTTGCGCCGCTGCTGCGCGACCCAGTCCACCTCGCCCGCGATGGCGCGGCGCAGCAGGGCCAGCGCGACATCGCGCAAGGCCTCCGGCGCGGCCACTTCATTCACCACGCCCGCGGCCAGCGCCGCGCCGGCCGGCTGCGGCTCGCCGCTGCCCACCCAGTCGCAGGCCACGGCCGGGCCGGCCAGGCGCGAGAGCCGCACCGTGCCGCCGAAGCCCGGGAACAGGCCCAGCTTCACCTCGGGCACGCCCACCTGGGCGGCGCTGGACATCACGCGCAGGCTGCCGGCCAGGGCCAGTTCCAGCCCGCCGCCGAGCGCGAAGCCATTGATGGCGACCACGCTGGGCACGGGCAGGTCCTCGAACGCGTTCAGCCAGCCGTTGCTGTGCAACACGTCGGCGGTGATGGCCTCGGGCGGCTGCTGGAACTTGGCGCCGAATTCGGTGATGTCGGCGCCGACGATGAACACGTCCTTCGCGCTGGTGACCAGTACGCCCTTGAGCCCGGATTGCGCTGCCAGCCACTGCGTGGCCTGGCCGAACTCGGCGATGGTGCGCGCATCGAGCTTGTTGATCGCCTCGCCCTCGCGGTCGAAGCACAGCTCGAACACACCGGATTCGTCCAGCGCGGACACCCGGACACTCTGACCTTGAAACACGGTTGGCCTCCCATGCATCGGCACCGCGCCGAGCGTGAGAGCAGTCTAGGCAGCGCGCCCGGCGCGCGCATCGTCCGAAACGACGAAAACCCGGCGCCCCGGGGCGGCCGGGTCCAGGGCAGCGCGGGGTGGCGACAAGCCTGCGGCCCGCTTGCGCGGGCAGACAGGGCAGAATGGCCCTGGCGAATCGTCGAAACCGACGGCTTCTTCCCGAGCCCGGGCTGGCACAGTCCGGCCAGCGCCGCACACCCGTTCACACCGTTGCCGACACCATGTCCTCGCCCGACCCTGCCGACCGCCCAGCCCGCCAGATCCCGGCGCGTGGCGCCGTGGCGCTGGAGACCAAGTTCCACGCGCCCGCGCCGGTGGCATCGCAAGTGCTGCGCGACGGCCTGTGCGACGCGATCTGCCAGGGCCTGGGCCAGTTGGTGCTGGTGCGCGCGCCGGCCGGCTTCGGCAAGACCACGGCCATGGTGCAGGCCCGCGCGAGGCTGGAGCGCGAGGGCGTGGCCACCGTGTGGCTCACGCTGGACCGCACCGACAACGACGCCTCGCGCTTCCTGAACGCGCTGGAAGAAGCCGTGGTGCGCCTGGGCCTGCTCGACCCGCAGGACACCAACGGCCGCGACGCGGTGCAGGCGCTGGCGCTGGCCGAAGAACCCTTCGCCCTCTTCCTCGACGAGTTCGAGACCGTGCACGAGGCCGCCGTGCTGGGCCTGGTGCGCGAGATCGCCGAACACCTGCCGCGCCGCGGGCGGCTGATCATCGGCTCGCGCAGCCTGCCGCCGCTGGGCCTGGCGCGGCTGCGCGTGCGCGGCCAGCTCACCGAGATCGACGCCGAGCGCCTGCGCTTCACGCTGGAAGACGCCACCACCTTCTTCGCCCAGCGCCGCGCGCACGACGCGCTCAGCGCCGACCAGTTGTTCCGCCTGCACCAGAAGACCGAGGGCTGGATCGCCGCGCTGTGGCTGGCCTCGATGGCGCTGGACCGGCGCGGCGACGCGGCCGACTTCGTGGAACGCTTCTCGGGCTCGGACCGCGCCGTGGCCGACTACCTGGCCGAGGAAGTGCTGGCGCGCCAGCCCGCGCCGATCCGCCAGTTCCTGCTGCGCACCAGCCTGCTGCGCCAGCTCGACGCCTCGGTGTGCGCCGCCCTGAGCCCGCGCACCGACTGCGCCAGCCTGCTCGAACAGCTCGACGCCGACCACCTCTTCCTCACCCCCGTGGCCGGCGAGCAGCGCACCTGGCGCTACCACAGCCTGTTCGCCGACTACCTGCGCGCCCAACTCGAACGCGAGCGGCCCGGCGAGGTGGCGCGCCTGCACCTGGCGGCCTCGGGCTGGTACGAATCGCAGGGGCGGCCGGTGCCGGCGATCGACCACGCCATCGAGGGCGGCGATTTCCCGCACGCCATGCAGTTGCTGGACGCGCACGCCGAGGACTTCCTGGAGCAAGGCCGCATGCGCCTGCTGGCGCGCTGGTTCGCCACGCTGCCGCCCGCGCAACTGCGCGAGCAGCCGCGCCTGCAGATGAGCGCGGTGTGGGCCACCTGCTTCACGCGCGGGCCGTGGGAAGCCATGGACATGCTCGAACGCAGCGGCGCCGACCACAGCGACGACCCGCACCTGCGCGCCCATGCCGCCGGCGTGCGCCCCATGCTGCTGGCCATGCAGGACCGCGACGAGGAAGCGCTCGCGATCGGCCGCGAATCGCTGCGCCACCTGCCCACCGGCAACCACTTCGCCGACAGCACGCTGCTCAACGCGATGGCCCACATCACCGCCGTGGCCGGGCAACCGCGCGAGGCGCAGCAACTGCTGGACGCGGCGCGCCGCGAACAGGGCAACAGCACCTTCAACCGCATGTACAACGAGTCCACCGAAGGCCTGCTGGACCTGCAGCAGGGCCGGCTGCGCCAGGCCACGGCTCGCTTCCGGCTCGCGGTGGACGCCACGCACGCGGTGAACTACCACCACACGCACGGCAACGCATGGGCCGGCGTGTTCTACACCAGCGTGGTCTACGAGGCCAACGAAATCGCCCAGGCCGACCACCTGCTCAACGTCTACCTGCCGCTGGCGCGCGACGTGGGCCTGCCCGACCACATGATCATGAGCCACGCGATGCGATCGCGCATCGCGTTCATCAACGGCGAGGTGGACGCCGCCTCGCTGGCGCTCACCGAGCTGGAGTACCTGGGCAACCAGCGCAAGCTGCCGCGCGTGGTGGCCGGCGCCAAGCTGGAACGCGCCCGCCTGCTGCTGCTGCAGGGCCACGGCGCGGCCGCGCACGACGAACTGGTGCGCGCCGACGACCCCACGCTGTGGGACCACGAGCAGCGCCTGCGCCTGCTGGCGCACGACATCGAGTACCTGGCGCTGGCGCGGCTGCGCTGGGAAGTGGTGTTCGGCGATGCGGCCTGCGCGCTGCCACAGATCGATGTGCAGGTCCGCAACGCCACCACCGCCGCGCGCCACCGCCGCCTGCTGGCGCTGCGCCTGCTGCGCGCGCTGGCGCTGCAGCGCACCGGCGACACGCCGGCGGCGGTGGCGCAGGTGGGCAGCGCGCTGCAGTTCGCCTGCCAGGAAGGTTTCATGCGGCTGGTGCTGGACGAAGGGCCGGCCGTGGGCCAACTGGTGCAGCGCTACCAGGCCCTGCACGACAGCGGCCAGGCGCGCGACCCGCTGATGGGTGATTACCTGCAGCGCCTGCTGCGCGCGTTCGGTCCGCTGCCGTCCGACACCGAGCTCGCGCCCGACCTGCCCGGCGGCGCGCTGGAGCCGCTCACGCGCAAGGAGCTGCGTGTGCTGCAGTTGCTGGTGGAAGGCTATTCGAACAGCGCCATGGCCGAGAAGCTCTACGTGTCGGACAGCACGGTGCGCACCCACCTGCGCAACATCAACATGAAGCTGGGCGCGCACAGCCGCACGCAGGCGGTGGCCATCGCGCGCCGCCTCGGGCTCGTCACCTGAAGGTGCTCAGGCCGAGGGGCTGAACACCGGCGGGCGTCTGGCCAGCGCGGCGGCCACGGCCTCGCGCTGGTTCGGGCTGCCGATGAGCGCCTGCTGCTCGACGGATTCGGCGCGCAGCAGGCTGGCCGCGTCGGCGTCCGGAGAGGCATTCAGCAGGCGCTTGGCGGCACGCACCGCGTCGGGGTTGCGCTGCGCCACGCCGCGCGCGAACTCGCGCGCCTGCGCCAATGGGTCGGCCGCCAGCCAGGTGGCCAGGCCGATGCGGCAGGCTTCTTCGCCACCCACCACGCGCGCGCTGTAGACCAGCTCGCGGGCCACATCGGCGCGCACCAGTTCGCGCAGCAGCGCCATGCCGGCCATGTCGGGCACCAGTCCCCATTGCATCTCCAGCACCGACAGGCGCGCATCGGGCGCGACACAGCGCATGTCCGCCCCCAGCGCGAGCTGCAGGCCACCGCCGAAGGCCACGCCGTGCACCGCGGCCACCACCGGCACCGCAAGTTCATGCCATTGCCACGCCACCTCCTGCGCGCGGTTGGCGATGCCGTGCGTGCGCGTGACCAGGTCGGCCAGGCCGTCGTCCACGCTCTGGCCCTGCGCCATGCGGTCGAAGCTGCCCATGTCGAGCCCGGCACAGAAGGCGCGGCCTTCGCCGTGCAGCACCACAGCGCGCAGGCCATGCACGCCGCGCAGGTGCTCGCCCGCGAGCAGCAGGCCGTCGAACATGGCCGCGTCGAGCGCGTTCATCTTGTCGGCGCGGCTCAGGGCGACCTCGGCCACGCCGTCGTCGCCCAGGCGCACCGCCACGCGGTCGGCAAAGCGCTGTTCATGCATCGCGCTGCTCCCGGTCGGCGGCGTTGCGGCGCTGGATGCTCGTGCGCGCGCGCTGCCAGTCGTCGTCGGTCCAGCTCGCGAGGCTGGCGAAGTTGCCACCCGTGGCCTGGTACTGGCCGCCGTCGATGGCGATGGTCTGGCCGGTGAGGTACTCGGAGCCCGGCCCCATGAGGAAGACCGCGAGGTTGGCGAGTTCGGGCATCTGGCCGTTGCGCCCCATCGGGTTGCCTTCCACCTTGTGTTCGCCGCCCTGGGGGTTCAGGCGCGCGCTCATGCCTTCGGTGGGGAACAGGCCGGGCGCGATGGCGTTGAAGCGGATGCCGCGCCCGCCCCACTCCACCGCGAGCGACTGCGTCATGGCGTGCAGGCCGGCCTTGGACATGGCCGAGGGCACGGTGTAGGGCGAGCCGTTCCAGACCCAGGTGGTGAGGATGGAAACCACCGAGGCCTTGCGGCCCTCGGCCAGCCAGCGCTTGCCGCACTCCAGCGTCATGTAGAAGCTGCCGCGAAACACGATGTTGGCGATGGCGTCGAAGGCGCGCGGCGAGAGGTCTTCGGTGCGGCTGACGAAGTTGCCCGCGGCGTTGTTGATCAGGCCGGTGAGCGCGCCGCCGTCGGCCCAGATGGCGTCGAGCATGGCGAGGATGCTGGCGTCGTCGCGGATGTCGCACACCAGCGGCACCACGCGCCCGCCGCCGGCCGCGTGCGCGGCCGTGAGTTCGCCGGCGGTCTGCTCCACCACCGGGCCGCGGCGCCCGCAGATGTAGACCGTGGCGCCGAGCATGGCCAGCGCTTCCGTCATCACGCGGCCCAGGCCGGTGCCGCCGCCGGTCACGAGGATGCGGCCGCCCTTGAGCAGGCCGGGTTTGTAGATCAGGTCGTCGAGGGTCATGGTGGCGGTCTCCAGTCGTTGGGGGGATCAGGTGTTGCCGTAGCGCGGCGCGCGTTTTTCGAGGAAGGCCGCCATGCCCTCGCGGAAGTCGCCGCTCTGGGTGCACAGCACCTGCTGGCGGTCTTCCATGGCGATCACGGCTTCCAGGCTACCGGCGTCGATGGCATGGCCCAGGCCTTCCTTGGTCAGGCGCAGGCCCAGCGGCGTGTTGCGCAGCATGTCGTCGGCCAGCGACTGCGCTTCGGTCTGCAGCTCGGCCAGCGGCGCGACCTGGCTGAACAGGCCCAGGCCGAGCGCGCGCTGCGCGTTCATGAAGCGGCCGGTGAGCAGGTATTCGGCCGCGACCGAACTGCCCACCATGCGCGGCAGGAAGTAGCTCACGCCCATGTCGCAGCCGGTGAGGCCGATGCGGATGAACGAGGCGTTCATCCGCGCATCGGGCGTGGCCAGGCGCACGTCGCAAGCCAGCGCGAGTGCGAAGCCCCCGCCGCTGGCCGCGCCCTGGATCACGCCGATGACAGGCTGCGGGCAGCGGCGCATGGCGATCATGATGTCGCGGATGCCGTGCTGCACGGCCATCATGGCCTCGGTGCCCAGCGCGTCGCCGGGCTCCTGTTCCTTCAGGTCGAGCCCGGCGCAGAACTGCGCGCCAGCGGCCTGCAGGATGACCACGCGCACCGAAAGCCGGCGCTGCAGCCCCTGGAAGTAGTCGCGCAGGGCGGTGGTCAGCGCGGGGTTCAGCGCATTGAGCCGGTGCGGCCGGTTGAGCGTGACGCGCGCGATGCCGCCCGCCTCCTCGATCCGCAGAACCTCGTCGTCTTGCATGGCTTCTCCCGGGTGTGTGCTCAGAGTGCGCGCGAGATCACTTCCTTCATGATCTCGCTGGTGCCGCCGTAAATGCGCTGGATGCGCGCGTCGGTGTACATGCGGGCGATCAGGTATTCGTTCATGTAGCCGTAGCCGCCGAACAGCTGCACGCAGGCGTCCACCACGCGGCCCTGGGCCTCGGAGCCCCAGAGTTTGGCCATGGACGCGGTGGCGGTGTCGAGCCGGCCGGCCACCAGGTCTTCCACGCAGCGATCCATAAAGGCGCGGCCCACGGTGATGTCGGTGGCGATCTCGGCCAGCTTGAAGCGGGTGTTCTGGAAGTCGGCCACCGCCTGGCCGAAGGCCTTGCGCTCGCGCACGTAGTCCAGCGTGGCCTGGTAGGCGCCTTCCATGGCCGCGAGCGCGGTCACGCCGATGATCAGCCGCTCGTAGGGCAGGTCGGCCATGAGCTGGAAGAAGCCCTGCCCTTCGCACCCGCCGAGCAGTTGCCCGGCGTCCACTCGAACGTCGTCGAAGAACAGCTCGGAGGTGTCCTGCGCCTTCAGGCCCACCTTGTCGAGCACGCGGCCCACGCGGTAGCCGGGGCAGTCGGCGGTCTCGACGATGAAGATGGAGGTGCCGCGCGCGCCCTGCGCGGGGTCGGTCTTGGCCACCACCAGCACCAGCCCCGCCAGGAAACCATTGGTGATGAAGGTCTTGGAGCCGTTGAGGGTGTAACCGTCGCCCGAGCGGTCGGCGCGCGTGCGAACGCCCTGCAGGTCGGAGCCGGCGCCGGGTTCGGTCATGGCGATGGCACCCACGCACGCGCCGCTGGCCAGGCGCGGCAGGTAGCGTTGTTTCTGTTCCTCGGTGCCGTGGTTCAGCAGGTAGTGCGCCACGATGCTGTGCACCGAGGTGTTCATGCCCGTGAGCGAGCGGCGTGCCATCTCTTCGTAGAACACCGCCTCGTGGCGGAAGTCGCCGCCGGCGCCGCCGTATTCGGCCGGGATGTCGGTGCACAGCAGGCCGGTCTCGCCGGCCTTGCCCCAGAGTTCATGGCCCACATGTCCACGGTGGCGCGCGGCCTCGTCGGCGGGTTGCATCTCGGCTTCGATGAAGCGCACCACGGTGTCGCGGTACTGGTCGAGGTCGGCATCGCTCCAGGAGCGTCGGAATTGCAGGGCCATGGTGTCTCGCTGTGATGGGGGTCAGGCGGTGCTGGTCGCGGTCTCGCCCCAGCGGGCGAGCACGGCGTCGGTCGTGGCGGTGGTGCTGCGCCGTGGCGCGTCCGACGGCGTGCGCGTGAAGCGCGGCGCGGGCGCGGGCTGCACCACACCATCGAGTTCGCAGAAGGTCTGGCGCGCCCGGTTGTGCGGATGCCGGGGCGCCTCGTCCCAGTCCAGCACCGGGGCGAAGCAGGCGTCGGTGCCTTCGAGCAACTGGCACCATGCGTCGCGCGTGCGGGTGCGGAACACCTCGGCCAGGCGCAGCTTGAGCAGCGGCCAGGCGTCGCGGTCCATCTGGGCGTCGAAGGCCGGGTCGTCGGCGATGCCGCAATGCTCGCGCAGCAGCGCGTAGAACTGCGGTTCGATCGCGCCCACGGCGACGAAGCGGCCATCGGCGCAAGCGTAGGTGTCGTAGAAGAAGGCGCCGCCGTCGAGCAGGTTCTCGCCGCGCTGGTTGCTCCACTGCCCGGCGGCTTTCATGCCGTACATCATGGCCGACATGAGGGCCGAGCCATCGGTCATGGCGGCATCCACCACCTGGCCGCGCCCGGAGCGCGCGGTCTCGAACAGGGCGCCGAGCATGCCCACGGCCAGCAGCATGGCGCCGCCGCCGAAATCGCCCACGTAGTTCAGCGGCGGCACCGGCGTGCCGTCCGGGCGGCCGATGGCGTGCAGCGCGCCGCTGATGGCGATGTAGTCGATGTCGTGCCCGGCCGCGTGGGCCAGCGGCCCGTGCTGGCCCCAGCCGGTCATGCGGCCATAGACCAGGCGCGGCTGGCGTTCGAGGCACACGTCCGGCCCCAGGCCCAGGCGCTCCATCACACCGGGCCGATAGCCCTCGATCAAGGCGTCGGCGCGCTCCACCAGCGCGAGCACCTGCGCCACCGACTGCGGATCGCGCAGGTCCAGGTGGACCACGGTGCGGTTGCGCGCGAGCACGTCGTTCGGGTCGAGCGCCGCGCCGGGGCGCGCCACCCGGACCACCTCGGCGCCGAGATCGGACAGCACCATGGCGCAGAACGGCCCCGGCCCGATGCCGGCCATTTCAACGATCCTGAGTCCCGCAAGAGGTCCAGCCATGTCCGTGATCCCGAATGCGCGCCGACGGGTGCGCCAATCGGGTCATCTTGCCGCGCGCCGGGCCGCCTGGCATCGTCCGAATGGACGAACCCGCGGGTGCATCGAAGATCCGGCGGCGGCGCCTGCGATCCCCTTGGATGCCGCAGGAGCAGGAACCTCCGGAATCGACGCAAGTCATTGATGAAAAACAATAACTGCGCCTTACTCCTGCTCCTCGGTGGCCCTGCGCAGCCACAAGCGATTGCCTTCAGGGTCCTGAAGCCACGTGACGCCTGGCGCTTCAGCCGTTTTCACAAAGCCAGCGGCGACAAGCGCCGCGACGGATTGGGTTGGGTCCGAGACTTCAAAGCCGATGGCCACGCGCCCGGCAGTCGCAAGGCCCAGTCGGCGGGGCTCTGGCGCATCGGTGTAGGTGAAGACTTCGAGCGTCGGACCGCCGCTGCTGTAGCCAGCCAAACCCAGGTGGCGGCCATGCACGACCGCCCCTGTCACCCCGGTCAACTGGCCAATGAAGGCAACCTGGCTTTCATCGCCAATCAGATGGGCCACAAGGACTGCTCTATGCTTGCGACAGTCCATGGCCGATGGATAGATACAGCGTCCTCCAGAGAGCTTGAGCACATCTGGAGGGCATGCAGAACATGGTCCGAATTGCACCAAAATTGCACCAAGCAGTCGCCGAAAAATCTCTAAGCTGTTGATTTAAATGGATAAAATAGAGAGCCTCTCACACACCCCCATGATGCAGCAGTACCTGGGCCTCAAGGCCGGGCACCCGAACACGCTGCTGTTCTACCGCATGGGCGACTTCTACGAGCTGTTCTTCGGCGACGCGGAGAAGGCCGCGCGCCTGCTCGACATCACCCTCACCCAGCGCGGCCAGTCGGCCGGCCGGCCGGTGGTCATGGCCGGCGTGCCCTTCCACTCGGTCGACACGTATCTGGCGCGCCTGATCAAGCTGGGCGAGTCAGTCGCCATCTGCGAGCAGGTGGGCGACGTGGCCACGGCCAAGGGGCCGGTGGAGCGCAAGGTGGTGCGCGTGGTCACACCCGGCACGCTGACCGACAGCGAACTGCTCTCCGACAAGACCGAGGCGGTGCTGATGGCCGTGCACCCCGGCGCGCGCACCGGCTGCGGACTGGCCTGGATGTCGGTCACTCAGGGCATCGTGTTCCTCGCCCAGTGCGCCAGCGACGAACTGGGCGACTGGGTGGCCCGCGTGGCGCCCGGCGAACTGCTCTACAGCGCCGACGCCACGCCCGCCTTCGAGAAAACCGTTCAGGCGCTGGCCAGCCAGACCGGCGGCAACGGCGCCCGGCTGGTGGCGGTGCTGCGCCCGGCCTGGGCGTTCGACGCCGGCCTGGGCCAGCGCAAGCTGCTGGAACAGTTGCAGGCCGCGAGCCTGGCTGCCTGGGACGCGCAGGACATGCCCGACGCGCACGCCGCCGCCGCCGCGCTGATCGAGTACGCCGAGCACACCCAGGGCCGCGCGCTCACCCACGTGCGCAGCCTGCAGGTGGCGCGCAGCGGCGAGCGCATCGACCTGCCCCTGAACACCCGGCGCAACCTCGAACTCGTGCAGACCCTGCGCGGCGAGCCCAGCCCCACGCTGTTCTCGCTGATCGACGTGTGCTGCACCGGCATGGGCAGCCGCGCGCTGCGCCAATGGCTGCTGGAGCCTCGGCGCGACCGCGCCGAGGCGCGCGCGCGCCTGGCCGCCATCGCCACCCTGCGCGGCGGGTTGTGGCAAGGCCTGCGCCAGTCGCTCAGGGGCGCGAGCGACGTGGAGCGCATCACCGCGCGCACCGCGCTGCGCCAGGTCAAGCCGCGCGAGCTGGTCGGCCTGGGCCAGACGCTGGCGCGCGCGCAGCAACTGGCGCTGCAGCTCGGCCCGCAGGCAGCCGGCGGCCTGCTGCACGGCATCGGCGCGCACCTGACGCCGCCCGAGGGCTGCGCCGAGCTGCTGCGCGACGCCCTGCTCGCGGAGCCCGCGGCCCTGATCCGCGACGGCGGCGTGATCGCCGACGGCTTCGACGCCGAACTCGACGAGCTGCGCGGCATCCAGAACAACTGCGACGGCTTCCTGGTCGATCTGGAGCAGCGCGAGCGCGCGCGCACCGGCATCGCGAACCTGCGCGTCCAGTTCAACAAGGTGCACGGCTTCTACATCGAGGTCACGCAGGGCCAGGCGTCCAAGGTGCCCGACGACTACCGCCGCCGCCAGACGCTGAAGAACGCCGAGCGCTTCATCACGCCCGAGCTCAAGGCCTTCGAGGACAAGGCCCTCTCGGCGCAGGACCGCGCGCTGGCGCGCGAGAAGTGGCTGTACGACCACCTGCTCGACGAGTTGCAGGCCTACATCGCGCCGCTCACGCAGCTCGCGCGCGCCATGGCCGCGCTCGACGCCCTGTGCGCGCTCGCCGAGCGCTCGCTCACGCTGAACTGGTGCGAACCGCAGTTCGTGCCCGAACCCTGCATCGACATCCGCGGCGGGCGCCACCCGGTGGTGGAAGCGCGGCTGAACGAAACCAGCGGCGGCGGCTTCATCGCCAACGACACCGTGCTCGGGCCCAGGCAGCGCATGCAGGTCATCACCGGCCCGAACATGGGCGGCAAGAGCACCTACATGCGCCAGGTCGCGGTGATCGTGCTGCTGGCCAGCATGGGCAGCTACGTGCCGGCCACGTCGGCCCGGCTCGGCCCGATCGACGCCATCCACACCCGCATCGGCGCGGCCGACGACCTGGCCAACGCGCAGTCCACCTTCATGGTCGAGATGACGGAGGCGGCACAGATCCTGCATGCCGCGACGCCCGAAAGCCTGGTGCTCATGGACGAGATCGGGCGCGGCACCTCCACCTTCGACGGCCTCGCGCTGGCCAGCGGCATCGCCGCCCATCTGCACGACAAGGCCCGCCCGTTCACCTTGTTCGCCACCCACTACTTCGAACTGACCGAGTTCCCCGCCACCCACCACGCCGCCGTGAACGTGCACGTGAGCGCGGTCGAAGGCGGTGGCAAGGGCCACATCGTGTTCCTGCACCAGATCGAACCCGGCCCGGCCAGCCGCAGCTACGGCATCCAGGTCGCGCGCCTGGCCGGCGTGCCCGCTGCCGTGGTCCAGCATGCGCGCCACGCGCTGGCGGCGCTGGAGAACCAGAGCGAACAAAGCCGCTCCCAGGTGGACCTGTTCGCGCTACCGCCCGCGAGCGACGAACCCGAGCCCCACCCCCTGGCCACGGCGCTGCGGGACATCGACCCCGACGCGCTGTCGCCCCGCGAAGCGCTGGAACACCTCTACAACCTCAAGAAAATCGCCATCCAGCCATGACCTACTGTGTCGCCGTCAAACTCAACGCCGGGCTGGTCTTCCTGTCCGACTCGCGCACCAACGCGGGCCTCGATCAGATCAGCACCTTCCGCAAGATGATCGTCTACGAGAAGCCGGGCGATCGCTTCATGTGCCTGCTCTCCGCCGGCAACCTGAGCATTTCGCAGTCGGTGCGCGAGATCCTGCAGGTCGAGCAACTGCACACGCCCGACAACGGCGAGCCGATCACGATCTGGAACGCCCGCAGCATGTTCGACGCGGCGCGTGTGCTCGGCTCGGCGGTGCGGCGGGTGTTCGAGCGCGATGGCGAGTCGCTCAAGCATTCGGGCGTGGAGTTCAACGTGTCCATGATCTTCGGCGGCCAGATCCAGGGCGAGGGCATGCGCCTGTTCCAGGTCTACTCGGCCGGCAACTTCATCGAGGCCACGCCCGAGACGCCGTTCTTCCAGATCGGCGAATCCAAGTACGGCAAGCCGGTGCTGGACCGTGTGATCGCGCCCGACACGCCGCTGGACGAAGCGGCCAAGTGCGTGCTGGTGTCGATGGACTCCACGCTCAAGTCCAACCTGTCGGTGGGCTTGCCGCTGGACCTCGCGGTGTACGAAGTCGACCAGTTTCGTTCCGACAAGATCACCTGCATCGACGACAACAATCCCTATTTCCGGATGCTGCACGACACCTGGGGGCAGAAGCTGCGCGAGGTGTTCGACAGCATCGAACACCCGACCTGGGACGGCAGCCACACCCAGGTGCCGCTGCTGTGCAACGGCCCGCGCAGCCGGCCCCTGAAGAAGATCACCAACGCGCGCGAGAAACTGATCTGAGATTGGGCGTTGCCGAACGCCGAACGCGCGCCCCACCATGTCCCTGATCGTCTTCTCCCACGCCAACAGCTTCCCCGCCAGCACCTACGCGGTGCTGTTCCGCAGTCTGCGCGCGCGCGGGTTCACCGTGCGCGCGGTGGACAAGTTCGGGCACGACCCGGCCTACCCCGTCACCAGCAACTGGCCCCATCTGGTGCGGCAATTGGCCGACTTCGCCGCGCCCGAGATCGAACGGCATGGCCAGGGCGCCTGGCTGGTCGGGCATTCGCTGGGCGGCTTCCTGAGCCTGATGTGCGCGGCCCGCTACCCGCAACTCGGCGGCCATCCCGTCAAGGGCGTGCTGCTGATCGACTCGCCCGTACTGGGCGGCTGGCGGGCGCGCACGCTCGAAGTCATCAAGCGCACCCAGCTCGTGGGCGCGGTCTCCCCTGGCAAGATCAGCCGCAGGCGACGCCACCACTGGCCCGATGCGCAAAGCGCGTTCGAGCACTTCCAGCACAAGCGGGCCTTTGCTCGCTGGGAACCGCAGGTGCTGCGCGACTACATCGACCACGGCACCCGGGACGCCGACACGCCGCAAGGTCCGCAGCGGGTGCTGGACTTCGAGCGCGACGTCGAAACCGCGATCTACAACACCCTGCCCCACAACCTGGACCGCCTGCTGCGGCGCCACCCCTTGCAGTGTCCGGTGGCCTTCGTCGGCGGCACGGAATCGCTGGAGATGAAGCAGGTCGGCATGGCCATGACGCGCCGGCTGGTGGGCCCACGGCACCCGGAACGGATGATCATGGTCGAAGGCAGCCATCTGTTCCCGATGGAGCGGCCCCAGCAGACGGCGATGGCCATCGAAATGGCCCTGCGCCACCTGTCGGGCGGCACCCGCCAGGCCGCCAGGGATGCGGCGGCGGGCCGGAACCATCGAACCTGAAACACCGGAAAACCCCGGGTTTTCCGGCGCCGCAAACGCTTCGCCGTCCGGTATAACGGCAGCCAACAGGACACGAAACCGCTTCCAGCCGCCCATGATGCCCACTCTTGCGCAAACCCCTTCGCGCCAGCGTGCCTGGAGCCGTTTGCTGGAATGGCGGCCCCAGAACCACCCGCTCTGGGTGCGCTGCCTCGTGGCGGTCGTGCTCACGGCGCTGGCGGCCTGGATGCGCATCGCGCTCGCGCCGGCCGAGTCGGGCGGGCGCTACATCACCTTCGCGCTGGCGGTGGTGCTGTGCACCATCTACGGGGGCTTCGTCGCGGGCATGATCAGCACGCTGCTGGGCATGGTGCTGGCGACCTTCTTTCTGGTGCCCCCGTATGGCCGCCTCGCCTTCGCCGACCCGGTGGAGGCCCTCTGGCTCAACAGCTGGCACCTCATCACGCAGTTGGTGGTCATGGGCTCCATCGCCCTGGTGCAGCGCCAGCAGCGCGGCCTGGTGAAAGCCGCCAATCTGGTGCAGCAAGGGCACAAGCAGTTGGAGGACACCTTCGAGCACAGCGCCACCGGCATGGCGCACAGCCGCATCGACGGGAGCTGGATCCGGATCAACCAGACCTACTGCGACCTCATCGGCTACACCCGCGACGAGGTCATGGCCATGACCTTCAAGGACTTCACCCACCCCGACGACATCGACCTCGACCTGGGGAACCTCTCGCGCCTCCTGGCCGGCGACATCGACCACTACAGCTTCGAGAAGCGCTACATCCACAAGCAGGGGCACGTGATCTGGGTCCACCTGACGCTGTCCCTGATCCGCCAGGCCGACGGCACACCCGACTACCTCATCGCGGTGGTCCAGGACCTGAGCCAGCGCAAGGCGTCCGAGGCGGCGCTGGAGACCAGCGGCAAGCTGCTGCGCCAGGCCCAGAACATCGCCGGCATGATCACCTGGCAGGTCGATCTCGTCACCGACCAGTTCACCGCCCTCTGGGACACCAACGACATCCTCCATCTCCCCGCAGGCCCCACCGGCAAGGACCTGACGGCGCTCATCCACCCCGACGACAGGCAGCGCGTGATCGAGCTGTGGACGCAGGCGCTGCGGAACAAGACGCCCTACCACAACGAACACCGTCTCGTGCTCGCCGGCAAGGAGCGCTGGATCTCGGTGCATGCCGAGTTCGAACGCGACACCCAGGGACGCGGGATCCAGGCGCTGGGCGTGACCTACGACATCACGGCGCGCAAGCGCGCCGAGCTCGAAGTGCTGCGGCTCAACGCCTCCCTGGAGCAGCGCATCCAGGCGCGCACCCAGGCCCTCAAGGGCGCCTACGACGAGCTCGAGAGCTACTCGTACGCCGTGGCGCACGACCTGAGGTCTCCGCTGCGCATCATCAACGGCTTCGCCCTCGCGCTCAAGGAAGACAATCCGGGGCTGGACCGGGACAGCCTGAGCCACCTGCAGCGCATCATGGGCGCGAGCAAGAAGATGGGGGAGCTCATCGACGGGCTGCTCAAGCTCTCCCAGTACGCGCGCGGCGAGCCCAACCGGACCCGCGTCAGCCTCAGTGCCATCGCCCGGCGCCAGTTGGAGGAACTCGCCAGCCAGGACCCGCAGCGCGTGGTGGCATGGGAAATCGAAAGCGGCCTGCAGGCCATGGCCGATCCGCCCCTGGTGGAGGCGCTGCTGCAGAACCTCCTGAGCAACGCATGGAAATACACGGCCAAGGTGCCCCAGGCGCGCATCCGCGTGTACGCGCAGGCGCGCGACGGCCAGACCTGCTTCTGCGTCGGCGACAACGGTGCCGGATTCGACATGGCCCGGGTCGACAAGCTCTTCAAGCCTTTCCAGCGCCTGCACATGCCGCACGAATTCACCGGGCTGGGCATCGGGCTGGCCACCGCGATGCGCATCGTGATGCGCCACGGCGGCACGCTCGAAGCGAACTCCGCGCCCGGGCAAGGCGCCACCTTCTGCTTCACCCTGCCGGCCGACCAGGCCGGGCCGAACGCGCAAGCCTGATCGGCGGCGGGCTCATACGGTTTTGCGTTCAAGCGCAGAACAAGGACAAGGCGGGTCGCCGCAGACAGTGCTGTAGCACGACCCGCGACGCATGAAACAGCGCCGTCCAGGGGCACCGAAGGTCCGGCTCAGCCGGCCCAAGGGTGCCGTCCCCCCTCCAAGCCGAAGGCGCCAGGGAGGGGGGAAGCCGCAAAGCGGCGCAGGGGGGTGTTTCACTTCAGGGCGAAGGCGCCGCGGGCGGGTCCTCGCTGGTGTCGCGCGGGTCCATTTGCAGCACCGCCTGCGAACCGCTGCCCATGACCACGTAGTCGGCCTTGGCCTCCTCCGGCACGGGCGGCGCCGCACCCATGCGCTTGATCGTGTAGGCGGCCAGCAGCACCAGCACCGCGGCAAAGAAGACCATCAGGCTGCCGGCGCCGAACCGGTCCATCAGGCCACCGGCCAGCGCCGGACCCACGGCGGCGCCCACGCCGTGGACCAGCAGCAAGCCGCTGGTGAATTCCAACAAGCGGGAAGAGTCGATCACGTCGTTGACGTGCGCGACACCCAGGCCATACACCGTGAACACCAGCCCGCCGTAGAGCAGCCCCACGCCTACCAGCCACCCCGCGTTCACGTCCGGCAGGACAAACGCCACGCCCGCCAGCACCGCGGCCCCCAGACACACCCACAACAGCACCACGCGGCGATCGTGGCTGTCGGAATAGTGGCCCACCGGCCACTGGAAAACCGCCCCGCCCAGAATCGTCGCGGCCATGAAGGCGGCCACGCCGGCATCCGACAGGCCCACACCCACCGCGTACAGCGCGCCCATGCTGTAGAACGTGCCGTTGAGCAGGCCCGACGCAAACGCCACCGCCACGCCCAGTGGCGAGGCCAGGTAGAGAGTACGCAGGCTGAAGGACGGCGCATCCACCGGGGCCGGCTCCTTCACCGGCGTGAGCGTGATCGGCAGCAGGGCGAACGAAAACAGCACCGACACCAGGACAAACGGCACGAACCCCAGCCGGTCGCCCACCAGGATCAGCCACTGCCCCAGGGCCAGCGCCACGAAGTTGACCGTCATGTAGGCCGCGAACACCTTGCCCCGGTGTTGGTTGGGCGCGAGCGCGTTGAGCCAGCTCTCGACCACGATGTACAGGCCCACCAGGCACACGCCGGTGACCAGGCGCAGCAGCCCCCAGAACCAGGGATCGATCCACAGCGCGTGCAGGATCGGCATGGTCGAGGCCACCGACGCCATGGCCGCGAAGCTGCGGATATGCCCCACGCGGCGGATGAGCATGGGTCCGACGTAGGTGCCGAGCACGAACCCCGCGAAGTAGGCCGACATCACCAGCCCCAGCGTGAGGCTGGAAAACTCGGCCAGGCCGGCGCGCAGGCCCACCACCGAGAACAGCAGCCCAACTCCCACGATGAGCAGGCCCACGCCGCTGAGCAGGGAAGACAGCGGCAGCAGCAGCCTGCGCAGGTCGGTGCCGCTCATGGCCAGGCCTCAGCCCACCCAGTCGATCCAGCCCATGGCGGCGGTCAACAGGACCAGCACGCCGAAGCCGATGCGGTACCAGGCAAACGGCACGAACGTGTGGTTGCCGACGAAGCGCAGCAGCCAGCGCACGCACACCCACGCCGCCAGCCACGACACCACCAGGCCCACGGCGAACAAGGGAATGTCCGCGGCGCTGACCAGGTCGCGGTGCTTGTAGAGGTCGTACGCGGCCGCGCCGAAAAGCATCGGAATCGCCAGGAAGAAGCTGAACTCGGTGGCGGCCTTGCGGCTGAAACCCAGCAGCATGGCGCCGATGATGGTGGCCCCCGAGCGGCTCACGCCCGGCACCAGCGCCGTGCACTGCACCAGCCCCACCTTGAGCGCGTCGGTCCAGCGCACGCCGTCCACATCGTGCACGCGCACCGCGCTGCCGCGCTTCTGCAGGTGTTCGGCCCACAGGATCACCACCCCGCCGACGATGAAACCCAGGGCCACCACCACCGGCTGGAACAGCACGCCCTTGATCACGTCGATGAACAGCACACCGGCGAGCGCCGCGGGAAAGAAGCCGATCAACACATTCGCCGTGAAGCGCTGCGCCTGCGCTTCACGCGGCAGGCCCACCAGCGTGTCCCACAGCCGGCTGGCGTAGAGCGACACGATGGCCATGATGGCGCCGGTCTGGATCACCACCTCGAACAGCTTGACCTTCTCGCCGTGCCAGTCCAGCAGCGCGGCGGTGAGAATGAGGTGGCCCGTGGAGGAGACGGGAATGAACTCGGTCAGGCCCTCCACCACGCCCATGATGGCGGCCTTGATCAACAATGAAAAATCCATGGAACATCCGGCGCGGGCCGGAACCTGTGGCAAACCGCCTATCGTACCTGCGGACTCAAGGCAGCTCGACCGGATCGAGCCGCAACTGCAGCGCTCCCGGCACCATCGTCAACTGCGCCGGCCGGTAGCCCCGGCGGCTGGACGCCTGCAGGTCTTCGGGCCGGATGCGGTAGACCACGAAGTCCTTCAGCAAGGCTTCGGCCAGCATGCCGCCCATGCGGCTCGCGTGCTGTCCCAGGGGTTCGGGCACCCCTGGTGCATCGAAATGGCCGACCCGCACCTCATGGAGCCGGATGGTCTGGTCCCGGGTATCGATGCGCAGGCCGTAGCTCAGCGACAGCCGCCCGCGCGCCGCGCGAGACGAAGGCCGGCCGGCGGTGCCCAGCACATAGTCCAGCTCGGTGCCGATGCGGTTTTCCTCCGGGATGAGCCGCACGCGCGGCGCATCCAGCGTGAGCTCGAACACCTCCATGACGCGCCGCTGCATGGGGAACTGCCGGGCAATGCGTTCGACCAGCCGCGCCTCGGAAATCTCCAACGTGCGCGGCCCGGGCGGCTGCAACGCGCAGCCGGACAACACCGCCACCGCCCCCAGGCCGCCGGCTGCAAGCAGGGTCCGTCTGGGAAAGATAGGCTGGGTCATGGGCAATTCCTTGCGGCGCAGGGTCATGGGTGCGTCGGTGCGCGTGAACGGAATGCCCATGCTAACCCGCCAGCGCCCTGCATTTCGCGCTCCCCCAGCCGCGTTTCATGCCATCGAACCGCGTTTCGTCGCACGACGGTGGCCCGCGACCCCGGCCTGCGGCACATTCGCGCCCTGATCCCACCCACCCCTTCGAGGAGCCCGCCATGTCCACGCTCTGGAAAACCCTGCACATCGCCGGCGCCTGCCTGTTCATCGGCAACATCGTCGTCAGCGCGGTCTGGAAGACCCTGGCCGACCGCACGCACAGCCTCGACGTGGCGCGCTTCGCCACGCGGCTGATCAACCTCACCGACGCGGTGTTCACCGCCGGGGGCGCCACCCTGCTGGTGGTCGCGGGCCACGTCCTGGCCGGTGGCCACGGCGGCATCGCACCCCACCCGTGGATCGTCTGGAGCTACGTGGCATTCGGTGTGTCCGGCCTGATCTGGCTGACGGTGCTGCTGCCGATCCAGATCCGGCAGGCGTGGCTGCTCAAGCACGCCACGCAGTCCATCCCCGCCGACTACCACCGCCTGGCGCGGTGGTGGGCGGTTGCCGGCGTGGCCGCCACCGTGGCAGCACTGCCGCCCCTGCACTGGATGGTCTCGCGCACCGTCTGACCCCCACCCCCTGGTTTCCCCGCCACACCCGAAGGACACACCCATGCCCGATGCGACCGCACCCCATCCCGACCTCGAACGCCTGGCACGCCGCCGCGTCAAGGCACGCATCGGCTGGCTGATACATGCCACCGCCTACGTGGGCGTGATGGCCGGCCTGACCGTGCTGGGCGCCGTCCAGGGCAATGCCTGGCCCATCTATCCCGCCCTGGGCTGGGGCCTGGGCTTGCTCATGCACGGCATGGTCGTGTTCGTGGCGGGTTCTGCCTGGCGCGAGCAGTGGGTGGAGCGCGAGCACCAGCGGCTGGTGCGCGAGCGCACAGGGGCATCGTCTTGAGCGCGCGGCGCCACTGGCCGCGGTGGTGCGCGGTGGCACTGCTGGGCGCGGCCGGCACGGCGCAGGCGCAGATCGGCATGGCGCAGATCACCACTGCCGGCGGCATTCCGGTCACACTGACCTATCCCACCACAGCCGCCACAGCACCGCTTGAGATGAGGTCATTCCGCCTCGAAGTGGCCCTGGGCGCCGAACCACTGCCCACGCGCCACCGGCTGGTGGTGATGTCGCACGGCTCGGGCGGCAGCGCCGTGCCCGACCACGCCCTGGCGGCCACCCTGGTCCGCTCCGGCTTCATCGTGGCCCAGCCGCTGCACCAGGGAGACAACCACCTCGACACGAGCGCGACCGGTCCCGAGTCGTTCCGGCGCCGCCCTGACGAGGCGATCCGCGTGATCGACGCCCTGGCACAGCATCCCCGGTGGTCCAGGCACCTGGACCTCACCCGCGTCGGCGTGCACGGCATGTCGGCGGGTGGGGTGACTGGCCTGTCCCTGGCCGGTGCGCAATGGCGTACCCTGGATCTCATTCACCACTGCAACCGCCACCCCGAAACGGACGCAGGCTTCTGCTTCCAGGGCGCAGCAAAGCCCGATGCCCGCGCCGCCCGGCAGGCGCGCTTCAAGAGCGCCCGCTACTGGCCCGAATTCGTGCTGCCGGCCGAACTCAAGGCCGTGCATGGCGGCCGCACCCCCACGCCCGCGCAACCCGACCCGAGGCCCGATCCGCGCGTGGCCGCAGTGACCCTGGTCGTGCCGGTGGCAGCCATCTTCAGCGCGGAAAGCCTGGCCCGCATCCGCATTCCGGTGGGCCTGGTGAGCGCGCAGAACGACGAAGTGCTGGTACCACGCTTCCACACCGGCCACGTGCTCCAGCACTGCAGCACCTGCACGCTGCTCGCAGACCTGCCCAACGCCGGCCACTTCGACGTGCTCTGGCCCTGGCCGGCCGAAGTGGCCAAGGAGGTGGCGACCACCCAGGTGCGCGGCGGGTTGCCCCATCCCGGATTCGACCCGCGCGATCGCGAAGCGGCGCACCAGCGCATCGCCGCCTTCTTTCGTCACAATCTGGGACCATGACCGCCGTCCTGCGCCACGCCCTGCACGCCGCCATTCCCGCCGGTGCCTGGCGCGGCCTGCTGGTGCGCGGCGGCATCGTCTGGACCTTTGCGCTCTTCATCGCCCTGTTCAACTGGAGCGGGGGCCACAAGGGGCAACCGCTGGACACCGTGCTGGTCTACACCTACGGCATCAGCACCGCCATCTGGCTGCTCACCGACGTGCTGCGCTTTCCCTTGCGCCGTTGGCTCAAGAGCCCTGCGCCGCAATACTGGCCGCAATCGTGGCGCGCGGCGGTCTGGCTGGTGTGCGGCATTGGCGCGGGCTATGTCCTCGGCACCGCCATCGGTGACGCCTACGCCGGGCATTCCACCTGGGAACTGCTGCATCTGGACCCGCGCCGGTTCATGGCCATCATGGTTTCATCCGCCGCCATCAGCGCGGCCTTTCTCGGCTACTTCTACCTGCGCGGCAAGGCCGAGAGCCTGCAGCGGCAAGCCAGCGAAGCGCAACTCAGGCTGCTCGAGTCGCAGTTGGAACCGCACATGCTGTTCAATACCCTGGCCAACCTGCGCGCCCTCATCGGCACCGACCCGGAACGCGCCACGGCCATGCTGGACCGCCTCAACGACTACCTGCGCGCCACGCTGCAGGCGTCGCGCGCCGATGGGCAAGCCCCGGCCCACACCCTGGCAGACGAGTTCGCCCGGCTGAACGACTACCTGGCCATCATGGCGGTGCGCATGGGTCCGCGCATGGTCTACACGCTCGACCTGCCCGACGCGCTCGCGGCCCACCCGCTGCCCGCGCTGCTGCTGCAGCCGCTGGTGGAGAACAGCATCCGCCATGGGCTGGAGCCCAGCCTGCAGGGCGGCCGGATTCGCGTGAGCGCCCGGGCCCAGGGCCAGCAACTGCGGCTCGAAGTGAACGACACCGGCGTGGGCAGCGCCGCCACGGATCGCACCGGTTTCGGGCTCGCGCAGGTGCGCGAACGCCTGGCCACCGCCTTCGGCGGGCGCGCCCGGCTGGACTGGGAGAGCGCCCCCGGCCAGGGCACGAAAGCCCTGATCAGCCTGCCCCTGCAGATGCCGACCCCATGAACGCCACCGCCCTCATCGCCGAAGACGAACCCCTGCTGGCCGCCGCCTTGCGGAACGAGCTGCGTCTGGCGTGGCCGGAGTTGGAGGTGGTCGCGGTAGTGGGCGACGGTGCATCGGCGGTGCGCCAGGCACTGGCGCTGCGCCCGGCCGTGCTATTCCTCGACATCCGCATGCCGGGACAGAGCGGGCTGGAGGCCGCGGCCGAACTGGCCGACGAATGGCCGGCCGGCCAGCCCTTTCCCGCACTGGTGTTCGTGACCGCCTACGACCAGTACGCGCTGCAGGCGTTCGACGCTCACGCGGTGGACTACCTGCTCAAACCGGTGATGCCGCAGCGGCTCGCGCACACGGTTCAACGGGTGCGGCACCTGCTGGCGGGCCGCGAGGCGGCTCCCACCCACCCCGAAGCCGCGCTGGAGCACAGCCTGACGCAACTCCGAGGCCTGCTCGACGCCTTCCCCGCCGCCGCGGGCATGCCGTCACCGCCGCAAAGACTCAAGGTGATCCAGACCAGCGTGGGCAGCGTCATCCGCATGGTGCCCGTGGCGGAAGTGCTGGTGTTCGAGGCGGCCGACAAGTACGTTCGGGTGCTCACCGCCGCGCACGAATTCCTCATCCGCACGCCCCTGAAGGAACTGCTGCCGCAACTGGACCCGTCCGACTTCTGGCAGGTCCACCGCGGCACGGTGGTGCGGGCGTCCGCCATCGACACCGTGCACCGCGACGAAGCCGGCAAGCTGCACCTGCGGCTGCGCGGACGCCCCGAGCCCGTGCCCGTGAGCCGGCTCCACGCACAGCGCTTTCGCGCCATGTGAGCCGGCCCATCACCCGGACGATGGAAGCCATCCCCCTGGCGGGCCTTCCCGTGCGGCCCACGGAAGCAGACAATAGGCGCGCTCGCACCCACCCGGCAGGCGCCGCCTCTCGCCTGGGCCGGTGCGCTTTCCAAAGGCTTCCTGCCCACATGCCCGCCGACATCCACGCCCTCCCCGCCATGGCAGGCCTGCCGCCTGAACCAATGTGCCGCCTGATGGTGCTCGCGGCACTGCCAGCCATCCAGCGGGAGGATGGCCACTGGCTGTTGCCTGGCAAGCTGGTCAGCGGCATGCGCAGCTATGCCAGCCGTTGGCCCGCGCCGGTGATCCTGGGACTCCAGGCCGGCGACCGCCCCCCCAGCGCCGACCTCGACAACGCCTACTGGGCGCCCAGCGACCTGCCCTTCGAGGTGCGCGCGCTGTCATTTCCCGAGTTGGCCAGACAAGGGCACCCCCTGCTCGAAGGCACCCTGGTGCTGGCCATGCTGAACCACCAGCTCAACGGCCTGGCTCGCCAATGCAGGCTCCACCGCGGCCTCTACGTGGCCAACACCGAGCTGACGCTGCGCACGCAGTGGCAGATCGCCAGCGCCGCGTCGCCGCCAGGCCTGGCCCGGCTCAAGACCCAGGCCTGGATGCTCTGGAACCACCGCCGCGCGCTGGCCGAGGTCTCGCTCGCGCACGGGCTTCAGTGCAACGGCGCGCCGACCTTCGACGCCTACGCACGGCGCAACCCCAACCACCTGCTGTACTTCGACAACCGCACGCCCGGGGACCAGTTGATCACGCCGCAGGCTCTGCAGGCCCGCCTCCAGCGCATGCGCCAGCGTGGCCATCCGCACCTGCTGTTCTCGGGACGGCTTCACAGGATCAAGGGTGCGCACCACCTCGTGCCCATGGCGCGCCTGCTTCGAGACGCCGGCGTCGATTTCGAGTTGTCCATCGCAGGCGACGGCCCCCTGCGGCAGGACATCGAGGCACAGATCCGCTCATCCGGTCTCCAGGAGCGTGTGCGCTGCCTGGGCGTGCTGCACTTCGAAGACGAGTTGCTGCCGCTGCTGCGCGAGCACATCGACCTTTTCGCCTGCCCCCACCTGCAGGGAGATCCGTCCTGCACCTACATCGAAACACTCAGCGGCGGCGTGCCCATTGCCGGCTACGACAACGAAGCATGGCGAGGACTGTGGCGCCGCTGCAAGGCAGGGGCCGTCAGCGCCGGCAACACGCCGGCCGACCTCGCGGCCACGATCACCGCCCTGGTGCGCAACACGGCGGACCTGGAAGAGCACGCGCAAAGGGCGCGGCTGTTTGCAAGCCAGCACCTCTTCGAGCACGAATTCGCCGCCCGGGTGGAGCACCTCAGGCAAACCGTGGCGCTGCGGGGAAGCTGACGTGCGCCCCCACGCCCATGTCCTGCACGGCACCCAGCAGGTTCAAGCCTGGATGCACGGCGCCCGCGTCGACAACCTCGTGGTGGTGTCGCCACACCTGGACGACGCCGTGCTGTCCATCGCCGGACTGCTGCGCGCCGCGGCCCCCATGGCCTCGGTGCTGACCCTCTTCACCAAAGCCGCACCGCAGTCCGACCCCACCTGGTCCCGCATCACGGGTTTCGATTCGCCCTCGGAGGAATATGCGGCCCGCAGGCAGGAAGACCTGCAAGCCATGCGGTTCCTGGGCTGCGCCTTCCAGCATGCCGGCTTGCGCGTGGGCGAGTTGCAAGAGGAAAGCGCCCGGCTGGCCACCCAGGCGGTGCTCGAAGCCGTCGCGCGTGCGCCGGCACCCACCACCACCTTGTGCCTGCTGCCCGCCGCCAGTGGCGGCCATCGGCCGGAGCCGCCTTCCCGGCGTTGGCTGCGCCGGCTGCTGCGCCAGCCCTTCGGTGCACCCGCGCATCCCGAGCACGTCTGGGTGCGCAACCAGCTCTGGCAGTCCCTGCGCGGCCATCCCCTCAGGCTCGGCTTCTACGCCGACCTCCCCTACGCCTGGCAGCAAGGGGACGCGGGCATCGGCGCCGAACTGGCCGGGATCACCGGCCAACCCCTTCATGCACTGCGCCTGCGGCCAGACCTGGACGACAAGCTCAAGGCCGTGGAGTGCTACCGCTCACAGGTTGGCCATATCCTGGGCGGCAAACCCGCCTATCGGCGGCGGGTACTGGACCGGAACGAATGCCTGTTCCTCCTGTGACCCGGGCCGTGCTCGCACGCCGGTTTCCGCCCTGTCACCGGCCACGCTCCTGCAGGGGCAGGCCGTGTTGCGGCCTCAGCGGCCGCGATGGCCGTCGTGGTAGCGGTGGTTGTTGTGGCGGTCGTGCCGGTCGCGCCGGCCATCCCAGTGGCGATGGCCTCGGTGGTTGTCGTAGTAGATCGGCGGCGGCACCACCACCACCGGGCGCACGCCCCGGTGATAGACCGGCGGCGGTGCGTAATACACCGGCGGCGGCGCGTAATAGACCGGCGGCGGCGAGTAGTACACCGGCGGACGGTGGTACACCACCGCCGGGGCGTTGGAAACGCCGACGCTCAGGCCGGGCGCGTGCACGCCAACGGAAAAATGCACGTCCCGGGCGTGCGCCTGGGTGGTCGACAAAGCCCAGGCCCCGGCAGCCAGGGCGGCCAGCGAAAGGGCTCGGACCCAGGCCGACGTGCGGCGCCAGGGGGTGTGCGAAGTCAGGCTGTTCATGGTGGGCTCCTGGTTGCGGGGCATCCGCGTGTCCCGTTCAAGCATTACAGACAATTCCCCGGTAACCTGTACCACACGCTTGGTCAAAGACGTTTCAAAACGTAAACCACCCACCCATTCTCCCCGCTTTCCGCACTTTCTGCCCGCCGCCTGTCATGAACTCCACGCCCACCTCCGCTGCGGCACACGCCCCTGACCACCAGCCCAGCGCCGTACTCACCTTCTGGTTCGGCGACGCCCTGCAAAGCGACTGGCCCGCGCAGAGCCGCGCCGGCCTGTGGTTCGGCGGCGGCCCCGAGCAGGACGAAGCGATCAAGCAGCGGTTCGGCGCCCTGGTCGATCAGGCGCTGGCCGGCGGCCTCACCGACTGGGAGACCGCCCTTGAAAGCCGCATGGCGCTCATCATCCTGCTCGACCAGTTCACCCGCAACGTGCACCGGGGCCGGGCACAGGCCTTCGCCGGTGACGCGCGCGCCCAGCAACTGGTGCTGCGAACGCTCGCGCAAGAGGAAGACAAGGCACTGCCGCGCGTGGCGCGCGTGTTTCTCTACATGCCCCTGATGCACGCCGAAAACCTTGCCTTGCAGGACGCCTGCGTGGCGCGCTTCGCCGACCTCGTCGAAGGCGCCCCGCCCGAACTCAAGGAAACCCTGAGCGGCAACCTCAAGTTCGCCCGCGAGCACCGCGATATCGTGGCCGCGCATGGCCGCTTCCCCTACCGCAACGACGCGCTGGGGCGCGAAAACACGCCCGAAGAAACGATTTTCCTGAAAGACGGCCCCCGCTTCGGGCAATAGGACACGAAGCGGCGATGGCGCCACTCAAGCTGGCCGGCCGATCTGCCGATACATCCTTCAAGGCGAGCGCACCATGCTTGCCCCTGCGCACAGGCCAGGCCGGGAACAGGCGCTGGCCGGCATCGAGCCGGACCCCGGGGGCATTCCCCCGCCGTCCGGCTCTCCATCCGGGCGATCTCAGGGAATGTAGAGCAGCCCGGCCATGGTGAGCGCGCCACCCAGGAGCGCGGCGGCCACCAGCCCGAGGGGCGAATACAGCATTTTCTTCAGCCGGTTCCGGGCATCGGATCGGGCCGGCCGGAAGCGGTGCAGCTCGGCGGGACGGGAGTCCAGCGCCGCCGCCAGGAACGAGGACTCGGCCCGCAGGCGCGTGGAAGCACCGGGCGCAGCCCAGGCCGCCCACAAGGCGTGCGCGGCCGCCGGCACGATGGCGCCCCGCTCGACCGCGGCCTCCACGTCATTCCAGCTCAGTTGCACCTTCACCGACGGCAGAAAGACGTTCTCCACCCGGGTCTCGTCCCAATGGTTTTCTTCCATGGAATGGGTGCCGGGGTTGTCGCTTTTCATGCGGTTACGGGGTGAAGATGAATCGCAGAGCGCGATGCTGCTGAAGATACCGGAAAACGCACCCTGGCGCCTACCCCGCGGCGCGCACCTGCCCGCCTAGAATCTGCCAATGAGTCCGAACACCCCCCCCGCTTCCGCCCACAACGCCAACAAGGCCTCCGCCGCCGGCGCGGACGAACACAAGGCCAGCAACTTCCTGCGCCAGATCATCGAAAAAGACCTGGAGCAAGACACCTATGCCAGCCGCCGCTGGGGCGGCAGCCCTGGCGACGCCGCCCACCACCAAGCCGGCCAGCCCGACCCGGCCAAAATCCGCACCCGCTTCCCGCCCGAGCCCAACGGCTACCTGCACGTGGGCCACGCCAAGAGCATCTGCCTGAACTTCGGCCTGGCGCGCGACTACGGCGGCGTCTGCCACATGCGCTTCGACGACACCAACCCCGAGAAGGAAGACACCGAGTACGTCGACAGCATCCTCGACGCCGTGAAGTGGCTCGGCTACGGGTGGGAAGCCAATGGCTGCAACCACCTCTACCAGGCCAGCGACTACTTCGACTTCATGTACCAGGCGGCCGAATACCTGGTGCAGGCCGGCCACGCCTACGTGGACGAACAGACGCCCGAGGAGATGCGCGCCAACC
>CAZFOT010000005.1:0-51442 GCA_964520365.1 uncultured Hydrogenophaga sp.
GCCTAGATTGGCGCTGTTTTCACCCCGTTCGCACTTGGAAAAATAGTGTGAACAGACCCTAGGAGCACCGCCTTGACCCCCTCCACCTTCCGCGCCGACGTGCTGGCCGGCAAACGCGTCCTGATCACCGGTGGCGGCACCGGCCTGGGCAAGGAACTGGCCCGGCATTTCGTGGCGCACGGCGCCTCGGTGCACATCTGCGGCCGGCGCCAGGCCGTGCTGGAGCAGGCCACGGCCGAGCTGCGGCAAGCGGCGCAGCACGGCGGCTCCGTCGAATGGCACATCTGCGACGTGCGAGAAGCCGAGCAGATCGAGGCCATGGTCGAGCGCATCTGGGCCGGCGGCCCCTTGACGGGCCTGGTCAACAACGCCGCGGCCAACTTCATCTCGCCCTCGGTGGACATCAGCCCGCGCGGCTTTGCCGCGGTGCGCTCCACCGTGATGGACGGCGCCCTGTTCGCCACGCTCGCCTGCGGCCGGCGCTGGATCGAACAAGGCCTGCCGGGTTCGGTGGTGAGCATGCTCGTCACCTGGGTCTGGACCGGCTCGGCCTACGTGCTGCCCTCCACCATGGCCAAGACTGCCGTGCACGCCATGACGATGTCGCTCGCGGTCGAATGGGGCAAGCACAACATCCGCGTCAACGCGGTGGCGCCCGGCCCCTTCCCCACCGAAAGCGCCTGGGAAAAACTCGCACCCATCCCGAAGGCCAACGTGGGCGCCGCTTCGGCCGACGAGGTGCCCATGGGCCGCTTCGGGCGCATGCCCGAGCTGTGCAACCTGCTCACCTTCCTGCAGGCCGACGGCTGCGAATACCTCACCGGCCAGAACATCGCCATCGATGGTGGCCACCACCTCGCCGCGCCCAGCACTTTTGCAGCGCTTGGCAAGCTCACGCCGGACGACTGGGCCGAGGCCAAGTCGCTGGTGCGCGGACGCGCGGAAAAGGAAAAAGACCAGCGCAGCACCGGCTGACGCATTCGTTCAACGTTTCAGGACACCCGACATGGCATCCAGCAAAGTCATCATCACCTGCGCCGTCACCGGCTCGATTCACACACCCTCCATGTCGCCGCACCTGCCGGTGAGCGCCGAGGAGATCGCCGAGGCCGCCATCGGCGCGGCCGAAGCGGGCGCCGCCATCGTGCACCTGCACGCGCGCAACCCCACCGACGGCCGCCCCGACCAATCCCCCGAGGCCTTCGAGCCCTTCCTGCGCCTCATCAAGGCCCGCTCCAACGTGGTCGTCAACCTCACCACCGGCGGCTCGCCCTTCATGTCGGTGGAGGAACGCATCCGCCCCGCCGCGGTCTGGAAGCCCGAGGTCGCCAGCCTGAACATGGGCTCCATGAACTTCGGCCTCTTCCCCATGCTCAAGCGCTTCAAGGACTTCAAGGACTTCAAGCACGCCTGGGAGCCCGAGATGCTGGAGAACTCGCGCGACCTGGTCTTCCGCAACTCCTTCAAGGACATCGCCTACGCGCTCAACACCCTCAACGAGACGAACACGCGCTACGAGTTCGAGTGCTACGACACCAGCCACCTCTACAACCTGCACCACTTCTGGCAAGAGGGGCTGGTGAAGGCGCCGCTGTTCATCCAGACCGTCTTCGGGCTGCTCGGCGGCATCGGCGCGCACCCGGAGGACGTGCAGCACATGAAGCGCACGGCCGACAGGCTGTTCGGCGACCACTACCGGTGGTCGGCGCTGGGCGCGGGGCGCAGCCAGATGCCGGTGGCGGCGATGAGCGCGGCCATGGGGGGCAACGTTCGCGTGGGGCTGGAGGATTCGCTGTGGGCGGGCAAAGGCCGGCTGGCCGCGTCCAACGCCGAGCAGGTGAGACAGGCGCGCGGCATCATCGAGGGCCTGGGTCTGGAGGTGGCAACGCCCGACGAGGCGCGCGAGATCCTCAGCCTCAAGGGTGCCGGCCAGGTCGCCTTCTGACGCAACGCCCGAGATCCGCACGCCGGCATTTGACGCGCCCTCGGGGCGCGTTTTTCTTTGCTCTTTCCACGAGATGCGCACATGCAAGGGCATGGGCGAGCGGTCGCGCGCCCGGGGTGGATGCATTCATCCTTGCCTGCCTCTTGAATGAGTAAAACTCAAATGCATACGATCAGGAAGTTTTCAAAGGGTAAGAGTTTCCCCTAATACGCCCAAACATGCCCTGTCTATAACATTGGTGAGTGTGACTCAATTTATGCCATTCGATGGCGACGAGCCGTGTGTCGGGCACCACTTCGGGAAAGCAGCATGAAACCAGTATGGGTCGGGGGCGTGGGGATGATTCCGTTCAGGAAGCCGGGCGACAGCCTGCCCTACAACGAGATGGGAGCGCAGGCCTTGCGCATGGCGCTGGCCGATGCCGGCATCGACTACGCCGACGTGCAGCAGGCCTTCGTGGGCTATGTGTACGGCGACTCCACCAGCGGCCAGCGCGCGCTGTACGAGGTGGGCAAGACCGGCATCCCGGTCGTCAACGTCAACAACAACTGTTCCACCGGCTCCACCGCGCTGTTCCTCGCGCGCCAGGCCGTGGCCAGCGGCATGGTGGACTGCGCGATCGCGCTGGGCTTCGAGCAGATGCAGCCCGGCGCGCTCGCCATGCACTGGCAGGACCGGCCCAATGCCTTCGAGCACTTCGACGCGCTGTGCGACGACCTGACCGACGGCGTGAAGCTGCCGCTGGCGCTGCGCTACTTCGGCGGTGCGGGCCGCGAACACATGCAGCGCTACGGCACGAAGCTGGAGACCTTCGCCAGGATCCGCGCCAAGGCCAGCCGCCACGCCGGCAACAACCCGCTCGCGCTGTTCCGCAAGGCCGTCACGGCCGAAGAAGTGCTGGCATCGCCGGTGCTGTGGGAAGGCGTGCTGACGCGCCTGATGGCCTGTCCTCCGACCTGCGGTGCCGCAACGGCGGTTCTGGTGTCGAAGGAGTTCGCTGCGCGCAAGGGCCTGAGCCCGCGCGTGCAGATTCTCGGCCAGGCCATGACCACCGACCGGAACGACAGCTTCGACACCCGTTCAATGATCGATCTGGTCGGCTTTCACCTGAGCGAGGACGCGGCCGCCCAGGTCTATGCCGAGGCCGGCGTCGGCCCGCAGGACGTGGACGTCTGCGAGCTGCACGACTGCTTTGCGCAGAACGAGCTGCTGAGCTACGAGGCCCTGGGTTTCTGCGCCGTCGGCGAAGGCGAGAAGTTCGTCGAGGACGAGCGCAACACCTACGGTGGTGACGTGGTGGTCAACCCCTCGGGCGGTCTGCTTTCCAAGGGCCATCCGCTGGGTGCCACGGGCCTGGCGCAGTGCTTCGAGCTCACGCGCCAGCTGCGCGGCACGGCCGAGGCCAGCCAGGTACCCGGCGCGCGCATCGCCCTGCAGCACAACCTCGGCCTCGGTGGCGCGGCCGTCGTCACGATGTACGGCCAGGCCTAGGACACACCATGCTCGACAAGACCCACATCGGACGGCAACTGCGCCGCGTCACGCGGCCGGTGGAGGCGGGGCGGCTGCGCTTCTTCCTCGACGTGATCGGCGACAAGGCCCGCGCCTTCGGCGACATGGACGCGCCGCTGCAGGTGCCGCCCACCTACCTGTTCTGCCTGGAAATGATGGACGACCCCGACCCGCTGTACTGGCTGGCCGATCTCCAGGTCAACCTCATGCACATCCTGCACGGGCAGCAGCGCTTCGACTACCACGCGCCGGCCTGGGCGGGCAACGCCCTGTCGTTCGAGGCCTCCATCGGCGACATCTACGACAAGAAAGGCGGCGCGATGCAGTTCATCGTGAAGAAGACCGAGGTGACGAACCAGCACGGCGCGCGCATCGCCACGCTCTCCTCCACCGTGGTTTACCGCGATCCCGCGCTGAAAGGTGCCGCATGAGCACCGTTGCCACCCCCACTTTCGAAGTCGGCACGAACCTGCCGCCGCTGACGGTCGAGCCCGTGTCGCGCGCCATGCTGGCGCTCTACGCCGGCGCCTCGGGCGACCACGTGCCGCTGCACATCGACACCGACTTCGCGCGCCGCGCGGGCATGCCCGACGTGTTCGGCCACGGCATGCTGACCGCCGCCTGGCTCGGCCGTTTCCTGTCCGCATGGGTGGAACAGGACCGCATCCGCCGCATCGACCTGCGCTTCGTCGGTGTGATGCACCTGCACAACCAGGCCACCTGCACCGGCACCGTGGTGGCCCACACCGAACTCGACGGCGTGCCTTGCGCCCGCGTCGAGATGGCGGTGAAGAACCAGTACGGCGAAACCAAGGTCACCGGCGAGGCCCTGGTGGCCCTGCCGCAATGACCCCCAACCACATGAACATGAACGGAGACAGGCAATGAGCGGAACACTGGCCGGCAAGGTGGCCCTGGTGAGCGGTTCGGGGCGCGGCATCGGCCACGCCGTGGCGATGAAGCTGGCCCGCGAGGGCGCGCGCGTGGTGGTCAACGACCTGGACCGCGACGTGGCCGAGCAGGCCGCGGCCGACATCCAGGCCGCGGGCGGCCAGGCCGTGTCCTGCTGGGGCAACGTCACCGCGCCCGACTTCGCCGAGCGCTTTGTCAAGACCGCCGTGGACCACTACCAGGGCATCGACATCATCGTCAACAACGCCGGCTACACCTGGGACAACGTGATCCAGAAGATGACCGACGAGCAGTGGTACGCCATGCTCGACTGCCACCTGACCGCACCGTTCCGCATCCTGCGCGCCGCGCAGCCCGTCATCCGGGCACTGGTGAAGGCCGAGACCGAGGCCGGCCGCCGCGTGCACCGCAAGGTGGTGAACATTTCCTCCATCGCCGGCCTGGGCGGCAACGCGGGACAGGCCAGCTACGCCGCGGCCAAGGCCGGCGTCACCGGCCTGACCAAGACGCTCTCCAAGGAATGGGGCCGGCTCGCGGTGAACGTGAACACAGTGGCGTTCGGCCTGATCCGAACGCGGCTGACCGAGGCCGCCAGCGACGCCAACGCGCAGATCGTCGTGGAAGGCCGCGAGATCAAGGTCGGCATCAACCCCGGGTTGATGCAGGCCATGGAGCAGCAGATTCCGCTCGGCCGCGCGGGCACGCCCGAAGAAGCCGCCGGCGCGGTGTACCTGCTGTGCCTGCCCGAGTCCGACTACATCTCGGGCCAGACGCTGGTCTGCGGCGGCGGGTTCAGCCTGTCATGAGTGCTTCCGTCCTCGAAATCCGGCAGGCGACGCTGCGCTTTGGCGGCGTCACCGCGCTGGAAGACGTGTCGTTCACCGTCGGTGCCGACGAGATGGTGGCCCTGATCGGCCCCAATGGCGCGGGCAAGAGCTCGCTGCTCAACGTGCTTTCGGGCTTCTACCGCCCGCAGCAGGGCACGGTGTTCTATCAGGGCGGCAACATCAGCGGCTGGCCGGTGCACCGCATCGCCGCGGCCGGCCTGGCGCGCACCTTCCAGGGCACGCACCTGCTGGCGCGCATGAGCGTGGTGGACAACATCCTGGTCGGTCGCTTCGCGCAGATGCACAGCAGCCTGCTGCAGTCCTTCTTCTACTGGCCGTTCGCGCACCGGGAGGAAGTCGCGCACCGAGAGAAGGCCGAGGAGATCATCGACTTCCTGGAGATCGAACACATCCGCCACCAGCCGGTGGGCACGCTGGGCTACGGCATGCGCAAGCGCGTGGACCTGGGCCGCGCGCTCGCCGCCGACCCCAAGGTGCTGCTGCTTGACGAGCCCATGGCCGGCATGAACGCCGAGGAAAAGGAAGACCTGGCGCGCTTCATCCTCGACGTGCGCGAATTCAAGAAGATTCCGGTGGTGCTGGTCGAGCACGACATGGGCGTGGTGATGGACATCGCCGACCGCGTCGTGGTGCTCAACTTCGGCCGCAAGATCGCCGAGGGCACGCCTGCCGAGGTGCAGGACAACCCCGACGTGGTCTCCGCCTACCTGGGAGTGCAAGCATGAGCGCCGCGCCGGGCCACCCCCAGCAAGCTCGCACCGCAGGCGAAGCCGGAGGTCATCCAATGCGGCCGCAGACGCTGCCCCAACTGCTGCTGGACAACCATCGCATGCGGCCCGACGTCATCGGGCACCGCTACAAACAGCGTGGCATCTGGCAGGAATACACCTGGAGCCACATCTACCGTGAAGTCGAACGGATCGCCTTCGGCCTGCTGGCGCTCGGCGTGGTGCGCGGCCAGACCGTGATGCTGATCAGCGAGAACCGGCCCGAGATCTACTGGGTCGAGTGGGCCGTGATGGCCATCGGCGCCAAGTCGGTCACGCTCTACCCCGACTCCACCGCCGACGAAATGGCCTACATCGCGGGCGACGCCGAAGCGGTCTGCGTGTTCGCCGAAGACCAGGAGCAGGTGGACAAGGCGATCGACGCGCTGCCGCGCGCACCCGGCCTGCGTTCCATCTTCCACTGCGAGTCCGGCGGCCTGTGGAACTACACGCAGCCTGGCCTGAGCAGCCTGGAGGCCGTCAAGGCGCTGGGCCAGCCCTTGCGGCAGGCTGCCCCGCGGCGCGTGGAGGAGGAGATCGCGCTCGGCCGCGCCGACGACGTGGCGCTGCTGGCCTACACCTCGGGCACCACCGGCCAGCCCAAGGGTGTGATCACCACCTACCGCGCGCTGCTCGACTGCGCCGAACGCCTGCGCCGCGCGCTCGATCTGCAGCCCGACACCGACTACCTCTCGTACATCCCCCTGTCCTGGGTGCCCGAGCAGTGGTTCGGCGTGACGCTGGGCATGTCGCTGCCACTGCGCGTGAACTTCGCCGAACGGCCCGACCAGGTGCAGGAGGCCATCCGAGAACTCGCGGTGGACGTGATCGTGCTCGGCCCCCGGCAATGGGAAAGCCTCGCCTCGCGCGTCTTCACCCGCATGATCGACGCCGGCTGGCTGCGCAACAAGCTGCTCGACTGGGGCATTGCCGTCGGGCGGCGCGTGCACCTGGCACGCACCGAAGGGCGCGAACCCTCCGCGTTCGACCGTGCCGCCTACGCACTGGCAGAACACCTGGTGCTGCGCCCGCTGCGCGACCAGCTCGGCCTGAAGAAGGTGAAGGTGGCGATCACCGGCGGAGCCGCCATGTCGCCCGACGTGGTGCGGCTGTTCTCGGCCATGGGCACGCCACTGCGCAACATCTACGCCTGCAGCGAGTTCGGCCTCATCTCGGCGCACACCGGCATGCGGTACGACCCCGAGACCATCGGGAGGCCGCTGACCGATCCCACGGAATGGGGCCCCGCCCTGGAATGGCGCATCACCGACGCGGCCGAACTGCAGTTGCGCGGTGCGGCCGGATTCTCGGGCTACTGGAAGCGCCCGGACAAGTCCGCGGAGAAACTCGACGACGGCTGGTTTCGCACCGGCGATGCGGTGGGCAGGACGCCGCGCGACGAGCTGATCTACTACGACCGGGTCGAGCACATGAGCGAGCTGCGCAGCGGTGCGCGCTACCCCAAGCAGTTCATCGAGGTGCGGCTGCGCTTCTCGCCCTACATCCGGGAAGTGCTGGTGATCGGCGACCGCCACCACGACCACGTGACCGCCCTGGTCAACATCGACGACGTGGTGTTCTCGCGCTGGGCCGAGCAACGCAACATCGGATTCACCACCTTCGCCGACCTCTCGCAGCGCCCGGAGGTGGTGGACCAGGTGGCCGCCGAGATCCGCAAGGTCAACAGAGCACTGCCGGCGGGCGCGCAGGTGGTGCGCTTCGCCAACCTGCCCAAGGAACTCGACGCCGACGAGGGCGAGCTCACCCGCACGCGCAAGCTCAAGCGCGAGTTCATCGAGCAGCGCTACAGCGTCATCGTCGATAGCCTTTACGGCAGCGGCGCGAGCGTGGCGGTGTCGATCCCGGTGCGCTACCAGGACGGACGCAGCGGCACCCTGCAGGCCACCGTGCGTCTGGCCACGGTGGACAACGTGAAACCCACAGCGGCGCGCGCCGCGGAGACCGCATGATGGATTTCCTGAACTACGTGATCAACGGCGCCCTGGTGGGGCAGCTCTACGCACTGCTCGCACTGGGCTTCGTCGTCATCTACCGCGCCAGCAAGGTGTTCAACTTCGCGCAGGGCGAGCTGATGCTGATCGGCGCCTTCACCGTGTGGTCGCTCACGCTGGGGGCCGGCCTGCCGGCGGCCGTGGGCGTGCCGCTGGCTTTCGCGGTGGCCATCGCCTACGGCTTCGCCATCGAGCGGCTGTTCTTCTCGCGGCTCATCGGCGAGTCGGTGTTCTCGATGGTCATGGTCACCATCGGGCTGGTGATCCTGATCCGCGGCCTGATCCTGGTCATCTGGGGGCCGATGGACCGGCAGTTTCCCGCCCTGCTGCCCGCCGCGCCCATCTTCATCGGCGACCTGATCCTGCCCACCTCGCTGGTGCTGGGCGCGGTCTTCACCTTCGTGCTGGCCTGCGCGCTGTGGTGGTTCTTCAACCGCTCACGCTTCGGCCTCACGCTGACCGCCGTGGCCGAGGACCCGCCCACTGCGATCTCGATGGGCATCTCGGTCAAGCGCGCCACCACGCTGGCCTGGATGATGGGCGCGGCCATTTCCACGCTGGGTGCAATCGTCTACCTCAACGGCCGCTCGCTCACATTGGTTTCGGCCGAGATCGGCCTGGCCGCCCTGCCGGTGGCGCTGTTCGCCGGCCTGGAATCGATCTTCGGCCTGCTGCTGGCGGGCGCGCTCATGGGGATCATGCAGGCCCTCGTGGGCGCGTACGTGGACCCGGTCATCGGTGGCTCGGCATCGAGCATCGTGCCCTACGTCTTCATGCTGCTGATGCTGTTCATCCGCCCCACCGGCATGTTCGGCTGGCGCACGATCGAAAGGGTTTGACATGGATTCCTCCGGCGTTTTCTTCAACAGCTACGGCGGCGACCGTTCGCTGATCCGCACCCGCCCGCAATGGATCTCGCTCGCGCTCTTCGTGCTGGCGCTTCTGCTGCTGCCCCTGCTCGCACCCGACCGCTGGGTCAGCGTGGGCTTCACCATGTTCATCACCGCCATTGCGGTGGTCGGCCTGCAGCTCTGCACCGGCTACGCCGGGCAGATCAACCTGGGCCAGTCGGCCTTCATGGGCGTGGGCGCCTATGCCTGCGCCGCGGCCATCGCGTACTGGTCGTTCCCGGTGCCGCTGGCCATGGTGTTCGGCGGCACGGCCGCGGCCCTCTTCGGCGCCCTGTTCGGCCTGTCGGCGGCGCGCATCAAGGGCTTCTACCTGGCACTCACCACGATCGCCGCGCAGATGCTGTTCCACTTCCTGGTGCTCAACCTGCCCTCGCGGTGGCTCGGCGGTCCGGGTGGCATCCACATCGAGGGTGTGACATTGTTCGGCATCGATCTCGCCAACGACCGCGCCATCTACTACTTCTCGTTCGCCGTGCTGGCGATCATGACCGGCGGGGCCTTCGGCATCGTGCGCGCGCGCCACGGCCGCGCCTTCGAGGCGGTGCGCGACGACGACGTGGCCGCCGGCATGATGGGCATCAACGTGATGCTCACCAAGACCCGCGCCTTCCTCGCCGCGGCGTTCTATGCGGGCATCGCGGGCGGCCTGTGGGCGATCGCGCTGCGCCACGTGTCGGTCGAACAGTTCTCGCTGTTCGCCTCCATCTGGCTGATCGCCATGATGATCGTCGGCGGCCTGGGCTCCATCGTCGGCGCGCTGGTCGGCACGGTCGTGATCCAGCTGGCACGCGAAGGCATCGCCACGCTGGGCCCCACGCTCTCGCAGGCCTTTCCCGCACTCGGCCAGGACATCGTCTTCGCCAGCATGAACGTGCTGCTGGGCACCATCGTCATCCTTTTCCTGCTGTTCGAGCCCAAAGGCCTGATGCACCGCATCGACAACGCCAAGCAGGCGTTCCGCCGCTGGCCCTTCAAGTACTGATCACACGGCGTTCACCCGCGGCCAGCCGCACAACTGCAAGCACCACCAACCGATTGGAGACAACCATGACATCTGCATCCACTTCCAGACGCGCGGCCTTGGCGGCCCTGCCAGCGGCCCTCGCCTTGCTGTTCGCACAGCCCGCTTCCGCGCAGACGCCCGCTGTCACGACGTACCTGATCCCGGCGCTGTCGGACTTCACCGGACCCTTCTCCACCGTGATGCCGGCGCTCGGCGGCGCGCGCGAAGCCACCATCGCCTGGTGGAACGCCGAAGTCGGCGAGAAGATGGGCGTCAAGCTCAACATGAAAGCCTATGACACGCGCTTCGACGCCGCGCAGACGGCCAGCCTCTGGCCCGGCATCCTGGCGGAGAAGCCGCTGGTCGGCTTTGGCGTCGGCGGTCCCGATCTGGCGGCACTGCAACAACGGCTGCCCAACGACAAAGTGGTCATCTTCTCGCCGTCGGCCAGCAACGGCTTCGCATGGCGGCCCAACCAGTACTACCTGTCGCTGCGGCCGACCTTCGTGCACGAGATCGTCGGCTTCATCGACTGGTACCAGAAGAACCGCGCGGGCGGCAACCGTCCCGTGAAGATGGCGCTGGTCACGTCGGAGGCCTCGCCAAGCTATGCCGACATGGCCAAGGGTGTTGTCGCCTTCGCCAAGGCCAATCCCCAGATCGTGGAACTGGTGGAAGTGGTGTTTGCCGAAGTGCAGCCGGCCGATCTCACGCTGCAGATGCGCCGCGTGACCAACGCGGGCGCCGAAGTCATCCTGGCCCCGGCTTCGCTGCAGCAAGGCATCGCCGTCAAACGAGCGCTTCAGGCCTTGAACAAGAAAGTGCCGGTGGCCTTCAGCATGCACAACGCGCCCGGCTTCATCGCGCGGCCACTGGGCGGGCTGGAGCTGCTGGAAGGCGACTTCGAGATGCAATCGGGCGTCATCGCCACGACGGACGAAAAGAACGAGCCGCGCAAGTTCTACGACATGCTGGTGGCCAAATACGGCCTGAAAGCGCCGTGGCACGGCATCACGTCCGGTGGCATCGCGCAGAGCCTGGCCCTGGTCCGCGCGGTGGAAGCCGCCGCGAAGAAGAACGGCGCGTCCAGCCTGACCGGCGAGATGGTCTACCAGGCCATCCTGGCGCAACCGATCACCGGTGCCAGCATGTTCGGCTACACCCACGACCTGACCTACGGCGTGGGCGCGCCCTTCCCGACCTACCAGGTCAAGGTGAACGTGGGCGAGGTCAAGGACGGCAAGGTGACGAATGCCGTGGTCGGCCACGCCGTGCCGAAGCTGGATCGCTGGTAAGGCGAACGGCGTCACCATGTCCAATGCTTTGAAACCCGCGGGCGAGCCGGGCTCGCGCGAACTCCTTGCGGTGGAGAACCTGGAGGTGCTGTATGCCAGGGTGATCCTCGCGCTCAAGGGCGTGAACCTGCGCGTGGACGAAGGCAGATGCACCGTGCTGCTGGGACCCAACGGCGCCGGCAAAAGCACCATGCTCAAGGCGATCTCGGGCATCCTGAGCATCGACGACGGCGAGGTCTCGGCCGGCGCGGTGCGCTTTCGCGGCCAGCCGATCACGGGCAAGTCGGCACTCGACACGGTGGCCATGGGCCTGATCCACGTGGTGGAAGGCCGCAAGGTGTTGCGCCACCTCACGGTGGAGCAGAACCTGGTGATCGGCGGGCACCTGCTGGGCAGCACCGCCCGGGTGCGCGAGCGGCTGGACTTCGTGTTGCAGACCATCCCGCGCCTGGCCGAGCTGCGCGAGCGCACCTCGGGCTACCTCTCGGGCGGCGAGCAGCAGCAGTTGCTGATCGGCCGCGCGCTCATGAGCAACCCCAGGCTCATGATGATCGACGAGCCCTCGCTGGGCCTGGCGCCCAAGATGATCGAGGAGATCTTCACCCTGCTCGGCTCGCTGAAGCAAGCCGGTCTGTCGCTGTTGATCGTCGAGCAGAACGCGCAGGCCGCGCTCACGCTGGCCGACCACGGCTACGTGATGGAAGGTGGCCGTGTGGTGCTGGAAGCCCCGGCCGAGCAACTGCGCGCGAACGAGGACATCCGCGAGTTCTACCTGGGCGTGAGCCATTCGGGCGAGCGCAAGAGCTATCAGCACATCAAGCACTACCGCCGGCGCAAACGCTGGCTGGGATGACCCCATGACCGACGCACCCGTGACCCTGACCCGCGAAGGCGCCGTGGCGCGCCTGCGTTTCAACCGCCCGCAGCAGCTCAATGCGGTGAACGTGCCCACCGCGCACGCCTTCCTCGCGTGTTGCCGCGAGATCGCGGCGTCGTCCGACATCCGCGCGGTGATCCTCTCGGGCGCGGGCGACGCCTTCGGCGCGGGCGGCGATCTCAACGAACTGAAGGCCGATCCGGCCGGCGCCGCGCCCGGGCTCATCGGGCCGGTGCACGAGGCGGTCAAGCTCATGGCGCGCATCGACGCGCCCTTCATCGCCAGCGTGCACGGCGTGGTGGCCGGCGGCAGTCTGAGCCTGGCCATGGCCTGCGACCTGGTGATCGCGGCCGAGGGCACGAAGTTCAACCTGGCCTACGTGAAGATCGGCGCCACCTGCGACGGATCGGCCTCCTGGAGCCTGCCGCGCCTGGTGGGCACGCGCAACGCCATGGCCATCGCGCTACTGGGCGACACCTTCGACGCATCCGAGGCGCACCGCCTGGGCATGGTCAACCAGGTGGTGCCGCCGTCCCTGCTGGCCGACACCACACAAGGCATCGCGCAGCGCCTGGCGGACGGCCCCACGCTGGCCATCGGCCGCATGAAACGCCTGATCCGCGGCGCGTTCGAGCGCGACCTCGACGCGCAACTGGACCTGGAGCAGCAGGAGTTCGTGGCCAACGCGCGTTCGGACGATTTCCGGGGCGCGATCGACGCCTTCCTGAACAAGCGCAAGCCGCGGTTCCACGGCCGCTGAAAGTCCCTTCCGAGGAGGCTAGCTAGCGCACGAACCGCCCGGTCGACGTGACATGCACCAGGTCCACGAAGCGCGAGCCCGTCGGGCCGGAGGTGAAGTCCAGGTCCATGCCGCCGATGCGCGTCTTCATCGAGCGCACCGCGGCGTGCAGGCTCTCGCGCGTCGGTGCCTGGCCGGCACGCCGCAAGGCCTCGATCAGCACCAGGCCGTTGATGTAGCCCTCGTAGCTGTAGTAGCTCACCGGCGCATTGCGCGCCGCGCCCAGCTTGCGGAACTCACGGGATGTCGCGTCGGCGTCGCTCCACGGGTAGGGAACCACCTGGGCCACGGCGAGGCCGCGCAACTGGGAACCCAGCGCCTTGGCGACCTGGTCGCCCGCGACGGAGGAAATGCCGTAGAACGTCGGGCTCGCTCCCGTGTCCTGAACGGTCTTGATCAGTTGCGCCACCGGCGGCCCGGCCAGGAACATGATGATGGTCTGCGCGCCACCCTGGGCCAGTTCCTTGCCCGCCTCCACCGCATTGCTGCCATCGGGTTTGACGCCCGCCGACCTGACCACGTCGCGCGAGGCGTCCAGCGCCTTGATCGAGGTGCGGATCGACTCCAGCACCTCCACGCCGCCGGGCACGGCCAGGTGGGCCACCGAGATGCGCGTGATGCCGATCGTGTTCAGGTGCTGGACCAGGCGCTCGGCCTCACGCCCGTAGCCCGCCCGCACGAAGTACACGGCGCCCGCCGCCTTCTGCCGCGCGGAGTCGCCGCAGGCATAGGACCCGATCACGGGTGCACCGCTCTCCTGGAGCAGGGGCGTCACGGCCGCGATGTTGGCGCTGCCGACGCCGCCGAAAAGCGCAAACACCTTGTGCTCGGCCAGCAGGGCCTTGTAGTTGACCACCGTCCTGTCGGGCTTGAGCTCATCGTCCAGGCTGATGTAGCGGATGCGCCGGCGGTGGACGCCACCCTGGGCATTCACGGCGTCGAACGCCAGTTGCGCGCCCACGTTGAATCCGTTCATCGCAACGCTCAGCGGCCCGCTCAGCACAGCGCTCTGGCCGATCACGATCTCCCGGGCATCGACGCCGGAATTCGCCGCAAAGGCGCGGGAGATCAGGCTCGGCATCGATACCGAGGCGGCGGCCGCGATCCATTGCCTTCTGCGCATGTGGAACTCCTTTGCAAAGCGGTCGGCAGGGACTCCTTCATGGACCCGATGCCCGAAAAAAACTTCCGGCAACGCGATGAAACGCACCGAATACATTTATTTCGCTAGATTATCATAATCATGTTTATTAATTGATCGGTGTTTTCACCAAGGCCGGCGATCATCGGAAAAAGTCGCGGCGGAAGTGTCAACCGTAGATCTGCTTGATGCGCTCGCGGTCGTTCGTGCCGTCGGCTTTCTTGGGCAAGGCCGCGGCGAACACCACCGCGCGCGGGCGCTTGTAGCGCGCGATGCGCTCGCCCACGAAGTCGATCACCTGCTGTTCGGAAGGCGCCGCACCGTCGGACGCCACGCAGATGGCGCGCACCGATTCGCCCCAGTGCGCGTCGGCCACACCGATCACAGCCACGTCGACCAGGTGCGGGTGCAGGCGCAGCACGGCTTCCACCTCTTCCGGGTACACGTTTTCGCCACCGGTCTTGATGAGTTCCTTGGTGGCCAGGCGGCCGCGGTACCAGAGCACCCCCTGCTCGTCGAGGTGGCCACTGTCGCCGGTGTGCAGACGGCCCGAGCGGAACACGTTCACATTGTCGGCCGGCCGGCGCCAGTAGCCCGCGAACACGCACGGCCCCCTTAGCGTGATCTCGCCGGCCTCGCCCGCCGGCAGCGGCAGGCCCTGCTCGTCCACGATGTCCACCGCGCACAGCGGCAGCGGCTGCCCTGCCGACCCGGGCCTGTCGCGCCAGGGTGCCATGGTCACCAGGCCAGAGGCCTCGGTCTGGCCATAGCCGGTCCAGAACGTGGCACCGGCGCAGGTGGATTCCAGGCGCCGGATGGTCTCGGGCGCATCGAGGCCGCACACGTGGCGCACGCTCGCCAGGAGCGCCGGCGTCGGCGCGGCCGCGTCCAGCAGCCCGCCCAGCATGGGCGCGAACTCGGCGAACAGCGTGACCCGGTGCCGGCCGATCAGCGCCAACGCCTCATCCGCCTGGTAGGCCGGCATCAGCACCGAGCTGCCGCCCGCCATCTGCGTGGCCAGCGTGAGCGACACCGCGGTGGAATGGAACAGCGGCAGGCAGCACAGGTGCACGTCCTGCGCGCCGAGCGACCACGCGTGCTGCAGCTGCAGCGCGTTGGCCAGCAGGTTTCGGTGGGTCAGCGTGGCGGCCTTGGGGCGTTCGTCGCTCCAGGCGGTGTGGATCAGCAGCAGCGGGTCGTCGGCCGCCACCGCCATGGGCTCGCAACTTGCATCGAGGTACAGCTGCGACAGGTGCCTGAAGCCGTCGCGCGGGCTGTCCAGCCGGATCGGGTCCGGCGCATCGGGCCGGGCCAGCGCCTCATCGAGCAGCGGCCAGAACTCGTCGTCGGCCAGCACCAGCTTGGGCGAGTCGCCTTCGAGTACCCGGGCCACCTCGGCGGCTGACAGGCGCCAGTTGACGGCCGAGACGATGGCGCCCAGGCGCGCGGCGGCGCCCAGCAGGTCGAGGAACTCGATGCGGTTGCGCGAGAGCATGGCCACGCGATCGTCCCGGGCCACGCCCAGGCTTCGCAGGCCGGCGGCGAGTTGCAGGGTGCGGACCAGGTGCTGGCGGTGCGTGACCGTGTGGGAGGCATGTTGGAACGCGGCGTGCTCGCCGTGCAGCCGCGCATTGCGCACCAGCAAGTCGGTGTAGCTGAGATCGATGGCGGCCATGGCGCAATCAGGCGGAGGCCGTCGTTGCAGCCGCCGCGGCGCGGCCGGCGGCTTCCAGGGTGGGCTTGACGCTCTCCAGCGCCCCGCCACCGTCGCAGGGGATGATCGCGCCCGACAGGTAGCTGGCGAACGGCGAGGCCAGGAACAGCGCCAGGTTGGCGATGTCGTCCAGCGTGCCCATGCGCTGCAGCGGCACGCGCTGCACCGCTTGCGCGAGCTCGGCGGGGGTCTGCCCCATCAGCCGCTTCACGCCTTCGGTGCCGTCGATCGGCCCGGGCGAGATCGCGTTGACGCGGATGCCGTCCACCCCCCACTCGAGCGCCAGCACCCGCGTGAGCTGGTCCACGCCCGCCTTGGCCGCGCAGGCGTGCGCCTGGAACCGCATGGCAATGCTCGACTGCGGCGCCGTGATGTTGATGAACGCGGCACCGGGCTTGCGCAGATGCGCATGTGCCTGGCGGGCCACGTTGAACGTTCCCACGAGGTCGATGTCCACCACAGCGCGAAAGCCGTTGGCCGACATGTCCTTGGCCTCGCAGAAGAAGTTGCCCGCCGCGCCCGAAACCAGCACATCCACGGGGCCGAAGCGCTCGACCGCCGAGGCCAGCGCCGCGCCCACCGACTCGAAGTTGCGCACATCGGCGCTGAAGCCCGCCACGCCGTGCCCGTGCACCGACAACCTCTCGATGGCCTGCGCCACGTTCTCCGGTTTGCGGCTGACCACCGTGACCTTGGCGCCCTGGGCCGCGAAGGCGTCCGCGATGCCGAAGTTGATGCCGGTGGTACCACCGAACACGAGCACGTGCTGTTGGTCGAATCTAAGGTCGATGCGCATGGATGGACTGCCTTGAAAGTGTGAAATGAAAAGAAGCGTGTCACGACAGCCAGCGCTTGCGCCGCCGGTAGTGTTTGACCGCGTGGTAATCGGTCTGATGGCCGCCGCCCAGGTAGAACTCCTGCACGTCGGGGTTGGCCTGCAGCGCCTCGGCGGTGCCCGCCATCACCACCCGGCCGTTCTCGACCAGGTAGGCGTGCTGTGCGATGCCCAGCGCGGCCACCGCGTTCTGCTCGACCAGCAGCACCGACACGCGGGCCTCCTGGTTGATGCGGCGCACGATGTCGAAAATCTCGTCCACCAGCAGCGGTGAGAGCCCCAGGCTGGGCTCGTCCAGCATGAGCAGCCTGGGCTCGGTCATCAGCGCCCGGCCGATGGCGAGCATCTGCTGCTCGCCACCCGAGAGGTAGCCCGCCTGGATGCGGGCGCGCTCCTTCAGGCGCGGAAACCACGACATGACTTTCTCGGTGAGCTCAGTCACGTGCCGCTTGTCGCGGTGCATGGACGCGGCCGCCAGCAGGTTCTCTCCCGGCGTGAGGTGCTCGAAGACGCGGCGGCCTTCGAGCACGTGGGCAATGCCGCGGCGCACCCGCTCGGGTGGCGCCAGGCCCAGCAGGTCGGCGCCCGCAAAGCGCGTACCACCGCGGCTCACCCGCCCGCGTTCGACCGAGAGCAGCCCGCTGATGGACTTGAGGATGGTGCTCTTGCCCGCGCCATTGGCGCCGAGCAAAGCCACCAGACCGCCCTGCATCACGTCGATCGACACGCCCTTGATGGCCAGCGCGACGTTGTCGTACAGCACCTCGACGTTGTTGAGCTCCAGCAGCTTCTCGCCCGGTGAGGTCCCGGCGGTGGCGTGTGCAGTCATGGTGCCTGCCTTCAGTTGCCGGTCTTCTTGAACTCGGCCGACGAGGTTTTGATCAGTTGCCAGACCAGGTCCTGATCGGCCGCGATCCAGTCGGACTTGGCCACCCAGCGCTTGCCGTCCCACTGCGCCAAGCGCCCCATGCCGCCGCCCTGGTGGTCGGTCTTGCTCAGCGTGGTCGGCGGGGCCAGGCCCTCGGCGTTGAAGTCCTTGATGCTGCGCAGGCCCTCGTTGAGGGTTTCGGTGGTGAGCGCGGCGCCCTTGCTGATCTCCAGGCCACGGCGCGCGCCCTCGACCATCAGCGCGGCGGCCAGCACGCCGATGTTGTAGTAGGTCGTGCCCACCAGATCGGCTGAACCCGCGCCCTTGTTCCTGGCGATCACCTCGCGCAGGATGTCCTGGATGATCTTGGGCTCGCGACCGCCGGCCGCCCCCTCGAACTTCAGCACGCCGGTGGCTTGCTCGGGGCCGACCACGCGCATGTCCGACTCCGACAGCCACACCACCGAGGCAATGCGGTCGGTCGGGATGCCGTTGCGGATCGCTTCCTTCACCGACACCGTCTGGCCGACGCCGCCGCCCCAGATCAGCGTCCAGTTCGGCTGCGCGCGGCGCACCTGCGTCCACACCGCCGACTGCTCGTTGCCCGGCGGCGCGTAGGGAAAGGCCAGCAGCTCGAAGCCGCGCCGCTTGGCCAGTTCCTGCAGCAATGGCAGGGGTTCGCGGCCGAAGGGCGTGTCGATGTGCACGATGGCGATCTTCTTGCCCTTGAGGTCCTTCTCGGCGCGCGCGATGTATTCGATCAGGATCGCCGCCTGCGACCAGTAGCTCGCGGACATCGGAATGACGTACGGGAACACCGAGCCATCGGCCGCGTCGCTGCGGCCCGAGAACATGGTGACCAGGTTGACCTTGTCCTGCAGGGCGCGTGGCACCAGCGCGCGGCTCACCGGCGTGGACAGCGGGTCCACCAGCAGCACACCTTCGCGCTTGAAGCGCTCGTAGGCTTCGATGCCGCGCTGCGTCTCGTTGCCGTGGTCCACCACATCGGCCTGGATCTTCCAGCCGTTGATCCCGCCGCGCTCGTTGACGAGGGTGAGGTAGTCGCGCTGCCCCTGGCTGTACTCGGCCGTCACGAAGGTGTAGACCTTGGTGAAGTCCTGCGCCATGCCGAACTTGATGACCTTCTCCTGCGCCATCACCTGCGGCACGAAGCCGCCGACCATCGTTGCGGCGGCCACGGCCACCACTTGTCTTCTTCCGATTTTCATGCTCTGTCTCCTGAGGGTTGCATTGCAGTCAAAAAGCGCGTCAGCGGCGGGCATGCCGAAACGGCCACACGAGAAACATGTTGCGCAGGTTGTCGTAGATCTTGGCCAGGCCCAGCGGCTCGAACAGCAGGAAGCCCACGATGAGGCCGCCGTACAGGATGAGCGGCGTGTGGGTCGCCAGGTCCGAGCTGAGCTGCAGCCCCAGACCCGACGAGAGCGCGGCCAGGCCGTTGTTCAGCAGCGAGGGCGCCAGCAGGATCAGCGCCGCGCCGAAGAAGCAGCCCAGCACGCTGCCCAGGCCACCCACGATGACCGTGGCCAGCAACTGGATGGAGAGGTCGATGTGGTACTGCTCGGGCGAGATCGCCTTGTAGTAGCAGAAGGCGTACAGCGCCCCCGCCACGCCGCCGATGAAGGAGCTGACCCAGAACGCGAGCAGCTTGTAGCGGAAGGCGCTCACGCCCAGGATCTCGGCCGCATAGTCCTTCTCGCGCACCGCCGCCAGCGCGCGGCCCAGGCTGGAACGGCGCACGTTGAGCATGAACACGGTGATCACCGCGCAGGCCACCAGCGCGACGAAGTACAGGCCGGTGTCCGACGTGACGGCGTTGCCCAGGATGCGCACCGGCGGCAGTTGCAGCGAGGCCTGCGAGCCGCCGCTGATGGCGCCCACGTGCAGAACGACGAAATCGACCAGGTACTGCAGCGCCAGCGTGGTCACGGCCAGGTACAGGCCCTTGACGCGCAGCGCGGCCGCGCCGAAGGCCGAGCCGATGACCGCGGCGGTCAGGCCGCCCACCAGGATGGCGATCTCGAACGGCACGCCGGCGCGCGCGCAGTGCCCGGCCGCGTAGGCGCCGATGCCCATGACTGCGCCATAGCCCAGGTGCACCTGGCCCGCGCCACCCATCAGCAGGTTCAGGCCCTGCGCGGCGCAGACCCACAGCAGCAGCGGCATGAGGTAGGTGTTGAGGTACAGCGAAGGCAGGAGCCAGGGAGCGGCCACCGCCAGCAGCAGCACCGCGATCAGCAGGCCCCGGTCGAAGCGCAGCGGCCAGAGCTGGCGGGTCTGCCGGTAGTCGGTGTGGCGGATGCCGGCCAGGCGGTAGAACATGTCAGACCCTTTCGATGTGTTCGCGGCCGAACAGGCCGTGTGGCCTCACCAGCACGGTCAGCAGGATGATCACGGAGGCCACCACATCGCGCGTGCCGCCGCCCACGATGGGATCGAGGTAGCCAGCGGCCACGCTTTCGATCACGCCGATCAGCAGACCGGCGACCAGCACGCCGGGCACGCTGTCCAGGCCACCGAGGATGGCGATGGCCACGGCCTTGAGCAGCAGCAGCGACAAGGTCCAGTCCACGCCCTGGGTGGAGCCCCACAGGATGCCGGCCGCGCCCGCGGCGCTGCCCGCCAGGCCCCAGGCGATCGCGATCATGGTCTCGACGCGGATGCCGATCGACCAGGCCGCGACCGGGTCGTCGGACACCGCGCGCATGCGCACGCCCAGCGCGGTGTTGTAGAACAGGATGGCGCCGGCAATGAACGCCAGCGCGATGCCACCGCCGGCCAGGTAGGCGCGGTTGACGAGGATCTCGCCGAGCAGCAGCGGCGCCTGCGAGATGCCCAGGTCCAGCCGCTTGACCGCCGATCCCAGGAGCCCGGGCACCAGGCCGCGCAGCAGTATCTCCAGGCCCAGCGTGAGCATGATCACCATCACCACCGGCTGGCCGATCATGCGGCGCAGCAGGAAGCGTTCGACGAACATGCCCAGCCCGAACATCAGCACGATCGCCAGCGGCGCCGCCAGCCAGACCGGCAGGCCCAGCGAGAGGATGAGCACGGCGCAGAAGTAGCCACCGGCCATGCAGAAGGCGCCTTGCGCGAGGTTGGCGTAGCGCGAGGCCTTGTAGACGACGACGATGCCCAGCGCCACGAGCGCGTACATCAGGCCGACCAGCGCGCCATTGATCGAGAGTTCGGCCAGCAACAGGATGTCCATCAGTCGACCTTCTTCAGGGTGAGGGAGCGGCGCAGCACGCCGCGTTCGCCGCTCTCGTAGGTGATCGCGGTGTCGAAGTCGATCGCGACGGCGCGCCCCGGCATGGGGGCGAACAGCGCCTCGATCAGCACCCCGTAACGCTCCTCGATCACGTTGCGGCGCAGCTTGCGCGTGCGCGTGATCTCGCCGTCGTCAGGGTCAAAGTCCTTGGGCAGGCTCACGAAGCGCGTCACGCGCAACTCGGGCTTTAGCACGGTGTTGACGTGGCGCACCGCCTGCGCCAGCAGTTCCAGCACCTCGGGCAGCTGCGACAGCTCGGCGTACGAGGTGTAGGAGAGGCCGCGCTGCTCGGCCCAGTGGCCGGTGGACTCGAAGTCCACGCACAGCATGGCGGCCAGGTGGTCGCGGCCGGCGCCTATGACGGCAGCGTTGCGCACATAGGGGCTGAACTTCAGGCGGTTCTCGATGTAGTTGGGCACGAAGCGCTCGCCTGCGGCCGTGTGCACCACCTCACTCACGCGGCCCAGCACGACGAGGTCACCATCGGCCTCGAAGTAGCCCGCGTCGCCCGTGGCCAGCCAGCCATCGCGCAGCACCTCGGCCGAGGCCACCGGGTTCTCGTGGTAACCCGGGAACACCGAGGCTGAACGCACCAGGATGCCGCCGTTGTCGTCGATGCGCACCTGCACGCCCGGCATCGGCCTGCCCACGGTGTGCAGCTTGACATTGCCATCAACGTGTGCGGCGGTCAGCGCGCTGGTCTCGGTCTGGCCGTAGAACTGCTTGAGGTTGATGCCCAGTGCGCGAAAGGCCACGAACACGTCTTCACCGAGCGCCTCGCCACCGGTGTAGGCGCGCTGCGCGCGCGACAGGCCCAGGTAGTCCTTGATCGGCGCGAACACCAGCCATTCTCCGAGCTGGCGCACAAGGCGCTGACCGAGGCTGGGCGTGCCACCGGCCAGGCGCAGGCGTTCCATGGCGACGGCGCGCTTCATGAACCCATCGTGCAGCGCCCGCTTGAACGGCGTGGCCTCGGCGATGCCGACCTGCACCCGCGTGAGCATGTTTTCCCAGGCGCGCGGCGCGGCCAGGTACATGGTGGGCGCCACCTCGCGCAGGTCGTGCATCACGGTCTCCTGGCGCTCGGGGATGTGAATGGTGAAGGCCAGCGCAACACCCGCGCCCAGCGTGAACACGAAGTCGCCGACCCAGGCCATGGGCAGGTAGGCGTAGTGCGACTCGTGGCGCGCGAAGCAGCCGCCCGCGTGTGCATTGCGCACGCCCTTGAGCACGTTGGCGTGCGTGAGCGGCACGCCCTTGGGCATGCCGGTGGTGCCCGACGAATGCATCAACACCGCGTAGTCGCCGCCCTGCGCGCCGGTGATGAAGCGCGCCAGCAGCGCCGGCTCTTCGCGCAGGCGTTCGCGGCCGCGCGCCAGCAGCGCGTCGAGCCCGAACAGGCCGGGCTCCGCATAAGCCGCCATGCCGCGCGGGTCGCTGTAGAAGATGCCCTGCGGCCGGCCACAGGCCTCGCGCAGGCCGAGCAGCTTGTCCACCTGCTCCTGGTCTTCGGCCACCGCCAGGCGCGGGTGGCCCAACTGGCTGTACTGCAGCAGCTCACCAGGCGGCACGTCGGAGTAGATCGGTACCGGGTAGGCGCGCAAGGCGCCCGCCGCGAGCATGACGACATACAGCTTGAGCCGGTTGTCGCCGATGACCATCATCGCGTCGCCAGCCTTCAGACCGTGCTCGTCGAGCGCGGCGGCCATGGCCAGCACATCGGCCAGCACCTGCGTCCAGGTGTATTCGCGCCAGATGCCGCGCTCGCGCTCGCGCACCGCGATGCGCCCACCCTCTTCCCGCGCGTTGCGCGCCAGTGCAGCGACCAGAGACACGGGGTCGCCTTCGGCATCGCGCGGCCACTGTGCTGCAGCCTGGTGCACGGCAGCCAGCAAGGCGGTGTCGGGCCCGGTGGTCATGTCGCGGCTCCTGCGCGCGCTGCAGCACGGTGGCCCAGGTAGGCCTCGACCACCTGCGGCGACGAGATCGCCTCGCGCGGCGAGCCACTGGCAATCGCCTCGCCGTGGCTCAACACCAGCACCTGGTCGCACAACGAGGTCACCACGTCCATGTGGTGCTCGATCAGCAGGATCGACACACCGCGCTCGTCGCGCGCGTCGAGGATGAAGCGCGCGATGTATTCCTTTTCTTCCTGGTTCATGCCGGCCATGGGCTCGTCCAGGATCAGCAGGCGCGGCTCGGACGCCAGCGCGCGCGCCAGCTCCACGCGCTTCTGCAGGCCCGGTGGCACGGTTTCGATGGCGTCGTCGCGCACGTCCTGCAGTTGCAGGAAATCGATGATGTCCTCGGCCACCTCGCGGTGCACGGTTTCCTCGCGCGCCGCCCACACCCAGTAGAACAGCGAGGCCAGCGCGCCCGGCTTCATGTGCACGTGGCGGCCGAGCAGGATGTTGTCGAGCACGCTCATGCCGCGGAACAGCGCCAGGTTCTGGAAGGTGCGGGCCACGGCATGCTGGGCAATCCGGTAGGGCCGCATGCCGGTGATGTCCTGCCCGAACAGCTTCACCTGCCCGGCCTGCGGCGGGTAGAAGCCGGTGACCACATTGACCATCGTGGTCTTGCCGCTGCCGTTGGGTCCGACCAGTCCGACGATCTCGCCTTCGGCGATCGACAGGTTCACACCCTTGAGCGCCTTGAGGCCGCCAAAGGAGCGCTCGATGCCGACGCATTCGAGTACCGGCGCGCGGGACGCGGGAGAGGTCATTGCGATCACGGTGTCTCCGACATGCCCTGCTGGCGGATTCCAGCGGGCTGCAGTTTTTGAGTCAGACTTTTATTGACTCATCAAGAGTACAAAAAGCCTGTTACCGGGATCGATTCTTATATTTTATTGAGTCATGGTCAACAACTATGCAGAGGTGTTCGGGCAAACACCTAGCCTCCGGGTTCACAGTGGGAGAAGCGGATGGACCGCGCCCCCGCCAGGGGCGCAAGAAAGCGTCGGCGCAGATGCGGGAATGAGCCGGGCTCAGGCCAGCTTGCGCGAGCGGGGTTTCGCTGCGGGTCTGGCCGCGAGCAGGCCCTCGATGCGCGCGAGGCGCGCCTCGACACCGTCGGCCGAGCCCGCAGCGGGCTGCAGCCCGTGCAGCAGGGCGGCGGAGAAACGATCGGCCAGCGTGTCCACGTTCACGCTGCGGCCGCCGAACAGCACGGGCCACATCATGTGCTCCAGTCCGCCATACAACATGGAGCGCACCATCTCGAACTCCACCTCCCCGGTGAGTTCACCGTCGGCCACGGCCTGCACCAGGGTCTGGCGCAGGAAGTCGGTGTATTGCACGTGCAGGTCGTGCAGCACCGAGCCCATGTACTCCGGTCCGGTCCGGACTTCGTGCAGCACCAGCCGCGCCAGGCCGGGCGTCTCGGTGTACACGCGCACGTGACGCCAGATGATGAAGCGCAGGCGGCCACGCAGGCCGCTGATGCGCGAGAAGCCCTCGCCCACGTCGGAGATGAGGGGCCTGTAGAGCGCGTGCAGGACTTCGTTGAGCAGGTCGCGCTTGGTCGGGAAGTAGCGGAACACCAGGCCTTCGACCACGCCCACGCGAGCCGCAATCTCACTGACCGAAGCGCGCTCGAAGCCCTTGTCGAGAAACACCTCGCGCGCGGCAGCGAGAATCTCACCCTCGCGCTGCTGGCGCCGCTGGGATTTGTTGGCGCCCTCGAGGGGTTCGGCAAGCTTGCGTGATGTGACCTTCATGGAAGTACTGTCCGTGAAAGCCGCTAGCTTAACGCCTCTACCCCTCATGCCCCTGTGCCCGATCGGCGCTGGCCAGCGAAAGCGAGCACACGCGCCCGGAATTCGGCACTGCCAGCGCACTGCAGAAAAGTCGCTTTTTCGCGGTCCAGCTGGGTCTGCAAAGCAGCATGTGAACGCTGCAGGAACAGGGCCTTGGCGCCGGCTACGGCCGAACGCGGCAGCGCGGCCATGCAGGCGGCCAAGGCCATCGCGGTGGGTTCCAGGTCCGGGTCGTCGACCACCCGCTCGACCAGGCCAAGGGCTTGCGCCTGCTGGGCATCCAGGGCGTCGGGCGACAGGAATGCCTGCAGTGCGCGCCGCGGCCCGAGCAGTTCACCCAGGTAGTGGCTCAGGCCGCAATCCGGCGTGGTGCCGAGCTGGGGGTAGGCCATCACGAAACGGGCCGATCGCGCGACAACGATGCTGTCGCAGGCCAGCGCCAGCGAAACACCTCCACCGGCCGTGACGCCTTGCACACAGGCGACCACCGGCACGGGCAGCATCTGCAGCGCGGCAATGGCCGCGTGCGCATGGTCGATGAGGGCGCCGATGCAGGCCGGCAAGTCGTCGATGTGTTCAGCCATGTCGCGCACGTCGGCGCCGACGCAGAAAGCCGGGCCCTGCGCACGCAGCAGCACGGCGCCGATACCGGTGTCGACTTGCAGGCTCGCACAGTGCGCCAGCATGGCCTCGGCCCAGGCGTGCGTGATGACGTTGCGCTCGGCCGGACGGCTGAGGGTCAGGGCCGCGATGCCGGGCTGCAGCCGATCCAGCGTAACCGGTGGCCGGGCCACCGCAGCAGACTCACATGCGGAAGACGCCATAGCCCGGCTCCTTGATCGGCACGTTCAATGCGGCCGATATCGCAATGCCCAGCGCGTTGCGCGTGTCGGTCGGGTCCAGGATGCCGTCGTCCCACAGGCGCGAAGTGGAATACAGCGCGCTCGACTGGCGCCGGTAGTCGGCCAGCACCGGCTCCCGGATGGCCGCCACCTCGGCCGCGTCCAGCGTCTCGCCGCTGCGCGCGAGCTGGCGCAGCTTCACGTCCACCAGCACGTTGGCGGCCTGCTCGGCGCCCATCACCGATATCTGGCTTTGTGGCCACATGAAGAGGAAACGCGGATCGAAGGCGCGGCCCGACATGCCATAGTTGCCGGCGCCGAACGAGCCGTTGCAGATGACCGTGAACTTGGGCACCTCGGAGCCGGCCACCGCCATGATCATCTTGGCACCGTCCTTGGTGATGCCTCGGCGCTCGTAGTCGCGGCCCACCATGAAACCGGTGATGTTCTGCAGGAACACCAGCGGCGTGCGGTTCTGGTTGCACAGCTCGACGAAGTGCGCCCCCTTGAGCGCGCTCTCGTTGAGCAGCACGCCGTTGTTGGCCAGGATGCCGATCTTGTAGCCCCACAGGTGCGCGAAGCCGCACACCAGAGTGCCGCCGTAGGCCGGCTGGTATTCGTGAAAGCGGCTGGCGTCGACCATGCGCGCAATCACTTCGCGCATGTCGAACTGCACCTTGATGTCGCGCGGGATGATGCCGTAGAGTTCCTGCGGGTCGTAGTGCGGCGCCTCGGGTTCCTGCCACTCCACCGGCGCCTTGGCAGGGCGGTGCCACTGCGCAACCACGTCGCGCGCGATCGCGATCGCCTCGAACTCGTTGCCCGCCGGGTAGTCGGCCGTGCCTGAGAGCCGGGTGTGCACGTCGCACCCCCCCAGGTCGTCTGCGCTCACCTCTTCGCCCGTGGCGGCTTTCACCAGCGGCGGGCCGCCGAGGAAGATCGCGCCGTTGCCGCGCACGATCACGCTGTAGTCGGACAGGGCCGGCACGTAGGCGCCGCCGGCGGTGCAGTGGCCGAGCACGATAGCCACCTGCGGCACGCCCATCTTGGAGAGGATGGACTGGTTGCGGAAGATGCGGCCCGCGTTGTGGCGGTCGGCGAACAGCTCGGCCTGCAGCGGCAGGAAACCACCCGCGCTGTCGCAGAGGTGGATCATGGGCAGGCGGTTCTCCACCGCGATGTCGGTCGCGCGCACGATCTTCTTCACCGACAGCGGGTACCACGCGCCGCCCTTCACGCTCGCGTCCGACGCATGGATCATCACCTCGCGCCCCGAGACGATGCCGATGCCGGTGACGATGCCCGCGCCGGGCACCTCGCCGTCGTATTCCATGTTGCCCGCCAGCGTGGAGAGTTCGAGGAACGGCGTACCGGGATCGAGCAGGCGCTGGATGCGGTCGCGCACGAACAGCTTGTTCTGGCGCGCCAGGCGCTGCAGGTCTCGCTCGGGCCGCTGGTGGCGCACTTGCCACTGCATCTGGCGCAGCTCTTCGGCCAGCCGCAGGTTGTGTGCACGGTTGGCCAGAAAATCGGCCGAGCCGGTGTTGAGCAAGGAGTCGATGCGCTTCATGCCGCGGCCTCCGCGCGTTCGAGCGTGACCAGGGGCGCATCCCGATCGAAGGTCTGGCCCGCGACCACGTGCAGCCTGTGCACCCGCCCGTCGTGTCCCGCGCAGATCGCCGTTTCCATCTTCATGCTTTCGATCACCACCATCACCTCACCCCGCGCCACGGTCTGGCCCTCCTGCACATGGACCGCGATCACCGCGCCCGGCATGGGTGCGCGCGAAACGGCCTCGGCCTCGTCCTGTTCCTGGCCCGCGAAGCGCTCCAGGTTGTGCGTATAGCGCAGCGTGTGCGCCTCGCCATCGAGGTGCACATGCACCTCGTCGCCGCGCACGGCCACATAGATACGTTCGCTGTGGTCGCCCACCAGCAGCTCGTGCACGTGCTCGCCGCGCGCGGCCAGTGCCACGGCCACGCTGTGCTCGCCGATGTGCAACAGGTAGCCTGAAGGCGCGCGCGCAAGCCAGACCTCGTGCTGGCCGCCATTGAGCGCAAAGGTGTGTGCCATGTTCAGTTTCTCCAGGCGCCCATGGCGGCGTGCATCACCGGCACGGCGTCGGCCGCGTCGCGCACCGGCCGGCAGGCCAGCGCGGCAGTGGCCAGCAGTTGTTGTCGGGTGGCCGGCGAGAGTTCGGGCTCGGCCGCGATCTCTGGGTGCGCGTCCAGAAAACCGGTGTGGATCTCGCCCGCGGCGAAAGCGGGGTGCTGCAGCAGCCGGCGCAGGAAACCGAGGTTGGTCTTGCAGCCCAGCAGCACGTAGTCGCGCAGGGCCTGGCGCGCGCGCTCCATGGCCACGGGGCGGCTCTCGCCCCACACGATGAGCTTGGCCAGCATCGGGTCGAATGCGGCCGAGACCTCCTGTCCGGCGGCGATGCCGCTGTCTACCCGAATGCCCTCGCCCTCGGGCGCGTGCAGCATCAGCACCGGTCCGGTGGTGGGCAGGTAGCCGGCGGCCGCGTCTTCCGCATACACGCGGAACTCGATCGCATGGCCCCTGGGCTTCAGGTCGACCTGGGCAAAGCCCAGCGCCTCACCCGAGGCAATGCGCAATTGCTGCTCGACCAGGTCAATGCCAAGGATGGCTTCGGTCACCGGGTGCTCCACCTGCAGCCGGGTGTTCATTTCGAGAAAGAAGAAGTCACCGCCACCGTAGATGAACTCGACCGTGCCGGCATTGGTGTAGCCCGCGCTGCGCGCGATGCCGGCCGCGGTATCGCAAATCGCCTGGCGCTGCGCCTCGGTGAGCGCGGGCGATGGCGACTCTTCCACGACCTTCTGGAAGCGGCGCTGCACCGAGCACTCGCGCTCGAACAGGTGCACCACCGTGCCGTGCTGGTCGCCGAGCACCTGCACCTCGATGTGGCGCGGGTTCTCGACGAAGCGCTCCACATACAGGCGCCCGTCGCCGAAGTAGCGTGTGCCCTCGCTGCGCGCGCGCTCGATCTCGGGCGCGAGCTGGGCCGCCTCGCGCACGACGCGCATGCCCTTGCCACCGCCGCCCGCCGCGGGCTTGATCAGCAGCGGAAAACCCACGGCATGCGCTCGCTCGATGAAAGTGGCGGGGTCGTCGTCCTCGATGGCCGAGGGTGCCACCGGGAAGCCGCCGCGCGCCACGAAGGCGCGCGCGCGCACCTTGTCGCCCATCAATTCGATGAGCTCCGGCGTGGGGCCGATGAACACCAGGCCCGCCTCGCGGCAGTTCCTCGCGAAACCGGCGTTTTCCGAAAGAAAGCCGTAGCCCGGGTGCACCGCACCGGCACCGGCCTGGCGCGCCGCCTCGATGATCTGCGCACCATCGAGATAAGCGGCCACCGGCGTGGGCCCATGGATCTCGATCGCCTGGTCGGCCCGCTTCACCGCGAGAGCGCCCGCGTCGAGCCGGTGGTGCACCACCACCGCCTTCAGACCCAGGGCCTGCACGCTGCGCACGATGCGCAAGGCGATTTCGCCGCGGTTGGCGATCAGCACGGATGGAAAGGCCCAGTTCTGCACCTGCGTTGACTCCTTGAAGGGCGCCAGATGCCCTGCGAGCAATTTTAGTGAGTTGAACTCATTTATTTTGTCAGTGTTTCCCCTAGCTCGTCATCCAACATTCTAGATAGTTTAATGAGCATCACTCATTTTATGGCGGAGTGCCAGCACGACACCCCCTTCACACAAGGAGCATGCATGTCAGAGACCCTCACCGCCCCGCGTGGTGCCGCTCAGGTTTTCAGCGGTCTGTCCACCGACGAGATCGGGCTGCTGGACCAGGCCGACCGCTTCGCGCGCGCCGAACTCTACCCGCTGGCCCCGCGCATGGACAACGAGGAATGGTGGCCCGAACAGGCGTTTCCGAAACTCGGCGCCAACGGCTACTTCGGCATCACCGCGCCCGAGTCGCTCGGCGGCTCGGGCACCGACCTCTTCACCAGCGGTCTGATCCTTCAGGCCTTCGCGCGCTGGAACCACGCGCTCGCGCTCAGTTGGGTGGCGCACGAGAACCTGTGCCTGCACAACCTGCTGCGCAACGCCAGCCCGGCGCAGCTCGCGCGCTACGTGCCGTCGATGTGCCGCGGCGAATCCATCGGCGCACTGGGCCTCACCGAGCCGGGTGCAGGCTCGGACGCGCTGGGTTCGATGCGTACGACCGCCGTGCGAGACGGTGACCACTACGTGCTCAACGGCACCAAGATCTACATCACCAACGGCCCGGTGGCCGACGTGCTGCTGGTCTATGCCAAGACCGACAAGGAACGCGGCTCGCAGGGCATCTCCGCCTTCATCGTGGAGAGCGGTTTCCCGGGCTTCAAGGTGGCGCAAAAGCTGGTGAAGATGGGCTTTCGCGGCAGCCAGACCGCCGAACTGGTGTTCGACAACTGCCGCGTGCCGGTGGCCAACCTGATCGGCGAGGAGAACTCGGGCGTCAAGGTGGTGATGAGCGGGCTGGACCTGGAGCGCGCCATGATCGCCCCGCTCTGCCTGGGCATCGCCGAACGCGCCTTGGAACTGAGCCTGGACTACGCGCGCACGCGCCAGCAATTCGGCAAGCCGATCTCAAGCTTCCAGATGGTGCAGGACAAGCTCGCCCAGATGTACGTGTGGATCGAGTCCATGCGCGTGTTCACCTACCAGGCATTGCGCGCGGCCAGTGCGCTCGAAGGTGGCGAGGCCGGCCGTGGCGACATCCACAAGATCACGGCGGCTTCGGTCATGCTCGCGGCCGACAACATGAACAGCGTGCTCAACGAAGCGGTGCAGATCCACGGCGGCAACGGCTACATCTGGGAGTCCGAGATCAACCGCCTGTACCGCGCGATCAAGCTGCTCGAGATCGGCGCCGGCACGACCGAGGTGCGCAAGATCATCATCAGCGGTGAAATGCTGCGCGGCTGAAGCCATGAACAGTGATCCCCGGGAACACGACGTGTGGGCCATGCCCACGGTCTACCGCAGCGACCTGTTCGCGGACCGGACAGTGCTCGTTTCGGGCGGCGGCACCGGCATCGGACGTGCCACCGCACTGCTGATGGCGCGGCTGGGCGCACGCGTCATCGTCTGCGGGCGCAAGCTGGAGAAGCTCGAGCGCGTGGCCATTGATGCGCGCGCGCACGGCTGCGAGGTGCTGCCCATGGCGGTCAACATCCGCGAGCCCGAGCAGGTCGATGCCCTGTTCGAGACGATCGCCCGCGAGCACGGCACGCTGCATTCGGTGGTGAACAACGCGGGCGGCCAGTTCCCGCAGCACGCGATCGATTTCAGCGCCAAGGGCTGGCGGGCCGTGATCGACAACAACCTCAACGGCACCTGGTTCATGATGCAGGCCGCCGCGCGCCACTGGCAGGGCCGCGCTGCGCCGGGCGTGATCGTCAACCTCGTGATGGTGGTGGACCGCGGCATGCCCGGCATCGCACACAGCGTGGCCTCGCGCTCGGGTGTGATCGGCGTGACCCGCACCGTGGCCGTCGAATGGGCGCCGCTGGGCATCCGCGTGAACTGCATCGCGCCCGGTCTCACGGCGAGCGAAGGGCTGGCGGTGTACCCACCGGAAGCACACCGCGAGTTCCCCCGCTCCAATCCACTCAAGCGCCCGGGCAGTCTGCGCGAGATCGCCGAAGCCACGGTGTTCCTGGCCAGTCCGGCGGCGAGTTTCATGACCGGCGAGGTCATGACGGTGGACGGTGGCGGACAACTCTGGGGCGAGTTCTGGACCGCCGGGCGCCCCGCCTACTTCGAACCTCCGCAACCCTGAGCGGGTCCTGGCCGTTGCCCGGCCCGGCGCCACCATCACCTGACGCCGTCGGTCAGGTGAAGGCAGCGGCGCCCGCTGGAGAAAGGGTGCGGCTCAGGCCGGGTGGTAGCGTCCGCCCGCGCGGGCCATCTCGCGCAGCGCGGCAGGCGCCTCGAAGCGCTCGCCGTGCCGGCTTGCGAGCCGGTCGCATGCCTCGACGAAAGCCGCCGCCCCCACGGTGTCGATCTGCCCCAGCGCACCGCCCAGCACTGCGGGGAAGCCCCAGCCCAGCAGCGAGCCCACGTCGGCGTCGCGCGGGCTCACGATGCCCTCGGCCACGCAACGTGCCGCTTCCAGCGACTGCGCATACATCAGGCGCTCGCGCACCTCCTCCACCGTGGGCTGCTCGGCCGCTGGCGGAAACACCTCGGCCAGGCCCGGCCACAGGCGTCTGGTGCCGTCGGCGGCGTGTTCGTAGAAACCCTGGCCGACCTTGCGGCCGAGCCGGCCCAGTTGCTCCACCATGGTCGTCAGCACGTGGTCCTGCGGCTGCTCGCGGTAGCCGTCGCCCTGGTCGGCGCGCGCCTGCTTCATGGCCTTGTAGAGCAGCTCCGCCGAGAACTCGTCGATCAGCGCCAGCGGCGGCATGGGCATGCCCGCCATGCGGCCGGCGTTCTCGATCAGCGCGGGATTCACGCCTTCGCCGAGCATGGTCATGGCCTCGTAGGGGTACATGCCGAAGGCGCGGTTGGCATAAAACGACGGGCAGTCGTTCACCACGATGGGCGTCTTGCGGATGCGCTTGGCGAAGTCCAGCGCCTGCGCGATGGCGGCCTGCGACGTCTTCGCACCGCGGATCACCTCCAGCAGCGGCATCTTCTCCACCGGCGAGAAGAAGTGCAGCCCCACGAACTGCGCCGGGCGCACGGAAACCTCGGCCAGGCCCGTGATGGGCAGCGTGGACGTGTTGGACGCGAACACGGCATCGGCGTCCATGGCGGCCTCGGCGCGGCGCGTCACCTCGGCCTTCACCGCACGGTCCTCGAACACCGCCTCGATCACGAGCTGGCAGCCGGCCAACCGGGCGTAGTCGGTGGTGGCGTGCACGCGCGCGAGGACGGCATCGCGCTTGACCGCGTCCAGCCGGCCCTTGGCGACCTGCGCGTCCATCAGCCTCGCGCCGTAGGCCTTGCCTTTCTCCGCGGCCTCCAGGCTCACGTCGAGCAGCACCACGTCGAGCCCGGCCTGCGCGCTCACGTAGGCCAGGCCCGCGCCCATCATGCCGGCCCCCAGCACCGCGATGCGCTCGTACCGGCGCACCGGCACGTCCTTGGGCCGGTCGGCCAGGCGGTTGGCCTCGCCCATGGCGTAGAACAGGGTGCGGATCATGTTCTTGGTGGCCTGCGAGGTCGCCAGCCGTGCGAACTGGCGCTGCTCGATCTTCAGGCCCGTGTCGATGTCGACCTGGCAGCCGTCGTACACGCAGGCCAGGATCGCCTCGGGCGCGGGGTACAGGCCCTGCGTCTTGCCCAGCAGGCCGCCGCCGACGCCGAAGAACAGTTGCGTGGGGCCCGGCGTCTGCGGCGTCCCGCCCGGGAACTTGAAGCCCTTCGCGTCCCAGGGTTTGACGGCGGCCGACGCCCCATCGGCCAGCAGCCAGGCCCTCGCGCGGTCCAGCAACTCGCCGGCCGGCACCACTTCGTCGACGATGCCCGCCGCCAGTGCCGCGGCCGGCGCCGCCTTGCGGCCTTCCAGCAGGTAGGGCAGCGCGTTCTTGATGCCGATCATGCGCGGCAGGCGCTGCGTGCCGCCGGCCGCGGGCAGCAGGCCCAGTGTCACCTCGGGCAAGCCGAGCTGGATTTTCGGGTCGTCGGCCACGATGCGGCGGTGGCAGGCCAGGCAGATCTCCAGGCCGCCGCCCAGCGCGCTGCCGTTGATGGCCGCGACGAAGGGCTTGCCCGAGGTTTCGAGGCGGCGCAGCGTGGCGCTCACCGGCCCCGAGGCCGCGAACGATTCCTCCGCGCTGCGGATGCCGCGAATCAGGTCGAGGTCGCCCCCGGCCACGAACTCGGGCCGCGAGGACGTGACGATCACGCCCCTGACGGCGGCATCGCCGATGGCGCGCCGCACGGCGGCGTCGAAGGCCTCGGTGCTGGCCGCGTTCAACACGTTCATCGGCCGGTCGGCCACGTTCCAGCTCAGTGTGGCGATGCCGTCGGCGTCGGTCTTGTAGTCGATCATGTCCATGTCCTTCTGTGGCCTCACACCCGTTCGATCACCATCACGGAGCCCATGCCCCCGCCCACGCACAGCGTGACCAGTCCGGTGGACAGGTCGCGCCGCTCCAGTTCGTCGAGCACGGTGCCGACCAGCATGGCGCCGCTGGCACCCAGCGGATGGCCCATCGCGATCGCGCCGCCGTTGACGTTGACCTTGTCGTGCGGCACGCCCAGCGCGTCCATGAAACGCAGCACCACGGCGGCGAACGCTTCGTTGCACTCGAACAGGTCGATGTCGCTCGCGCTCATGCCGGCGCGCCGCAGCGCCGATTCGGCGGCGGCGGCGGGCGCCGTGAGCATGATGGTGGGTTCGCTGCCCACCGCGCCGAAGGCGCGCACGCGCGCGCGCGGCTTCACGCCCAGGCGCTGCGCCATGGCCTGGCTGCCGATCAGCACAGCCGCGGCGCCATCGACGATGCCCGAGGAATTGCCCGCGTGGTGCACGTGTTCGATGGCGGCGAGCTGCGGGTAGCGTTGCAGCGCCACGGCGTCGAACCCCATCTTCTCGCCGAGCGCGGTGAACGAGGGTTCGAGCGCGGCCAGCGATTCGAGCGTGGTGTCGCCGCGCACGTGCTCGTCGCGGTCGAGCAGCACGCTGCCCAGCGCATCCTTCACCGGCACGATGGAACGCGCGAAGCGCCCCTCGGCCCAGGCCGCGACGGCGCGCCGCTGGCTTTCGGCAGCAAAGGCGTCCACGTCGCGGCGGCCGTAGCCGTACAGGGTGGCGATGAGGTCGGCCGACACGCCCTGCGGCACGATGCGGTTGGGCAGGGTGATCTGCGGGTCCGTGACCCAGGCGCCGCCGCCCGCGAACATCGGCACGCGCGACATGCTTTCCACACCGCCGCCGATCATGAGATCCGCCTGCCCCGCCATCACCATGGCCGAGGCGAAGTTGCAGGCCTCCAGGCCGGAGCCGCAGAAGCGGTTGAGCTGCACGCCGGGCACCTGCGCGAAGCCCTCGGCCGCGAGGGTGGCGGCCTTGGCGATGTTGGACGCCTGCTCCAGCGAGGGCTCGCCGCAGCCGAGGATCACGTCGGCCACCTGGTCGGGCACGAAGCCGTTGCGCTCGCGCAAGGCGGCCAGCACGCCGGCGGCCAGCCGCGCGGGCGGCACTTCGTGCAGTCGGCCGCTCGCGCGGCCCTTGCCGCGCGGCGTGCGCACGGCGTCGAGGATGAAGGCTTCTGTCATGGGTGTGGAAGGAGAAGAAAGTTCATTGACCGGAGAAAACAGGCTTGCGCCGCTGCTGGAAGGCCGCGATGCCCTCGCGCAGATCGGCGGTGGCGAACACGCGCTGCAACTGGCGGGCTTCGTGCGCGAGCATCGCGTCGAAGTCGCCACCCTGCAGCAGGATTTCCTTGCTCAGCGCGAAGGCCCGGGTCGGGCCGTTGGCGATGTCCAGCGCCAGGCGCATGGCCTGCTCGGCAAGCTGGCCGGCGGGCACGGCGCGGTTGACCAGGCGCAGCGCGGCGGCTTCGCTGCCCGGCACCAGCCGGCCGGTGTAGACCAGTTCGCTCGCGAGCGAGAAGCCCACGCGGTTGAGCAGGATGTGATGGGCGCCGGTGTCGGGCACCATGCCCAGGTGGCGGAACGGGCTGCCCAGCACGGCATCCTCGGCGGCCAGCACGATATCGCAGCACAGCGCCAGGCCGAAGCCGAAGCCCAGCGCCGGCCCCGCCACGGCGGCCACGGTGGGCACCGGCAGTTCGCGCAGGCGGCGGCACAGGGGCCCGACGACTTCACCGATCATGGCCATGGGATCGGCGGCGGTAGGGTCGATCGAACCCACGTCCCAGCCGGCCGAGAACACCGGCCCGGCACCGCGCAGCAGCACCGCGCGCGCGCCACCGGCGACGGCGGCGTCCAGCAACCGGCCCAGCGCCTGCGCGTTCTCGGTGCGGAAGCTGTTCTTGGCTTGCGGCAGGCCGATCTCCAGAACGGCCAGGCCGCCCTGCCGGCCGGGACGAATGCCCGCCACGGCTTCTTCGTAGGTGATTTCAGGTGTCATGTCGGTTTTCCATAGCGTTGCACACCACCCCCACCGCATGAAACGGCCCAGCCGGGGATGCCGCCGAGCCGGCTTTGCCGGTCGGCTGGCATCGCCCCCTTGAGGGGGTGACGCCGAAGGCGGCGCGGGAGTGGTTCATTTCACAGCGAGGCCATGGGCCGGTGAAAGCGCTCGTTGCGCCGCGCGCGCTCGGCCAGCCATGGCGACGGCATGTAGCGCTCTCCATGCCGCCGCGCCAGTTGCGCAGCCTGATCGACGAAGTGCTGCAGGCCCACCGTTTCGATGTACGACAGCACCCCGCCCGTCCAGGCCGGGTAGCCGATGCCGAAGATCGAGCCGACGTCCGCATCCGCCGGATCGACCACCACGCCCTCCTCGACACAGCGCGCGGCCTCCAGCGCCTGGATGGTGAGGAAGCGGCGCTTGAGGTCTTCCACGTCGGGCTGCTGCGCCACCGCAGGCCAGTGCTCGGACAGACCGGGCCACAGGAACTTGCGGCCGCCTTCAGGGTATTCGTAGAAGCCCGCGCCGGCCGCCTTGCCCTTGCGCCCCAACCGCTCGACCATCTTGCGCGTGGCATCGATCGACAACTCAGGTTCGTACAGCGGCTGCACGCCATCGGCCCGCCATTGCTCGTAGACCTTGAGCGTGATCTCCAGAGACACTTCGTCAACGACCGCCAGCGGCCCCACCGGCATGCCGGCCTGGCGCGCGGCGTTCTCGATCAGCGCCGGCGACACCCCCTCCTGCAGCATCGCGATGCCTTCCTTGACGAAGGTGCCGAACACCCGGCTGGTGAAGAAGCCGCGGCTGTCGTTGACGACGATCGGCGTCTTGCGCAGTTGCGCGGCCAGATCGAGCACGCGCGCCAGCGTCGCCTGGCTGGTCTTCTCGCCCAGGATCAACTCGATCAGCGGCATGCGCTCCACCGGCGAGAAGAAATGGACGCCGATGAAATCGACCGGCCGGTCGAAGGCCTGCGCCAGGCCCGTGATCGGCAGCGTCGAGGTGTTGCTGCCGAAGACGGCCGTGGCCGGCAGCACGGCCGCGGCCTGGCGCGTCACGTCCGCCTTGACCTCGCGGCTCTCGAACACCGCCTCGATGACGAAGTCGCAGCCCGCCAGATCAGCGTAGTCAACGGTCGGATGGATGCGCGCCAGCAGCGCATCGGCCTTCTCGCGCGTGGTCTTGCCGCGTTCGACGGCCTTGTCGAGCTGGCGCGTGGCATGCGCCTTGCCCCGCTCGGCCTGGGCCAGCGTGCTGTCGAGCAGCACCACCTCGATGCCCACGTCCGCCGCCACGTGCGCGATGCCGGCGCCCATCATGCCGGCGCCCAGCACGCCGAGCTTCCTGACCTGGGACAGCGGCACACCCACCGGGCGGTTGGCGAGCTTGTCGATCCGACTCTTGTTGACGAACAGCGTGCGCATCAGGTTGCGCGCCACCGGATCGGCCAACAGACGGCCGAAGTACTTGCGCTCGAGGCGCAGCCCGACGTCCAGCGGCAACTGGGTGCCCTCGTAAACACAGGACAGGATCGCCAGCGGCGCGGGCAGGTTGCGCTGCGTCTGGGCGGCCAGCAGCGTGGTGCCGGCGGTGAAGCTGCGGCCCGCGTGCGGCGCCGTCGGCCCGGCGCCGCCGGGAACGCGGAAGCCCTTGGCGTCCCATGGCTGCACGGCATTCGGCTGCGCCAGCAGCCACCGCCTCGCGACCGCCACCACCTCGCCCTGGGGCGCGAGTTCGTGGACGATGCCGAGCTTCAGGGCTTCGGCCGCCTTCACATGGCGGCCCGTGAGCAGCAGGCCCAGCGCCTTCTCGATGCCGATCAGGCGCGGCAGGCGCTGCGTGCCGCCGCCTGCGGGCAGCAGGCCGATGCCGACTTCAGGCAGCCCCACCACGGCCTTGGGATGGTCCGCCAGCACGCGGTGGTGGCAGGCCAGCGCCAGTTCGAAGCCGCCGCCCAGCGCCAGTCCGTCGAGCGCCGCGGCAAAGGGTTTGCCGCAGGTCTCTATGCGGCGCGCCAACTGGCCGAACGCCTCACCCAGAGCCGCGCCCTGTGCCGCCGCCACCGGCCCTTCATCGAGGAGGGTCAGCAGGCCCTTGATGTCGGCACCGGCGATGAAAGCGCCCGGCTTGCCCGATGCCAGGATGGCGCCGCTGATGCCCGGCGATGCCGCGACCTGCTCCACCGCCTGCCCCAGATCGGCGATCAGTTCCGGTGTCAGCACGTTCACCGGCCGGTCGGCCAGGTTGATTTCGATCAGCGCGATGCCATCGTCGCCGGTCTGCAGTTCAAGTGTCGTCATGGGAGTCGTTCAGACGCGTTCGATGATGGTGGCGGTCGCTTGCCCGGCCGCCGCGCACAGCGTGACCAGCCCGGTGCGCAGGTCGCGGCGTTCCAGCTCGTCGAGCACGGTGCCGACCAGCATCGCGCCGGTGGCGCCCAGCGGATGGCCCAGCGCGATCGAGCCGCCATTGACGTTGACGCGCTCGTGGGGCGCGCCGGTGGCCCGCATGTAGCGCAGCACCACGGCGGCGAAGGCCTCGTTGACCTCGAACAGGTCGATGTCCCCGATGGCCATGCCGGCACGGCGCAAGGCCTTTTCCGTGGCGGCGGCCGGGCCGTCGAGCATCACGGTCGGCTCGCTGCCGATGGCGGCGTAGGCCCGCACCCGGGCGCGTGGGCGCAGGCCGGCCCGGCGGCCGAACTCGGCCGAACCGACCAGGACCGCGGAAGCACCGTCGACCACGCCGCTGGACGTGCCCGCGGTGTGCAGATGCCGCACCGCCTCCAGGTGCGGATAGCGTTGCAGCGCCACCGCATCGAAGCCCCCCTGTTCGCCCACGGCGTCGAAAGCCGGCTTGAGCGCTGCGAGGCTTTCCAGCGTGACGCCGGGGCGCGGGAACTCGTCGCGCGCCAGCACCACCTCGCCGATCACGTCCCGCACCGGAACCAGCGCGCGGTCGAAGCGCCCATCGGCCACGGCCTGCGCGCAGCGGCGCTGGCTCTCCAGCCCATAGGCGTCGAGCTGCTCGCGCGTGTAGCCGTCCAAGGTGGCCAGCAGGTCGGCCGAGACCCCGGTCGGCGTGAAGTAGGACTGCCAGATCACCTGCGGATCGCTGACCCAGGCACCGCCGCCCGAGAGCGAGGGCACGCGCGACATCGATTCCACACCACCGGCCACGATGGCATCGGCCTGGCCGGCCACGACCTGTGCGGCGGCCAGGTTCACGGCCTCCAGTCCCGAGGCGCAGAACCGGTCGATCTGGATGCCCGGCACATGCTGCCCGTAGCCGGCCACCAGGGCCGCCAGTCGGGCAATGTCGGCGCCCTGCTCGCTGTAGGCATTGGTGCAGCCCAGGATCACGTCGTCCACCAGCGCGGTGTCGAGCGCATGCCGATCGCGCAGGGCGGAAAGCATTTGCGCCGCCAACTGCACCGGAGCGATTTCGTGCAACGCACCATCGCCGCGCCCCCGTCCTCGCGGGGTGCGCAGATGGTCGTAGATGAAGGCACCTTCCATGGAAATCGTCTCCGGCCGCTGTGTTGTGTGCATGGAGGCGCGCGCTTTTTCAAAGAGCGGCCTGCTTTTGAACCCAGTCTGCCAGCGCCGCAGGCGCGGAATATCGTCGCATCCGACGAATCACGCATGCGGTTCATTCAAACCGTGCCTGATGACCCGGGGGGCACCGGTCGCATCGCCGGTCTGTGCCTTGTCCGGCGGCACGACATCCAGCACCACCCCCCAATCCAGGACGGCTTGGGCATCCAGGTAATTGCCCGCGAAACTCAGGCAGCGCGCCCGCACCGGGGTCGCGACAACCCACACGCTGAAGTGGCCGCGGAACGAATCAGGCCAAGACACGTGGCGTCCTTTTGTCCTGGGTTCAAGTGAAGAGCAGTTCATGGGGCAGGCTGAAGAGGCTCTTTAGCCCTGACCGGGCCACTTCCGCGTGGCAGGTGGCCTCGGGCAGCAGGCGCGCGAAATAGAAGTGCGCAGTGGCCAGCTTGGACGCATGGAACGGGTCGGACGAGCCCTGCGCGACGCGGCGCAGCGCCACCCGGGCGGCCTGCGCGAAAAGCCAGGCGCAGACCAGGTGGCCCAGCGCGCGCAGGAAGTCGCAGCCGGCGGCGCCGACGGCGTCCGCGTCGTGCTGCGCGGCCTGCCCGATCTCGCTCGCCAGGCGCTGGACATCGTCGCAGTGCCGCGCCAGCGCGGCGGAGAAGGCCTGCATGCCGTCCTCATCTTTGGCGGCTTCGGCAAAGGTTCGTATCTCGGCCATCAGTTGGCCGAACTGGCGCCCGCCGTCGCTCAGGATCTTGCGCACGAGCAAATCCCGCGCCTGCACGGCGGTGGTGCCTTCGTAAATTTGCGCCACGCGCAGGTCGCGCACGATCTGCTCGACCCCGTTGTCGCTCACGTAGCCGTGTCCGCCATGCACCTGGATCGCGATGTCGGCCACCACGGCGGCCTTCTCGCTCAGAAAGCCCTTGGCCACCGGGGTGAGCAGCGCCAGCCGGTCGGCTGCCTGGTCGCGCCGCGCGGCATCGGGATCGCATGCCTGCACGTCGAGCGCCAGCGCCAGCCAGTAGACCAGCATGCGAGCAGCCTCCACATAGGCCTTCTGCGTGAGCAGCATGCGCCGCACGTCGGCATGCTCGATGATCGGATCGGCTGGCAGGTCCGGACGCCTCGCACCGCCAGCCGCGCGCATCTGCAGCCGCTCACGCGCATAGGCCAGCGCACTGTCGTAGGCCGCCTGGCCCATGCCCAGCGCCTGCACGCCAACACCCAGGCGCGAAGCGTTGATCATCACGAACATGTTGCGCAGGCCCTCGTTGGGCCGGCCCACGAGCCAGCCCGTGCTGGCGTCGAAGTTCATCGCGCAAGTGGCCGATCCACGCAGCCCCATCTTGTGCTCGACGGCCGTCGCGACCATGCCATTGGGCGTGGCAGCGAGCCCGGCCTCGCCTTCGGGCAGGAATTTGGGCACGACGAACAGCGAGATGCCGCCGACGCCGGCCGGCGCATCGGGCAGGCGGGCGAGCACCAGGTGCACGATGTTCGGCGCCATGTCGTGATCGCCGCCCGAGATGAACATCTTCGCCCCCGTGATGCGGTAGCTGCCGTCGCCGGCAGGCTGCGCCCGGGTGCGCAGCAGCCCCAGGTCGCTGCCGCAGTGGGGCTCCGTCAGGCACATGGTGGCAGTCCATTCGCCCGAAACGATGCGCGGCAGATAGGCGTCCTTCTGCGCCTGCGAGCCATGGGCCAGCAGGCACTGGTAGGCCCCGCGCGCCGTGCCCGGGAACATGGTCCAGCCCGGATTGCAGCCATTGAAAACCTCGGTCACTGCGCTGTACACGGCCGCCGGCGCGCCTTGGCCGCCATAGCGCTCGACGCCGCCCAGCGCGGGCCAGCCGGCGTCGACGAAGCGGCGATAGGCCTGCTCGAAACCGGCCGGCACCTTCACCTGGCCGGCTTCGATGCGGCAGCCCTCGCGGTCTCCCTGCCCGTTCAACGGCAACAGCTCACTGCGCGCGAAGCGCCCGGCGGCTTCGATCGTCTGGCCTATGGTGTCCTCGTCCCAGCCTTCAAGACCAGGCAGCGCGCCGAAAGCAGCGGACACGTCCAACAGTTCGTGGAGCACGAAGCGCATGTCGCGCATGGGGGTTTCGTAGCAAAACATGGTGTTTTTGTCTCCTGCCGCCACGACCGGACCTGTCGATTTCGTCGTGCGGTATGCGTCCAGTGTGATGTGCCAGATGACCTGAAATATCGTCGTATCCGACGAAAACCCGGGCGTTTCGCGCACCAACAATGCCCCTGGCTGCTTTCGCGTGCAGGCGCCAGTCTGCGCGCTCCCTTCACAGGAGAGAACCATGAACAAGCCCCAAGTGATTCCTTATGGCCAACCCGGCTTCATCGCCGCCTACGGCGCCGTCTGGAGCAGCGGCGACAGCGCGCTGCTTGGCACCTATTTCAGCGAGGACGGTTGCTACGTCGAATCGAGCTACAACGATCGCTACGAAGGGCGCGAGCAGATCGGCCGCTTCTCCCGCTTCATGCATGCGTTCTCGCGGGAGGTCAAGATCGAGTACCTGAGCCACTGCGGGGACGCCAGCCTGTTCACGCTGGAATGGTTGTGGTCAGGCGTGGCCACCGGCCCGATACGCATCGACGGCGTCGTTTATCCCGCCACGCACAAGGCCTATGCCATTGCGGGCGCGGCGGTCTGCCGGGCGAACGCACAAGGCGAGATCACCTACCACCGGGACTACTACGACCTGCTCACGCTGATGCGGCAGTTGGGCATTGCACCCGCGAAGCCGGCCTGACTCATACGGTTTTGCATTCGAGCGCAGAACAAGGCGGGTCGCCGCAGACAGTGCTGTAGCACGGCAAGGCGACCCAACGCAGTTATACGTTTGAAGGCGAAACCGTATCACAGGTCGAGTTCGCGCGCGATCAGTTCTTTCATGATCTCGTTGGTGCCGCCGTAGATGCGCTGCGCGCGCGCATCCACGTAGGCGCGCGCGATCGGGTACTCGGCCATGAAGCCGTAGCCGCCGTGCAGTTGCACGCAGGCGTCCACCACCTTGCCCTGCAGGTCGCTGCACCAGTACTTGGCCATGGAGGCGGCCTGCGCGTCGAGTTCGCCGCGCAGCAGCAGCGCCATGCAGCGGTCCACGAAGCTGCGGCCGATCAGGATCTCGGTCTTGAGTTCGGCCAGAACGAAACGGGTGTGCTGGAAATCCGCCACCGCCTGGCCGAAGGCGCGGCGTTCGCGCACGTAGTCCAGCGTCCAGCGGTAGGCCGCCTCGGACGCGGCAATGGCGGAAATCGCGATCTGCAGCCGCTCCCAGGGCAGTTCGCGCATCAGGTAGGCAAATCCCTGGTTCTCCTCGCCCAGCAGGTGGTCGACGGGCACGCGCACGTCCTCGAAGAACAGTTCGCCCGTGTCCTGCGACTTGAGGCCGATCTTCTTGAGCGGCTGGCCCTTGGTGACGCCGGGCCACGTCGTGTCCACCACCAGCAGGCTGACACCCTTGGCACCGGCGGCCGGATCGGTCTTGGCGACGACGATGACGAGATCGCACACGCAAGCATTGGAGATGAACGTCTTGGTGCCCGACAGCAGGTAATGGTCGCCCTGGCGGACCGCGCGGGTGCGCACCGCCTTGACGTCCGAGCCGCCGCCGGGTTCGGTCATCGCGAGCGCGCCGACCGCCTCGCCGCTGACCATGCGCGGCAGCCACGTCTGCTTGAGGTATTCGCTGCCGAAATGCAGCAGGTAGTTGGTGACGATCTCCGAATGCATGGTGAACGACAGCCCGAAATTGCTGCAGGGCGCCATTTCCTCCAGCAGCACCGCCGAATACAGCGGGTCGGCCCCGACACCGCCATAGGCTTCGGGCACCGTCGGGCACAGCAGCCCCTGTGCGCCGGCCGTGGTGAACAGACCGCGGTCGAAGCCGCCTCGCGTCTCCCAGCGTTCGAGATGAGGCACGATCTCGCTCTCCAGGAAGCGGCGCACGCTGTCGCGGAAGAGTTCGTGCTCGGGATTGAAGACGTCGCGTTTCATGTAGAAGTTCCTAGGTCAGCCAGCCCGCGCGGCGTGCCACCTGGACGGCCTCCATGCGGTTTCGCGTATCGAGCTTGACGTTGATGTTGCGCAGGTGGGTGCGGATGGTGGTCTCGGCGACGAACATGCGCTCGCCGATCTGCTCGTTGGACAGCCCGTCGGCCACCAGCCGCAGCACCTGCAACTCCTTGCGGGTGAGGGCTTCGGTCACCACGGTGGCATCCGGCGGCCGCGCGGCAGGCGCCATGGCGGGCACCGCCGCCTCGGGCCGGCGCAGCAGGCCATCGAGAAAAGCCAGCGCCATGTCGCCGCCCTCTTCCAGCAGTTCGGTCGGCCCGTCCCGCAGTTCGCGCAACAGCGCCAGCAGTTGCGGACCTTCGACCAGGAAGGCGCGCACATAGCCCTCGCCCGCCGCGAAGCGCACCGCCTTGGCCAGCACGCGCATGGCCTTGTTGCGCTGATCCGTGCGGTACAGCGCCTGCGCCAGCAGCAGGCGCAGCGTCAGCGCCCTGCGCTCGCGCTGCGCGCGCTCGGCGGTGTCGAGTTCTGTCCGCAGGCTCGCGACGACGTCGGCCGCGTGACCGGCCAGCACCGACCAGCGCGCCACCGCCAGCGCATGGGTTTCGACCTCGTTGGCGCGCAGCGACGAGCGGCTCACCCGCGCCCACAGGGCCTTGTTGCCGCAGTGGTCGATCTCGGCGCGCGCGCGCGCCAGTTGCCCCTCGCTCAGCAGCAGGCGCACGCGCTCCAGCCGCGCGCTCGCCACGACGCGCGGCAGGCCGTCGCGGTGGCCGATGTGCTCCAGTTCGGCCAGCAGTTGCAGCGAGCGATCGCCATCGCCCCGGTCCTGGGCGATGCGGGCCATGACCACGTGCGCCAGGATCAACTGGTCGGGAATGCCCACGTGGCGGATCAGCGGGATGTAGACCGCCAGCAGGCGCTCGGCCTGGTCGCAGCCGTCGGCCTCGAACAGGGCTTCGGCCAGCAGCACACCGGCCATTGCGTTGCCGTTGGTGGCGCGCCTGGCGTCCACCGCCCCGGTGCTGACGGCCAGACGCAGCCGGGCCAGCGCCTTGCGCAGCCGGCCCTGGGTCAGGTCGACCGCGGATTCGGCGGCCTCCGACAGGGCGAAGTTGAAGCTGCTGCCGCGCTCGGCCTGGCGGCTGCGAGCCGCGTCGGCCAGGCGCAATGCCTCGTGGTAGCGCCCTGCGATCATCGCCAGGTTCGCCAGCGTGATCTCCAGGAAACCGCGCACGAAATTCACGTTCAGGGGCAACTCGTCGAGCAGCGCGGCCGTCAATTTCGTGGCTTCGTCGGTCTGGTCGGTCAGCACCATGAGCAGCGGCCGCATCCCCAGGCGGTGCGCACGCACTTCCTCGTCGAGGTCGTCGCTCTGGTCCAGCCGGTCGAGCAGCGGCGCTGCCGCGCGCGGCCCGCGCGCGAAGCACACGGCCCAGGCATGCACCATGCGCAGCATCGGGTAGGGATCGAGCACGCCCCGATCCAGCAACGGGTCGAACCAGCGCGAGAGCAGCCGCACGCGGCCCTGGTCGAGCAGCGGCTGCGCGTGCGCCTGGAGCAGTGGCAGCGCGAAAGCGAGATCACCGGCGGCCAGCGCGTGTTCGATCGCCGGCACCGGCCGGTCCTGGTCCAGGAACCATTGCGCGGCGGCGCGGTGCAGAAGCGGTACCTCGTCCGGGTGCTGCCGCTCCAGCTGCGCGCGCAGGAACTCGGCGAACATGCCGTGGTAGCGGTAGCCGTCGCCATCGGATTGCAGCGGGCTCAGGAACAGATGGGCCAGTTCCAGCCGGCGCAGCATCGCATCGCTGTCGCTGCGTGCGCAGATCACGTTGCACAACGATGCATTGAGATCGGCCAGGATGCTGGTTCGCAGCAGGAAGCCGCGCACGTCTTCGTTCTGGCGCGCCAGCACGTCCTCGACCAGATAGTCCACCACCGCCGCGTTCGAACCCGAGAAGCCCGCGATGAAACTCCCCGGCTGCTCGCGGTGCTCCAGGGACACCGACGCCAGCCACAGCGCCGCGGGCCATCCCTCGGTGCTGCGGTGCAGGCGCAGCACGTCGCCGGGGTCCAGAGCGAGGCCGCGGCGCTGGCGCAGGAAGCCGTCCGCCTCGGCGACCGAAAAGCGCAATTGCGCCGGCTCGATTTCAAGCAGCCGACCCCGTGCGCGCAAGCGCCCCAGGCTGAGACCGGGCACGCCGCGCGAGCCGACGATGAGTTGCGCACCGCGCGGCAACTGGTCGATCAGTTCGTTGACCAGGCCCAGTGCGGCCGGATGCTGCAGCGCCTCGAAGTCGTCCAGGAAAAGCGCGAACGGCGCCGGGTGTGCGGCCACGCGATCGATCAGGGAGAAAGCAAAGTCCTCCGAGCCACCGGCCTCCGCCGCTGCGTGCGACCGGGCCAAACCAGTCACCATCGAGTCGAGCGCAGCCGCCAGCACGGCGAGAAAGCGTCCCAGGTCGTTGTCGGCACGGTCCAGCCGCAACCAGCCCGTGGACAACCCCGCTTCCTCGAAGCGCCGACGCGCCTGCAGCATCACCGTGGTCTTGCCGAAGCCCGCGGGCGCGCGCAGAACCACCAGCCGAGCGGCGCCGGCGTTGAAGATGCGCTCGCAGATCTCGGTGCGCGCGATCTCGAACGCCGCGGGCTGCGGCGGACTCAGCTTGGACGCCAGCGGCGAGGCTCGCGCGCCGCGCGCCGTGTCTGGATCGGCTCTAGGGGACTCCACCATTCAGGCCCGAGCGTACAAGGTCACCACGCAAGCACCGCCCAACCCCAGGTTGTGCTGCAAGGCAAGGCGCGCGCCTTCGACCTGGCGCGCGCCGGCCTGCCCGCGCAACTGCCACACCAGTTCGGCGCACTGCGCCAGGCCCGTCGCGCCCAGCGGGTGCCCCTTGGAGAGCAAGCCGCCCGACGGATTGGTCACCACCCGGCCGCCATAGGTGTTGTCGCCATCGAGGACGAACTTTTCGGCATCGCCTTCGGGGGCAAAGCCCAGCGCCTCGTAGGTGATCAATTCGTTGGCCGTGAAACAGTCGTGCAGTTCGGCGACGGCGATGTCCTCCGGTCCGACGCCGGCGGCCTCGTAGACCCGGTGCGCGGCGCGGCGCGCCATGTCATAGCCCACCAGCCGGCGCATGTCGTTCTCGTCGAAGCTGCTGTTGCCGTCGGTGGTCATGGCCTGCCCGGCGATGACCACGCTGTGGTCCAGTCCGTGCTTGCGCGCGAAAGCCTCGGAGCACAGCACCGCCGCGGCGCCGCCGCAGGTGGGCGGGCAGCACTGCAGGCGCGTCAACGGGTCGAACACCATCGGCGAAGCCAGCACCTCGTCGAGCGTGAGCGGCTGGCGAAAGATCGCGTTCGGGTTGTGTTGCGCATGCCGGCGCGCCTTGACCGCGATGCGCGCGAAGGTGTCCGCGCGCGTGCCATAGAGCTGCATGTGCATGCGGCCGGCGCCGCCGAACAACTGCGCCGCGATCGGCGCCTGACGGTCGATGCCCTGCGTGGCGTGCATGGCATCGAGCAGGCGCTGCGAGGGATCGGGCCGGTCGGTGTAGTGCACCCCGAGCGCGCCGCGCTGCATCTGCTCGAAACCCAGCGCCAGCACGCACTCCGCCTCGCCGCTGGCCACCGCCTGGCGCGCCAGGAAAAGCGCCGTCGAGCCGGTCGCGCAGTTGTTGTTGACGTTGACGACCGGGATACCCGTCAGCCCGACGTGGTAGACCGCCGCCTGGCCGCAGCACGAGTCGCCGTAGACGAAGCCGGCATAGACCTGGTCGATGGCCTGGTAGTCAACCCGCGCATCGGCCAGCGCTGCCTTGGCCGCGCGCGCGCCCAGGATCGGATAGGGATCGCTGGCGCCAGGCTTGGCAAAGGGCAGCATGCCGACCCCCACCACATGTACTTTTCGGCTCATCGCAACCTCCTGGACTCCTGGACACGCCGCGGCGGCATCACTTCATCTGATCGTAGTCGAGCACGACCTTCCAGCGCCCATCCTGCAATTGCGACAGGCGGGTGCGATCGGAACCCATGTGGCTGGTCGCCGAGAACCGCATCGGCGGATTGCCGAAGATGTCGCCCGGCACGTCCAGGCTTTCCAGCGCCCTGGAGAAACCGTCCGTGGTGAGCTGCGGACCGGCCTGTTCGAGCGCGCGCGCAATCAGGTTCACCATGGTGTAGCCATAGACGCCGAAGACCGTGGGCGACATCTGGAACTGGGCCTGATAACGCCCGGCCCAGGCGGCCACCGGCGCGGATGCATCGTCCAGGTACGGGTGAACCGCCGTGTTGGCGGCGTAGAGCCCGTCCATGTCCTTGCCACCCAGGCGGGGGATCAGCTCGGAATATCCCGTGGACGCCACGACGAAGGTGGGCGTGAAACCGAGCTTGCGTGCCTCGGCGATTGCACCGACGGTCTCGCGGATCACCGTGCCCAGCACCACGAAGTCGCAGCCCGCGGCCTTGAGCCGCGCCACCTGGGACGAGAAGTCCGTGGCGCCGCGTTTGTAGCTGGTGCGCTCCACCAGCGTGGCACCCACGGCCTTGAGTCCGGCCTCGGCCCCTTGCACGACCTCGTGGCCGTAGTCGTCGTCCTGGTAGAGGGTACAAGCCCGGGTGGCCTTGCGCTCGCGATACAGCCCCGGCACCACGGCGCGAATCTGGTCGAGCGAGGCCGGCAGCAGCGCGAACTTCAGCTTGTGCAGCGGTTCGTACATGTCGCGCGAAAGCGCCATGGGAAACAGGTTGAACACGTCGCGCGGCAGCAGCACCTGCATGGCGGCCAGGGCATGCGGTGTCCCGAAGGTTCCGACGACGCCGAACACCTTGTCCTGGTTGGCGAACTTCTGCGCGGCGAGCACGCTGCGCTTGGGGTCGTAGCCGTTGTCCTCGACCAGCAGGCGCAGCTTGCGGCCATGGGCGCCGCCGCGCGCGTTGAACTCGGCAACGCCCATCATCAGCCCGTTGCGAACGTCGCGGCCGTAGGCCGCGACCGGCCCCGAAAGATCCACGATGCTGCCAAGCAGCACCTCGTCGCGCGTCACGCCCTGTGGCTGGGCCAGGGCCGCCGAGACCGCCAAGGTGGCCGATGCCGCCAGAATGGCGCGCAGCGCGCGCGTCGGTTGAAGCCGGATGTTCATGGTGTGTCCTTTCTGAACAGATTCACTTCGCCATCTGGTCGTAGTCGAGCACGACCCTCCAGCGGCCGTCCTGGATCTGCGAGAGGCGCGACTCGCTGGAGCCCAGATGGCTCGTGGCCGACCAGCGCATGGCCGGCATGCCGAAGATATCGGCCGGGAAGCTCGACGATTCCAGGGTCTTGGCGAACGAATCGGTGCTCAGATTCGGCCCGTTCTTCTGCAGCGCGCCCACCAGCCGGTCGATGATCACGTAGCCATAGACCGAGAACACCGTGGCCGCTTCGTTGTACGCGGTCTTGTACTTGTTGGCCCAGAAGCGCACCGCGGACGAAGCGTCGTCTTCATACGGAATCTGTCCCATCATCGTGGCGTACAGGCCGTCCATGGCCTTGCCGCCCAGCCGGGGAATCAGGTCGGTGTAGGCCGCCGCGGACGCCACGAAGGTCGGATTCCAGCCCAGCTTGCGCGCCTCGCCGATCGCGCCCGCCGTCTCACGGATGACGGTGCCCAGCACGATGAAGTCGCAGCCCGCCCCCCTCATGCGGGCCACCTGGCTGGAAAAGTCGGTCGCGCCGCGCTTGTAGCTCGTGCGCTCGGCGAATTCGACGTTGATGGACTTCAACCCGATCTCCGCGCCGCGCACCACCTCCAGTCCGAACTCGTCGTCCTGGTACAGGGTACAGGCCTTGGTGGCATTCTTCTCGCGATACAGGCGCGGCACGGCACCGGACATCTGCTCGACGTACGAAGAAACGAAGGCGAACTTCAGCTTGTCCAGCGGCTCGTACATTTCGCGCGCCAACGCCATGGGGAAGAAGTTCATCACGTTCTTCTGTGCCATCACCGGCATGGCGGCGTTGTTGCTTGCAGTACCCAGCAGGCCCGCGATCAGGAAAACCTTTTCCTGGTTCACGAGTTTCTGTGCCGCCAGCACCGCGCGCCTGGGGTCGTAGCCGTTGTCCTCGATCAACAGCCGGAGCTTACGGCCGTTCACGCCCCCCTGCTCGTTGATCTCGGCGATGCGCAGGTTCATGCCGTTGCGCAAGTCCTTGCCGTAGGCCGCGAGCGGGCCGGAAAGATCCTGGATGGAGCCGATCAGGATCTCGTTCCTGGTCACGCCCTGCTGCTGGGCCATGGCCGCCTGCCCGAAAAGGGTCAGCGCGGCCAGCACGAATGGTGCGATGCGAATGGTCTTCATGGTGGTCTCCTTGCAATGGTCAGGATGAACTCGGTGCCGTGGAGCACCGGCATACACGACGCGCCTGCGCGCATCCGATCTGCTCTGGATTCTTGGCGAATGCCAAGGCTGTCGCCCCGTGGACGGCGTTGAATGGCGTGCGTTCGATCATGGGATTTCCTGCGGGCCGATGTCAGCGGTACATGGCCTCGATCTGCCCGGCGTACTTCTTCTGCACCAGGCTGCGCTTGAGCTTCATCGTGGGCGTCAGCTCCTCGTCCTCGGCGGAGAGCTGCGTCTCCAGCAGGAAGAACTTCTTGATCTGCTCGACGCGGGCGAACTTCTTGTTGACCCTGTCGATCTCGCCCTGGATCAGCGCCAGCACCTCGGGCGCGCGCGTCAGGCTGGCGTAGTTGGAGAACGGGATGTCGTGGTCCTGCGCGTACTTCTCGACGTTTTCCTGCTCGATCATCACGATCGCCGTCAGGTAGGAACGCCGGTCGCCGATGACGACCGCGTCGGTCACATAGGGCGAGAACTTCAGCTCGTTTTCCCATTCGCTGGGCGTGATGTTCTTGCCGCCCGCGGTGATGATGATGTCCTTCATGCGGTCGGTGATCCGGAAGTAGCCGCCCGCATCGACCGCACCCACGTCGCCGGTGTGCAGCCAGCCGTCGGCGTCGATGGTTTCCGCCGTTTTCTCCGGCTGGTTGAGGTAGCCCATGAAGACGTTGGCGCCGCGCACCAGCAGTTCGCCGGTGGCGGCATCGACGCGCACCTCGTTGAACGCGCAGGCGCGCCCGATGGAGCCCAGGCGGATGCCATTCGCAGGCATGGAGGTGGCAATGCCCCCGCACTCGGTCTGGCCCCAGGCTTCCAGCATGGGAATACCGAGCGCCAGGTACCAGCGGATCAGGTCCGGCGCGATCGGCGCCGCGCCGGTCACCAGGAAGCGGCAGCGGTGGATGCCGATGAAGCGGCGCACGTTGTCGAGCGACGCCAGGCCCGCGAGCTGGTACTTCAGCTTCAGCCAGGGACTCACCGGCCGGCCCTCGAGCACACGGTCGGCCACCTCGTGGCCGACCGAAAGGGCCCAGGCATAGGCCCGCTGCTGCACCGGGCCGGCCTCCTTGACGGCGATGGTCACGGCCGAATAGAACTTCTCCCACAGGCGCGGCACGCCGCCGAAAACGGTGGGCGCGATCTCGCGCACGTTCTCGGGCACCGTGTCCGGGTTCTCCACGAAGTTCATCTTCGTGCCGGTGTAGAGCGAGGAGTACATGCCGACGACGCGCTCGGCCACGTGGCACAGGGGCAGGAAACACATGCGCTCATCGAGCTCGTCCTGCGGCAGGATCGAATCGTTGCCCCGCACGGCCGTCAGCAGATTGCGGTGCGACTGCATCGCCCCCTTGGGCCGGCCCGTGGTGCCCGAGGTGTAGACCAGGATCGCCAGGTCCTCCGGCTGGCGCGCACGGCGCACGGCATCGAACACGCCGGGCTGCTCGGCATCGCGCGCGGCGCCCAGGCGGCGCAGTTCGTCCAGCGTGATCACCATCGGGTCGCTGAAGCGGACCAGCCCGGTCGTGTCGATCAGCACGATCTGGCGCAGCGCCGGCAGGCTGCCGCGCACCGCCAGCGCCTTGTCCAGCTGTTCCTCGTCCTCGACGAACAGCACCACGCTGCGCGAGTCCTCGCAGATGTACTTCACCTGATCCGCCGCATCGGTGGGATAGATGCCGTTGGCCACGCCGCCGGCCGACAGCACGGCCAGGTCGGCCCAGACCCACTCCACCGAGGTGTTGGCCAGGATGGAGACGCATTCGCCCGGGCGCAGCCCGGTGGCGACCAGCCCCATGGTCAGCTCGCGGACGATGCCGCCGACCTCCCGCCAGCTCCACGCGCGCCAGAGACCGAAGTCCTTCTGCCGCATCAGCACACTGTCACCGCGGCGTTCCACCGCGTTCCAGAACATGTCGGGAATGGTCTCGCCCGGCACGACGATGTCGTGCCGCGGCTTGAAGTGGTCAAGATTCCAGAGTCGTGGCATGTCGCGTCATCTCCAGGTTTTCTTCTTCTTCCAGCGCCGCTCGCCGCGCGCTCCCGTTTCCTTCATGCCCAGGT